>SCTZ01000119.1 GCA_004297765.1 Chloroflexota bacterium | reverse complement strand
ACAGAGAAGACGCTACCTGTCATTCTGAGCGCCGCAGCGCGAAGAATCCGTATCCCCAGGGCGCGGATTCTTCGGCGTGCGCGCCTCAGAATGACAAAACCAGTGTGGTCGAACACTAGGTTGTCTAAGTCCAGTTGTGCGCATGAACAGGCCGTCATCAGCGTACCTTCCGACGTTAACGTGGTTTTCACCGCGTAGAGCAAGAATGATACTTGAGAGCCTGCGCGAGAAGCTTACCCATCGCCCGAGGAGGTGGACAAGTTTGCCGGATCTTACGATAGCTGTGTGCACCAGCGGCGAGCGAGCCAGTCTGGAAAACACTCTCCTGAGCGTGATGGTACTGGACCCCTTGCCACCTGGAGGGCTGGAACTGCTAGTCATCGATAACAGCCGGCAAGATACGAGCTTCGTGCGGCGGGTGGTCGACGGGATGGCTCGGTCGGGACAGTCGGTGCGATACGTTCGTGAGCTTCGTCCGGGACTGGGATTTGCCCGCAACGCTGCCATGGAGGCTGCCCAGGGCGAGATCGTCGCCTTCGTGGATGACGACGCGCTGGTAGACCGGGTGTGGGCCTGGGAGCTGCTGCGGACCTATCGGGAAACCGACGCAGCGGCCGTGGGCGGACGCATCGACCCCATCTGGGAGGCTGACCGTCCTACCTGGCTGGGCGATGAGTTGCTGGCATACCTCAGCATCCTGGACTACGGGCCAGAGCGTGCAGTATGCCGATATCCCCATTACCCGTTCGGTGCCAACATCTCGTTTCAGCGGGCAGCTGTCGCGGAAGTGGGTGGGTTTGCGACTGACCTGGGACGTGGTGGCACGCCGACCTACCTGATGGACGAGGTAGACCTATGCTGGCGGTTGGAGCAGGCGGGCAGGAGTATCTACTACGCCCCTGTCGCCAGAGTGAGACATGTCGTGCCGGCCGCGCGCCTGACGCGTGGGTTCTTCCTGCGGCGGGCCGCCATGAACGGGAGGTGCTCGGCCCGGATGGGGTACGTGGAGGGTAAGGCCCCCTCCCCCTTGCGCTTGGCAAAGGGCGTCTCGTGTGCAGGCTTCCGCGCGGGGCGCCACGCCGTGCGGGCCGCGTTCTTCCACCTGACGCGCAGAGAAGAACAATCACTGTCCGAGAGCCGCCACGTAGCCTGGAACCTGGCCTGGATGCACGAATCGGTAGCCATCGCTCTGTAACTTCCTGGGCGCCATCAGCGCCGCCCATGACTCGATACAGTCATCAGAACTAGACGTGGTCCGTCCCCGTAGTGGCGGGCAGCTCTGCCCTCAGGAGTGGCAGGATTCGTCTTGCTTTGGCTGCCAAACCCAATATCTGCCCACTCCTAAGGGCTCTGCCCGCCATGGGGGAGGGGAGCCAGCGCCCGACCATATACCACGTTATTCTGTGAAAGACCATGTAGGAGAGCGTCTCGGATGAAGTTGGCCACCGTTATCGCAACCATGGATCGTCCTGCCTACCTGGAGCGAGCTATCCTTTCGCTGAGCAACAGTCACGTAGTGCCCGATGAGGTGATTGTGGTGGATGACGGGCGCGATCCAAGCACGCAGGAGATGGTGGTAGAGTGGACGGCTCGCTGGTCGGCGGTGCGCTATCTAGCCAGCGGGGGGTGTGGCACGTCAGCGGCCAGGAATCTCGGAGCACAAGCTGCCGCCAGTAACCTACTGCTCATCACCGATGACGACTGTCTTGTGGATGAGGATTGCATCGGCCGGGTTGTCGAGACCTTCGAAATGGACCCGGAGGTACAGTGTGTGACGGGTAGTGTGCTTCCGTACGGCGACGGCTCGGGCAAGGTGGGCGTGGCCCTTATGCTATCGCGCCAGCGCAGACAGTGGAAGGGGAGAACCTATCCCTGGGGGATAGGAAGTAGCTCCAACATATCGTTCCGGCGCGAGGCTTTCTTGCGAATTGGTGGCTTCGATCAGGAGCTGGGTCCGGGGACCAGACATTTCGCAGCCGAGGATCTTGACCTCCTCTACCGCGTCTTGAAGGCGGGAGCGAAGATCGTTTATCAACCCGAGGCAACCATCTATCACGACCAGTGGCGCTCGCGGTCCCAGGCCCGCAGACGGCGGGCCGATTACGCTCGCGGTATCGCGGCCTTTCTTTCCAAGCACATCGTCGTCCATCGCGATAGTTTTGCGCTACGCATGCTATTGGTTCGCTTATGGGAGGACGTTCCGCTGTTGGCTCTCATGGGGCTTTCAAAGCGTAATCTGGAGTTGGAGTTGGTCAGCCTCTACCAACTCTGGGGGCTGGCAACTGGACTCTGGGTGGCCGGACGATACTACCAAGGCAAACGGCACGCCGGGGATGCCCGCGTCTCGGTGAGGACGTAGAGGGCTCGGATGCGCAGACGGAAGATCTCCATGCTGACGGCCGACTGTACTATCCATACGTTGCCGCGATCGAGGATCCTGGCCCAGCTTCTGGCGGCCAAGTATGAGGTGGAGGTCGTCGCGCCGGTGTTTCCTGGCGACCAGGACGGCTATGGCGCGTTTCCGTGGCCCTGTCGCTACGTGCCGGTGCCGGTTCGCAAGCTACCTGGCTTCACCCGATCAGTGACCGATTTGCTGGACTCCCTAACCGGCGACGTCATCTACGCGTCAAAGCCCAAGACTACCAGTCTGGGGGTTGCGCTTCTGGCGCGGAGGCGGCGCAAAACGCCGGTGGTGGTGGACATCGATGACCGCGAGATATATCACTGCTATCCGTACAGCTACCATATGAGCAAGAACCTGCTGCTCTCGTTCAAGCAGTGGTCTCATCCTAACGCCTACCCGCTCACCCTGGCCATGGAGAAGTTGGTGAGGCGGGCCGATCACGTCACCTCGGTGTCCAGCTACTTTCAAAAGATGTTCGGTGGGACCGTGGTGCCCCAAGCCGTCGACACCGATCTGTTTGATCCCGCCCTCTACGACCGGGAAACGCTGCGGCGGCAATGGGGGCTGGAGAGATACAAGGTGGTGCTCTTCCTGGGCAGGCCGCAACCGCACAAGGGACTGGAGGACATACTGGGGGCCATCGAGATGTCTTGTCATCCCGAGACGCGGCTGGTTGTGGTTGGAGGGCACACGCCCTATCTGGACAGTCTACGTCAGAGAGAACGGGTTATCTGCCTGGGACCTCAGCCCTTCGATCAGGCCCCGGCCTTTCTTGCGATGGCGGATGTGGTCATGCTTCCTCAACGGCTCAGCCCCCTGGCCCTGGGACAGATGCCGGCTAAGTTGCCAGAAGCGCTGGCGATGGGCGTTCCGGTCATCGCGTCGGCTATCTCCGACATGCCACGTCAGGTGGGCAACGGAGGAATGGTTGTCTCCCCAGGCGATATCGCCGCGCTGGGGCGGGCCTTGGATCGACTTCTGTCCGACAACGAGTTGGCCAGGATCATTGGGCAGACGGCTCGGCGCCGTGCCCTGGAGCTCTACAGTCTGGCCGCCGTCCGCCCTGTGATCGAAAAGGTGTTCGAGCAGACTGTGGAAGGATGAAGCCATGACCCAAAGCGTGCTTACTATGACTTCCGCCACTGAGCGGAGCGCCACACAGAGCAAGCTGCGCTGGGAGATCGTCACCCTCACTGTCGTTGTGTTGCTGGCGACGCTGACGAGGCTTTTTGCCCTGGATGCAAAGAGCATCTGGCTGGATGAGGCCTTTAGCATTTTCGTCGCCCGGCAGCCGCTGGACCGGATGATGGAAATCATCGTCGCTAAGGATACTCATCCGCCGCTGTACCATACCCTCCTGCACTATTGGCTCTGGCTGGGGGATACTCCGTTTTCATCAAGGCTGCTTTCGGCGTTGCTGGGGATAGCCGTTGTTCCCGCTACCTACCTTCTGGGCCGTGAAGTTGCGGGGCGCCGCGTGGGAGTAGTGGCTGCGCTGCTAGTGACGGTCTCGCCCTTCCAGGTCTGGTACGCGCAAGAGGTGAGGATGTACTCACTCCTGGCCCTCATGTGTGCCCTGTCCGCCTATTTTCTGGTTCGCGCCCTGAAGAGAGGTGGAGCGTGGAGTTGGGTTGCCTACACGATGACGACAGCCCTGGCCCTGTATAGCCAGCTCAGTGCGGTCTTCTTTGTCATGGCAGAAGGGATCGCGGTGATGCTAATGCTAACGCGTCACTTCCGCACCCCATCGACCAGATGCCCAGTCCTCCCGACCGGGTCTCTCCGTCCTTGGCTGCTGAGCCAGGCGGCTTTGGGGGTGCTGTGGCTTCCCTGGGTGCCTAGCATGCTGAGTCAGATGCGATCTCACGAGGAGTACTGGGTCGAGACGCCGACGGTGGGCACGCTACGAGGGTTCCTGTTCGAGATTACCAGCGCCTATTTACCCCATTGGCAGATACCCAGAGGGCAGGAGATCGTAGTGATCGGAGGGCTGCTCCTGGCTTTCCTGGTCATTGTGCGCGCAGGATGGAGACAATATCTCATCCCGCTGGTCCTGTTCGTAGTGCCAGTCGCTGGACTCTTCCTTGTGAGCCAGGTCAAGCCTGTCTTCCTATCCAGGGCCCTGATCTACGTGTCTGGACCCTACCTTTTGTTGATCGCCATCACTCTCGTCACTTTGAAGCGGTGGAGATTGGGCAGCGTGCTGCTGGGGCTGTTGCTGGTGCTCAATGTCGTCTCCTTGTACCGGCTCTATTCGGTCATACCTAAAGAGGAATGGAATCTGGTGGCAAGCTACGTGACGGCGCGCGCGGCGCCCAGGGAACTGACGCTCTTCCTGGCAACGGATGCCCAACTGGCGTTCGACTACTATGCCGCCGGAGAGGCGAAGCAACTGGAGGAGCGCGGTTTGCCCGAGGATGTCCTTACCGCGAATTCCTTGGAGCCGCGTATGGGGGAGGAAGACCTGCCTCGGATGGACCAGCTTTTGAACGGACGGGACTCCTTCTGGCTGGTTGACAGCCACTCGGCTTTTGTTGACCCTCAGGGGCTGGCACGTCGATTTGTGGAAGAGCGGTATCGGCTCGTGGATGCGAAGGAGTTCCAGGGGGTGAAGGTCTTCCATTATGAGGCAGCTGTGGCGGCAAGACCCGCCCAGCAACAGGCGCTGGGCGCCGGACGATAGGGGGCGTGGACGAATTGTCAGCAATTCAAATCGACAAGCTACGACTGGCAAGCAGGATAGTGCCCTCCTTTGGGGAGACGATGGCTCTGGGGACGATCGGTGCCGTCTCGGCGGCGCTGGTGGCACTGTTCCTAGTTCGAGAGCAGGGGGTTGTTGGGGCACTGGGGATGCCGCTGGATGACGCCTGGATACACTTTAACATTGCCAGGAATTTGGCTACTGGGCAGGGTTTTTCGTACAACCCGGGCGAGCCGACGTCGGCTTCCACGAGTCCGCTTTGGACTGCGCTCCTTGCCCTGTTCTACTTGGCTACGGGACAGTTCGTAGTTCCGGCGGTTGTCCTGGGCGTGTTCTTCTACTTGGCCTGCAACGTGGCGGTGTACTATGTCACGCTATCTATGAAGTCCGATCGCAAGCTAGCCTTGGTAGCCGCTGTCTTTGTGGCGGTCACCGGACGATGGGTCTGGGCGTCCTTCTCTGGGATGGAGACCACGCTATTTACCGCTCTGACGATGTGGGGGCTACTACTCTTCACGCGGCCTGGTCTGAGGCGCACTCCCACTCTCGCCCTGGGGTCCATCCTGCTCGCGCTCGCGGCTCTGGCTCGACCGGGGGGATTCGTACTGTTGGGTATGGTGATTGGCTGGTCAGTCCTTTCCCTGCTGGTGCAGCCGGGTTTCTTCTCGCACAGGCCCGTGTTACTGCACCTATGCAAGCCCAAGACCATACTCCCCATCATGGCATTGATAGGAGCTCTGGTCGTCAGGCTTGCCTACACTGTGAGCACCGGCGGTGGTGTCTTTGGGAACACCTTCATGGCGCAGAGCCTTCCCCAAGGGGCGGGTCCCTACACGGGACCGCGGCTATTTCCTGATCTATGGTATCTGCGCAATGCGGTTCAGAGTCTGCGCACTGACGATTTCCTTCTAGGACTGCTTATTCCCGTTGGGGTTGTGCTGTGGATCCGACTCGCCCGGCATAACCGCAGCGTACGGTCACTGGCAGCGCTGAGCTTGCTGTGGTTTGTCGCGCTGCCCCTGTTCAATTCTATGGTTGCCCCCAACTTGCGCCATCACGAGCGCTATCTGATGCCGCTGATCCCGTGGGCTATCCTCTTCGGGACATTTGGGATTAGCGCCCTTGTGGAGTTGACCGTTGGTGGGTGGTGGCGGCGCAGGATTCCCTGGGTCCGCTTTCAGGTATCGGCGGGGATTCTCTTCGCTCTAGTGACAGCCGTGACACTTGGCGATGCGTTACTGGACGCGACACGCTGGGCCTCACAGTATGCCGGCGACGTACGCAGCATTCAGAGGGTCCAGGTGGAGATGGGGAGGTGGATTCGGGACAACACTCCGCCCAGCGCTTACATTGCGCTAAACGATATCGGCGCAATCACGTTCATCTCTAATCGCCGCGTGCTGGATACCGTGGGGATAGCAGAGGCGGGAATTCTCCCCTACCTGGCTGAGGATGGTCGGCAGGGAGTCTTCGAGTACTTGCGACAGAAGAGACCCGATTATCTGGTGGTTTGGCCAGAATGGTATCCGGAGATGGCGGCCATGGCAGACATCTTCACGCCGATCCATTCAATAGAAGTGGGCGATTGGCCCGGTGCTACTCGCCAGCCGATGCAGGGTGGTGACGTGATGGTCGTTTACAAGGCTCGGTGGCCCGAACGCTGACTACGAACTGAGCGAGGGCCTGATCATAGGGCGTTCTTCCCCTGATGACAGAACTGACAGACCGGTTCTCCATGGTCTGTCAGCCGAGGTTAAGCCCGCGGTCGTATGCTTTTAGAATAGCGAGGAGATAGTTCGCATTGCTCAGGGTGGATGTTTTGGGAGATTACTTTCCAGGAGTGGCAGAGTTCAGCCGGGAGATCGGAAGCCAGCGTGCGCGGCTGGGAGAACGGCTGCAAGCGTGCACTGCAATGGTGATCCTGCCACAACGCCCGCGTCGTTTGTTAGAAATGCGCCGACTGTTATGGGTGGCTGGCGCTGCCGTCGTAGTGACACTAGGGCTGGTTGGGTTGGCAGCAGCATATGTCGGTGGAGTCCAGCAGCAACAACCGGACGAGGTGACCTACCCAGCCGAGGAGATCGAGGCTTCCAATAGTACCAGTCAGGCGCCTCTGGAAGAGGTATCCGAGATTCCAGTCGGTAGTCTTCCGCGTGTGTACTTGGGAGCATGGGTCGGAGAGCGTGTGAACGTGCCTGGGGATGTCACGGTGTTCGAAGAAACCATCGGCAAGGGACTATCCATCGTTCATCGCTACAGCGACAACCCTCCCTACTATGGCAAACAATTCGATGTGTCATGGGCAGAGGCGGTGCGTGCGTCCGGAAGTATCCCCATGCTTTCGTGGCAGCCAGGCTTCGGTAACGGAACCCGATCTCTGGCCTCCGTGGCGGCCGGTGATCGGGATGATTATCTGGTGACCTGGGCCAATCAGCTACGAGACTGGGGACATCCCATCTTCCTGAGGATGATGTGGGAACAGAACGCCACCTGGTACCTCTGGCGTGCCTATCAGGAGCCGCAGATTTCTGACTTTATCGCCGCGTGGCGCCACGTGGTGCAGGTCTTCCGGTCTGAGGGGGCCATCAACGTAACATTCGTGTGGTCTCCGCACGTGAGCGACCATGGCGCCTCCCCAATCATGGACACCTACCCTGGGGACGAATACGTCGATTGGGTTGCGTTGGACGGCTACCCCTTTCGCGGTGGACGCGACGACTTCGTGGACACCTTTGGCACAGACTACGATCTGCTAGCTAGCAGCCTCTCCAAGCCAATCATGATCGCGGAAACCAGCCTGGAGAGCTGGAGCGACGAGCTGAAGGCCGAGCGGATTCATGACATCCTGGGACAGCAGATTCCGAGCCGTTTCCCCAAGGTGAAGGCGCTGGTCTGGTTCGATGAAAAGAATACCGAGGGCGTCGATTTCAGCATCCTGCAGGATCAAGGTCCTCTCTCTCGAGAAGCCTTCCGAGAGGAGGTCGCCTCACCTTACTACGCTGCGAACGATTACGCGACGCTGAATACCACGCCCATTCCGCCCCCTGATGGGCCAGGTCTGCCGTCCTCGTCGATGAGCCGACCCTCGACGCCGGTGCGTACTGTAGAAACCGCGTCCAGTAACCTGCTTGTTGACCCCGGCTTCGAAGAAGGAAGCACGGTGGGCGAATGGAACCAGGCCTGGGTTGTTCCACCCTGGATGTCGGCTGTGGTTCGACTGGACGGCACCTCCGCGGCGTCGGGAAGCTACTCTATGCTGCAAGCCTCCAGTAGGGGCGGGTCGTATGTTGTCTATCAAGATGTGCCTGTGGTCGCGGGGGCTACATACGAGGTGTCGGTTGCGGTGCGGGTCCAGGAACGGTTGTTGAACGGCAAGGCCGCGTTGGAGGTCCAGTCGCTCAATCAGTATGGCGGCTTGATCGAGTCCAGGCCGGTCGCTGGCTGGCAAGAGGCGACACAGGAATGGAGCCGAGTCGGAGGCACCATCAGAATCGCGCCGGGGGCAGCCAGGGCGCGTGTGCAGGTTAGAGTCGCCAACCTGCGTGGAAGCTTTCGGCTGGATGATTTCTATTTTGCACGGAGCAGAGGATGAAAGTAGCGATCCTGTGCGGCGGCAAAGGGACCAGGCTGCAGGAAAAGACCGAGTCCATTCCGAAACCGTTGATCGAGATCGGAGGCCGGCCGATCCTGTGGCACATCATGAAGATCTACTCACATTACGGCTTCAACGACTTCGTGCTGTTGCTCGGCTACAAGGGGGAGAAGATCAAGGAGTACTTCGTCGACGGAGACCTCTGGCGGCGCCACAACTTTACGCTGGCCACGGCCCCAGGCTGTGAGCCGCGCATTGATTATCTCCACCAGGACTCCGAAGAGTGGCGCATCACCTTCGTGGACACCGGGCAGGAAACGAACACCGGGGGCAGGATCAAGAGGGCGGAGCCGTACATCGACGGGGACACCTTCATGGTTACTTATGGCGACGGGGTGGCCGACATCGACTTGCTCGAGTTGGAGCGCAGCCACCGTCAGCATGGCAGAATTGCCACCATCACGGCGGTCACTCCGCTCTCGCAGTTCGGTCTATTGCGGCTGGACGAGTCCGGGGCCGTCAGGGAGTTCATGGAGAAGCCCCGAATGCGGGACTGGGTGAATGGTGGCTTCTTCGTCTTCCAACGCGACGTGTTCAGCTTTCTGCAGGAGGACTCGATTCTGGAGCGCGAACCGCTGCAGCATCTCGCGGAGGCGGGGGAGATCGTATCGTACAAGCATACAGGGTTCTGGGCCTGCATGGATACCTACAAGGATGCTGTTACGCTGGATTGTCTCTGGAACTCGAAGCAGGCCAGATGGAAGCTTTGGAAGGATTAATGTCGACTCTGGCGACGTCGGAGGTAATGCATGAGCGCGGTACGGTATTGGACGCCCAGATACCTGGGGGACAGGGTCAGAGTCATGCTGCACGAATGGACGAATCCTTCTGATCCCTGGTTCACGCAACAAGCCACGCGGTTGTTGGAGAGCCTACTCAGACCTGACGACGTTGGAGTGGAATGGGGCTCCGGTCGGAGTACTCTGTGGTTCGCTCGGCTTGTCGCCAAGCTGGTGAGCGTTGAACACAATCAGGCATGGTACGAGCGGGTGCTCAATCAGCTGAAGAGATCAAGCATAAGTAATGTGGACTATCGGCTGGCGCCGGTCGGGGACGGCGGGCAAGTCACCGCTTGGGGTGATACTGGCAGCTATCATCTGAGGAACAATCTTGCCCAGCAAAGCCGGGCGGGTACGGCCGTGGCGGTGAGGACGAATCCATATGCGGAGGTGGTGGAGGAGTTCGCACCGAGCCAGTTGGGCTTTGTCTCAGTCGACGGAATGTGGCGAGGGGAATGTGCGCTTCGATCCCTCCCGAAGCTGCGACCGGGCGGCCTTATGATCGTGGACAACATCAACTGGTTTCTTCCGTGTGCATCCACCGCCCCTGGTTCTCGGGCCATAGATGCCAAACCCGCGTCGGACGAATGGGCCGAATTCTCGCGGCTCGTCCGGGAGTGGCGGTACGTTTGGACAAGCAACGGAGTGAGCGATACTGCAGTATGGCTCAAGCCGTAGGGGGATTGGTTTTGCTGAGAACAGGTCCAAAACCATGAGAACGACCAGGATCACAGACCTTCCACGGAGGCTCTATCTGGGCAGACTCGTCCTCGGAGCCGCTGCCGTGATTCTTGTCAGTGTGGCCATCGGCCTGTTGGCCTGGGAGACTTGGGCTGACACAAATCCTCTCGCCAGCACTCCCTGGCCGACCTACGGTCAGAACGCCCAGCACAATAGCCGCAGCCCCTACGTGGGTCCGCAAGAGATGCCGATCGTTCGGTGGAGGTTCACTCGCGCCACCGATCACTGGGGCACCGACCACCGGCAGATGGGCATTGGAGCTAACAAGACCCTCTACCTTGCTGCCGGCATGGCCGGCGTTTATGCTATCGACTCCGAAACCGGGCAGATGAAGTGGCTATTTAGCCCCGCGAGCACCGGGCATGAGACCTGGGTGGAGTTCCCGCCCACGGTTGCCTCGGATGGCAAACTGTACATAACGTCGGAAAACGATTACGTCTACGCCCTGGATCCCAACGGGCAGACGTTGTGGTCCTTCCGAGCCAATCATCTGCATACGCCTGTCTCCATTAGCCCTGATGGCTCCTCGGTCCACTTCGTGTCCGAGGACGGTTACTTCTACGCTTTGAATCGAGCCGACGGCACTCTCAGATGGCGCTACCGATTGAACAACAGTACATATGGGACCGCTCGCCGTATTCCTGTGGTCTATGATGCCGCGGGCAACCTCTACTTCGCCTCGGTGGCCACAGTGTGGTCGTTCACTCCGGACGGACAAATCAGGTGGTTTCTTCCGATCGTGAAGCGCGGGAGCTATCTGGCCGGCCCGGCCGTTTCTGACGACGGAACGATGTACTTCACCAATAACGATGCTCTGCTGGCCGTGACGATGGATGGGCGCCAGAAGTGGCAACAACTACTTGGCACGGCCGCCTTCGATCGCACTGCCGCGATTGGCGCCGACGGCACCGTCTACATTGGTGCGGAAAACGGCTTCGTCCATGCTTTCAATTCGGATGGCACACTCAGATGGAAGCAGCAGTATGTGCCGGCCAGCGGCTGGGGAGGCGGCATCAAGAGTAATATCTTGGTGGACGCACAGGGGACTCTGTACTTCCTTGGCAAAGACGGCTACGTATATGGCGTCAGCAGTCAAACAAGACAGGTGCTCTGGCGCTATAACTCGGCTCGCATCAATCTCTCCTATCCTGGGATGCAGCTCAGCCTGGATGCCGACGGCACCCTGTACGTGCCAGTGCACGCACAGATGACGTTGGCGCTTGCGCCTTCGCCGATTGGCACAGCGACCCCTAGCAACACCCCTTCCTCAACAGCAACATCATCGCCAACCGCCACTCCGTCTGCGACGGCCACGCTGTCGGCAACCGCCACTTCTACCGCGACAAGCACTCCAACGTCAACGATAACGCCAACGCCAACGCCTCCGCCAACTGTCCAGGTGCTGTCCAACGCTGGGTTTGAGAACGACGATGACGGGGATGGCATCCCAGACGGCTGGCAGGTGTCAGCGTCTGATCCGACGCTGGTTTCGAGAAGCGAGGATCG
>SCTZ01000118.1 GCA_004297765.1 Chloroflexota bacterium | reverse complement strand
CGGGCGCGAGCACTCGCGCCCGCCTCAGGCGGACGCTCCCAGGACCCTCCTCCGTGGTCTGCACCAACGGTGATTTCTGACAACGTCTCAGCTAATTCGGAGGGGCATCATCCGAGCGTTGCTCGCGCAGCCGGCGTAGATGTTCCTCCAGATCCTTCAGAACCTCCTCGGCGCTCGGGAAATCGCCGAACTCGACTGAATTCTCGGCTGATAGTTGCTCGGCCGAAGGCTGGATCTCCTGTCCCAGGATATGAGGGAACAGCTTCGCCAGTTCTGGCCGTGCTCGCACGGCCTCATCGATGTTCCTCTCCATCTCGCGCCCGGCCGCTTCCAGTTCTTGCCGCCACAACTCCTGTCCAAGCAACTGCTCGCTTGTTGCCAGCAGCGCGGCTGAGAGCTTGGGGTTGGCCATATTCGCTAGATAACTGGGCGCCGCGGTCCAGAGGGACACGGTCGGGATGCCCTTCTCCGCGGCAGCCGAGGCCACGCCACTGGCGAAGCCAGTCGGCCCCTCGTAGTCCGTTTCCCGAACCGACAGCGACTGCAGGCGCTCGCGCATCTCCTCGTTGCTGGCGAGTCCCATCAGGAAGGGTGGTGCGGCGTAGTGTACCTGAGCCAGGAACGCTCCCAATGTGATGACCTGGGAGATGCCGAGTTGCTCGATGAAGGCGGCTGCCTTCTCCAGACACTCTTGCCATCGCAAGTCAGGTTCCGGTCCCACCAGGATGACCAGGTCTCGAGGCGACTCTGGCACCGGCACCGCATGCCACGCCAGGGACGGCCAACGCAGCACGCGCCGCCCTGGGCTAGCGAAGACGCCGCTAGGTCGAGTCGTTGTGTAGGCGTAGATGGAGTCAGGGTTAAACTCGGCAATGCGCTCATTCTCTCGCTTCTGCAAGATGTAACGCACGGCCTGGCTGGCCGCGAACCCGGCGTCAGCCCACCCCGAGAAACCGCACAGCAGGGCTGGTGATCGCAATGATGGCAGTGTGTGAACTGTTAGCATTCCTCTCCTGTCTCTATCGGACCAACTAGGGCTGGCGATGGATCGCCTCTCCGCTCATAGGGCGTGCCGAAACGAAGGACGGGAGCTCTCACGCGACCATGGCGGCAATACGACGACCGAGGTCGTCCAGGCGCTTTCGGTACTCCGCGTTAATGCGCTCCATAGCGGCCTGCCACTCGGGTGAGGCGGGGACGTTGATCTTCAGGCCGGAGCCCAATGCACCGCGCCCGCGGAGCTCTGCCTCGCCGGATGCACGGATCCGCGAAGCGAGCCGCTTGCCCTCGCGGGTGAGTGTCTCATCGTACTCTCGCCTGACCGACGCGACCTGAACTTCCAGGGAGTGGAGGGCGTCTTCGCCGATTAGAAGTCGCAGCCCTTCCATGGCCCGGCGTGTCTTCTCGTCAGGGAACGGCGACAGGGCTGCCGTCAGCACAGCAACTGCCTCCTTCATGATGAGCAGACGCCTACTCTCTTCGTGCCGCGCAAGTTCGGCGCGCAGGTCACGCCCGGGCACGCCGGCCAGGCACCGCGTGGCCAAGCCACGTCCGATCTCCCGTGCCTCTTCCTCCTGCTTAGCTTTGAGCTCTTCGCTCGACAGACTTCCCAGGCGTTCGGCCCGCTCCAACGCGATCTCCCACGCGCTTTTGACACGCTTTGATTCCATAGTTGATTGCCTCACAGGTAGAAAGGGGTGGACGTCCTGTCGGTGGACGTATGCTATAATAGCCGAGTCCTGCGCAATGTTTCAAGCCTCAAGGAGCACTTCGGAGCGAATCATGGAGCTACTACCGGATCTGTTCGCCTTTCTCTGGCAAGGCCAGGGGAACAACTGTAATTCATACGCGGTTCGCTACCGCGTAAACGGGCAGGACCGCTTTGTCCTGTTCGATCCTGGCCAGTACACGGTGCCGACTCCGCTGGTCGACAAAAGAACCGGGCGTGTCGTGAGCATGGGACAGGCACCTGGGTTGGATCTGCTTGTCTCGCAGTTGGGCCGAGACGGGATCGGTCCCGATCAGGTGACGTTGGTTCTCAATACACACTGCCATCTCGACCACTGTCAGAGCGACCCATGGTGGCACGAACAACAGGGCGCCTGGATCGGCCTACATGAAGCGGAGCGAGAGGAGTACCTCAGATCGGCCACGTCGAACGGCTCTCACGCCGGTCCGAGCGATGGTGAGGCGATCAGCCGCGAGCCACAGCTTTTCTTGCAAGAAGGAGAGTTGAGGCTGGGAGACGAGAGCCCGCATCTTCTGCAGGTCTTGCACACGCCCGGCCACAGTGCAGGCTCGGTCTGCTTCTACTGGCCAGAGCGCAAGGCCGCCATCGTTGGTGACGTCGTCTTCTACCGCTCGGTGGGGCGCACCGACCTGCCCGGCGGAGACGCGCGACAACTCAAGCAGAGCATCCAATGTCTCGCGGAGTTGGAGATCGAGTGTTTGCTGACCGGCCATCCATACGGTCATCCGGGCGTGATCGCCGGCCGCCGCGAGGTGGAGCAGAACTTTCGACTGATCCTGTCCTCGGGGATGTTCTAGCGGATCAGGATTCCCCTCCTTTACAAGCAACCCCCCGATTACTATACTTTCTGCGGACACGACGCGCCGGCCGCGCCGTCGAAGAAATGCGAGTGGAGGTTTGCCGCATGGACTGGGGTATGAAGAACCGCATGGCCCAATTGATTCAATCCGATGGCCATGCCATGTTTCTGCCTATTGACCACGGATATTTTCAGGGACCCACGCATAGGCTGGAGGAGCCAGGCAAGACTATCGAGCCTCTCATGCCGTACGCGGATGCGCTCTTTGTGACCAGGGGCGTGCTGAGGTCCTGTGTCGATCCGGCTAACACCAAGCCCATCATCCTGCGCGTTTCGGGCGGAACGAGCGTGATAGGACACGATCTGGCTGACGAGGGACTCACCACATCCATTGAGGAGTGTCTGCGCCTGAACGTCGCCGCCGTGGGGATCTCTGTTTTTGTGGGCACCGACTATGAGCGTCAGACTCTGCTAAACCTATCCAAGCTGGTCGACGAGGCCGAACGGTACGGCATCCCCGTGATGGCGGTCACCGCGGTCGGCAAGGAGCTCGAGAAACGGGATGCGCGCTATCTCGGGCTGTGCTCTCGCATCGCGGCTGAGCTCGGCGCCCGCGTGGTGAAGACCTACTGGTGCGAGAATTTCGAGAAGGTCGTGCGGGGCTGTCCGGTGCCGGTGGTCATGGCTGGCGGTCCGAGCACAGAGTCGGAGCGCGAGGTTCTGGACTTCGTCCACGATGGGATGCAAAAAGGCGCCATCGGGGTGAACCTCGGCCGCAACATCTGGCAGAACGACCATCCAGTGGCCATGATAAAGGCCATCCGCCACATCATCCACGGCAACGGCACAGCCCAGGAAGCGCACGAGATGTTCCTGGAAGAGAAGAACCGCTAGCCAGGGGGCGATAGGGGCTAGGGGTTGATGGGACGGTGCCTCCAGCTCCCAACCCCTGACCCCCAACTCCCACAAGGAGCGATGTGCCATGCGCGTGGCTATGTACTATAGCAACAGCGATCTGCGTCTGGAGGAGATGCCTCGGCCCAGCGTTGGGACTGGGGAGCTCCTGGTGCGCATTGACGCCAGCGGGATCTGCGGCAGCGACGTGATGGAGTGGTACCGGCGCGATCGGGTTCCGCTGGTGTTGGGCCATGAGATCGCTGGAGAGGTCGTGGAGGTCGGTGAGGGCGTAGAGCGCTTTCGCCTCGACCAGCGCGTGGTGGCAGCCCACCACGTTCCCTGCAACACCTGCCACTACTGTCTGCGTGGTCGCCACACGGTCTGTGAGACACTGCGGCGGACCAACTTCTTCCCGGGCGGCTTCGCGGAGTATATCCGCCTCCCCGCCATCAACGTGGATCGCGGCACTTTTATCATTCCTGACGGAGTCAGCATGGAGGAGGCCTCTTTCGCGGAGCCTCTAGCCTGCGTGCTGCGCGGACAGCGCATCGCTGGCGTTCAGCCAGCCGATTGCGTCCTGGTGCTCGGTAGCGGTGCGGCCGGGCTCCTGCACGTCGCTCTTGCCGTGGCACAGGGAGCGGGACGCGTAATTGCTACCGACGTAAGCCCCTTCCGCCTCCAGATGGCGCGCTCGTTCGGCGCCGAGGTTGCTTGGCACGCCGGGGAGGACGTTCCGGCCATGCTGCGCGAGCTGAACGATGGCCGACTGGCCGACGTGGTCGTTCTCTGCACAGGCGCTCCAGCGGCGGTTGAGCAAGCTTTCCGCTCGGTGGAGCGCGGAGGGACGGTGCTGGTCTTCGCCCCGGCCGAGCCGGGTGCGACGATCCCGGTTCCCATCAACGATCTCTTCTTCCGCAACGATATTACGGTCACCACGACCTACGCTGGCAGCCCGGCGGACCATGTGCAGGCCCTGGAGCTGATCCGCTCTCGGCGCGTGCGGGTCCGCGAGATGATCACGCACCGGGTGAGCTTGGCGGAGATCGGCCGCGGCTTCGAGCTGGTTGCCCGTGCGCAGGACTCGATGAAGGTTATCGTCGAGCCGCAGCGGTAGGTGTAGGGGCTGGGGTCTCGGGGTTGGTGGACCGGCCCCCAGCCTCCGAGACCGCCGCGGTTTCGGAAACCGCGGCGGTCTTCCCCCCGCCCCTGGACTGAGATAGGACAACGATGAAACTGGGCATCGTCTCCGACACGCATATGCCGCAACGGGGTATACATCTGCCTGCCGCTCTGATATCCGGCCTGCAAGGCGTCGATCTCATCCTCCACGCTGGCGACATAACGCAGTTCTTCGTTCTGGACGAGTTGTCCCGGCTGGCTCCTGTCGAAGCAGTGGCCGGCAACGTCGATCCGCCGGAGTTACGCGAGCGCCTTGGCAGCAAGAAACTGGTGCGTGCTGACCGCTTTGTCATCGGTTTGGTGCACGGCGATAACCCGTGCGGAAACGCGCTGGTGGGCGCGCTGCACGCTTTCGAGGATCAGGATGTGGATTGTGTAGTGTTCGGCCACAGCCACCAGGCCCACTGCGAGCGGCACGGCGAGGTGCTCTTTCTGAACCCAGGCTCACCCACCGACAAGCGCCGGTCACCCAAGCCATCGTATGCCATACTGCATGTGGGCGATTCTTTGCGGGGCGAGATCATTTACTTCTGAGGGGGCGGTTCGATGAATGAGCGCGAGCTCAAGGAAGCCGTCCGGCAAGTCGCCGAGTTCATCCTCGAGTCGAAACGCATCGTCGTCTTCACTGGCGCGGGGATCAGCACGGAGTCCGGGATTCCTGATTTCCGGAGTCCAGGCGGCTTCTGGGAGCGCTACACGCCTATCTACTACGACGAGTTCCTCAGTAGCCACGAGGCGCGCAAGAGCTACTGGCAGATGCACTGCGAGACGAGCAAACACTGGGCCCAGTCCCAGCCCAACGCCGGTCACCTGGCCATTGCCGAGCTGGAGCGCCTGGACAAGCTTGATTGCGTCATCACTCAAAACGTCGACGGGTTGCACCAGGGCGCGGGCAATACGCCGGAAAAGGTCATCGAGCTGCACGGCACTAACCGTTTTGCCGAGTGCATCCGGTGCCGCCGTCGTTATCCGATGGAATCGGCGCGGGCCCGGGCAGAGGCGGGCGAGGAGGTGCCAACCTGCGACGCCTGTGGCGGTCCGCTCAAGGGAGCGGCAGTTTTCTTCGGCGAGCCCATGCCGCAGCGCGAGACGAGCGAGGCCATGCGCCGCTCGACGGTGAGTGATCTCTTCATCGTGGTCGGCTCCTCCCTGGTTGTCTACCCGGCCGCTGATATGCCCATGCGCGCCAAACAGGCAGGGGCAAAGCTTGCGCTCATCAATCTGGGCGATACGACGATGGACGCCATGGCCGACGTGCTGCTGCGAGCACCTGCCGGGCGCGCTCTCTCTAGCATCCTTGATATAGTGCGCGATCGGCTCTGAGAAAGTGTGTGAGAAGGGCAGTCTGGCTCTGAGCCTCGTTCCGTCATCCCCGCGAAAGCGGGAATCCAGAGGCGCCGTGGATTCCTGCGAAAGCGGGAATGACGGGGTAGGAGGCTTCTCACGCATTTTTTGAGACCCCTTCGCGTCACACCGAACGGCGGTATGACTGCAGGGCGCGTGTGGCGAACCAGGAGCAAACGATCGATAGGGCCAGCAGCAATCCAGCATAGCTGGTCACGATAACCCAGTCGCCATTGGCGCCGATCGCGGTGCGTGCAGCTTCTACCGCCCAGTTCACCGGATTGTAGCGCGCGATGGTTTGCATCCACACTGGCATGAGATTGGGCGCCATGTAGACCGAGGAGAGAAACATCAACGGCAGTTGCACTCCGTTGACAATCCCGATCACCGATTCCATTTTCCGGATCCGCAGAGCGATGCCGGTCGACAGCGCTCCGAAAGCCGCCGCTAGAAGGAGAGCGCAGACGAGTAGCACTCCAACGCCCAGCGGTCCTCCCTCGAATCGGGCACCTAGCAGCAAGCCCAGTCCGACGATGATAAGCGACTGGATCAGAATCTGTACCGCCAACTGCAGCAAGAGCCCCGTGACTACCGCCCCACGCCAGACCGGCGTGACCAGGAAGCGGTCGAGGATGCCGCGATCGAGGTCGTCGATCATGGTCATGCCGATCCAGCCGCCTCCGAAGAAGGCGCTCATGATGACGATGCCCGGTGTCAGATAAGTGATATACGAGCCCGTGCCGAACCCTGGCAGTTCGGCGACCCGCTGGAAAAGCGAGCCGAAAAGCAACAAGTAGATAACGGGCTGCATGAGGGACATGGCGATCCAATATGGCTGGCGGGCCAGATTGCGCAGTTGGCGCTGCGTCATGAACCAGGTATGGACAAGCCTCGTCATCGGACTGTCTCCCGACCGTTTTCTCGAAATGCTCGGCCGACGTGGCGCAGGTAGACGTCATCCAGTGATGGGCGCGCCACCGCGACGGAGGCCACCGGGACACCGCTCGCATCTAGCGCTGCGAGGACGCCGGGCACCGCGGTGGCGCCATGATCGACGCGCGCGCGCAGAGACCGACCGTCGAGCATGACATCGTTGATTCCAGCCATGCCATCGAGTACGGCGCGGGCCCGCTCGCCGGAGCGTGCCTCGCCCAACTCCACATGGATCGCGTCACCGCGGAGCTCGCCCTTTAACTGCTCCGGGCTTCCTTCCACCACCACCCGACCATGGTCGACGATGGCCAGATGCTGGGCCAATCGATCTGCTTCCTCCAGATAATGGGTAGTCAGGAGGATGGTCATACGTTCTTCTCCAACCAAGCGAGAGATCTCTTCCCACAGATCGGCCCGTGCCTCCGGGTCCAGTCCAGTGGTGGGCTCGTCGAGAAACAGCACGCGAGGGTGCTGGACGAGTCCCATGGCTACGTCCAGCTTGCGCTGCATGCCACCGGAGTAGGTACGGGCAACCCGATCGGCGGCGGTTTCCAGCCCGAATCTGGCCAGCAGCCCCGTGACCCGGCGTTTCAGTGCCGTCCCTCCCAGTCCATAGAGATGCCCCTGCAAAGTGAGGTTCTCACGACCGGTCGCCTCCAGGTCCACGCTCGATTTCTGGGGGACGCATCCGATGGCGTGGCGCACCCGGTCGGGTTCCCGCAGCACGTCGAAGCCAGCCACTCGCGCCATGCCCGCGTTCGGACGGGAGAGCGTGGTGAGGATCTTTACGGTCGTCGATTTGCCCGCACCGTTCGGTCCCAACAGCCCCAGAATGGTGCCCGTCTCCACGGCGAAGCTCAAGCCATCCAAAGCCCGCACGCCACCGGGGTAGGTCTTGACCAGGTCGCGCGCCTCGATTGCCAGATTTACTTCCTCGCCGAGGCTGAGCGCGCCGTCGCTGCTCATGTCGTGTCCCTCCTTGCCACTTGGTGCGATCTCCTTCGTATGTGTGATAATATCAATTTCGAGCGCTTGGCGCAGTCCGTGGCGGGACCGAGTTCGCTGCATGCCTGGGGGAGGGTGCATGGCAAGACCGACGGAGAAGTACAGCAAAACACCTGGCGGCGAGGCTGTCTACGACCGCTTCGCCACTATCTATGATCTTGCCATGGCGCCCATGGAATGGATGGGTCTGTCCCGCTGGCGCAGGCGGCTATGGGGCTACGCCCGAGGTCCACGCATTCTGGAGGTTGGCGTCGGGACGGGCAAGAACCTTCCCTACTATCCGCCTTGTGGGTCCGTGACCGCGGTGGACATAAGCCCCGCCATGCTCAAACAAGCCAGACTGAAGGTCCGTCGTCTTGGCATAACGGTTGATCTGCAGGTTGTGGACGTGCAGCGGCTGCCGTTTCCTGATCAAACGTTCGACGCGATTCTGGCGAGCTTTGTCTTCTGCTCGGTGGCCGACCCGATCCAGGGCCTCCACGAGCTGGGGCGCGTTACAAAGCCCGACGGGCTGATCGCGTTACTGGAGCACGTCCGCCCGCCCGGCGTTTTCGGACGGCTCTTCGACTTGGTCAACCCGCTCACCACGCGTCTCGGAGGGCCGAACGTCAATCGCCGGACCGTCGAGAACGTCGGCAAGGCCGGCCTACAGATAGAGCACGTCGAGAACCTACTTGATGGGCTGGTGGTGCTGATCGTGGCGCGACCTGGACCGGGGTTGGGGCGGAGCCGCTAGTCCACGGCCTATGGCATCGCTTAGGCTTGGGCAGCCTCTCCGATCGCTTCCACTGGCTGGAGCAGCTCTCGCCGCACTACCACGCGCCTTCCGCCAAAGTTCTCGTGAACCACGCGTTGGTTTTCGGGAGAGCCGAGCTTCCTTTGCAAGAGGTTCGGCTCCCTCGGAAATAGTCTCCATCCTTTTTCCAAAAGGCTTTTTCCGCTCTCAGCCCCCTTGACTTCTTTCTCCGCAGCATGATATATTGATGAGGATCAATGCAGTGGCAGGAATAAACTATGGATGATGGTTGCGCTGGAACCCAGCTAGGTGTGACGGTTGCATCTGCTACGAACCTGGAATTAGCACTCAAGGCCCTGGCCGATCCTGTTCGCCTGGCGATCTTCCGCATGCTGCGTCAGCGGGAGCAGTGCGTTTGTCATCTCACCGAGGCCACAGGGCTGTCTCAGGGTACAGTATCTCACCACATGGGCGTGTTGAAGAGGGCCGGACTGGTGCGTGACAGGCGCGACCTGCACGATGCTCGATGGGTTTACTACTCCCTCGACCCGATGGGCGTCAAAGCGCTACGGGAGGCGATAGACCCTCTGCTAGAGCCGAGCGCAGTGGACTCTATGCCGGCCGACTGCTGCGGCCGAGACTAATCAGGCGCGCAGAAACGATTTTGGAGGAGAATCATAGCATATGTGCGTCTCTGACACGGCAGCCACCCAGTCTCAGTCTGGCAGCGTGATACGTCGCCTGTCTACTCTGGACAGATTCCTGCCAGTGTGGATCTTCCTGGCCATGGCGCTAGGGTTGGGGCTGGGTTACGTTTACCCTGAGATCGCCCGAATACTCGATGCCGCCCGCATTAGCAGCGTGTCGTTGCCCATAGCCCTCGGGCTACTCTGGATGATGTACCCCGTGCTTGCCAGGGTCAAGTACGAGGAACTGGGCAAAGTGACTAATGCGTGGCAGATGTTCGTTGTCTCTCTCATCCAGAACTGGATCGTCGGCCCGTTTATTATGTTTGCTCTCGCCTGGCTACTGTTGCCTGATCTACCCGAGTATCGCACCGGTCTCATCATCATAGGTCTGGCTCGCTGTATCGCCATGGTCCTCATCTGGAACCAACTTGCCGGCGGGGACAGAGAGTATTGCGCCGTTCTGGTTGCATTGAACTCGGTGTTCCAGGTGCTACTCTACTCGGTGCTGGCCTACTTTTACATCACCGTGCTTCCTGACTGGCTGGGCCTTACCTCAGGTCAGACGATCCGCATCGGGTTCTGGGAAGTGGCGATCTCAGTGTTAGTATTCCTGGGTATCCCATTGTTCGCGGGCATGATAACCCGCTATGTGGGGATCAAGTCTCGGGGCCGCGCATGGTACGAGGGTAAACTCATGCCTCGAATGGCGCCGACGGCGCTCCTGGCACTGCTCTTCACGATCGTGGTGATGTTCGCGCTCAAGGGCGAGTATATTGTGACTCTGCCGATGGACGTGCTCCGTATCGCCATCCCGCTGCTGGGCTACTTCGGTCTGATGTTCAGCGTTTCGTATGTCATGTCCTGGAAGCTGGGTCTCAAGTACCGAGAGACCGTGACCCTTTCATTCACGGCCGCGTCTAACAATTTCGAGCTGGCGATCGCGGTGGCCGTGGCCGTTTTTGGCATCGGCGCTGGCCAGGCGTTGGCCGCGGTGGTTGGCCCACTCATCGAGGTGCCAGTGCTAGTAGGATTGGTTTACGTCTCGCTGTGGCTGAAGCGGATCCTTTTCAGCGGCGAA
The DNA here is from genome assembly GCA_004297765.1 of Chloroflexota bacterium. GTDB lineage: Bacteria > Chloroflexota > Dehalococcoidia > FW602-bin16 > FW602-bin16 > FW602-bin16. The sequence goes on along the minus strand of SCTZ01000118.1, from coordinate 12,623 downwards.
GTCGCCGTGGGCTGTGCAGCAGTGCCAGAGAAGTAGTTGCGCGTTTCCCATCAGGAAGGTCACGTAGAAGACTGCGCTTGGGCGAACTGCGCTGATCGAACGCGATTGTGCGCCGCCACCCAGGATGAAGAGCTGCGCAACTACAGCCCAAGTAATTCCAGATGCCCTGAGGATTATGCCCTCCGTGGCACGGCAGTCGCATCTTCGTACTTCCCCGGAGACGGCTCGCGCAGCCGAATCAGCAATGGCAGGGGCGCGAGCATCAGCAGTACTCCAAGCACGCCGATGGAGTTGAGACCGAATATGTCCACCAGTGGCCCGGCAAGCAAAGGAAGGACAATCGCCGAGGCACTGGCCAAAGCGTCATTTGTGCCTATCGCTCGTCCTCTTTCCTGCGGCTGAGTCGTGTCGGCGATCACTGCCGTCGCCGCAACGTTGACACACGACCAGCCCAACCCAACCAGGAATGTCCCCAAGGTGATTACCACGTATTCGGGGCTGGTCGGCACCAGCAGCGTCCCCAGAATGGTGATAACGGTGCCCGCAACTAGCATGCTGCGCCGGCCGAGGGCATCAGCCAACTTGCCCAGCGGCATAGAGAAGGCAAACATGCCCAGGACATGGATCGAAACGGAGATGGAGATCGACGGCAGTGCGTGGCCGTGGTGCGCCAACGCCAGCGAGGTCATCGCCATTATCATAGTCATATTCCCCTGCGCGGCGAAACTGGCGACGAAGGCGACCCGCTTCGGATAGTGCCTTAGAAAAGCACCGATTCCGATGTTCCCCGGCTTCACGGACGCTGACGGCATAAGAGGCTTGTAGTCCGGGTAGTAGCGTGCCAGATTTGCGGCGATGTCTTTAGGGTCCGGCCTCATGAACGAGATGAGCACGAGGGTCGGTATCAGCGCGGCGGGCACGATCAACCAAGGTGTTGCCAATGGTGCCAGTCCGAGCTCTGGCGAGATGAGCTGGGCCGTGCTAATGACAACCGGTCCGGCGAAGGCGCCTACGAGCGATCCGGTAAGCACGTAGCCGAGGCCCTCTGCCCGCCGGCTGGGTGGGTACATATCTGCCGCGGCCACCCGGAGCTGCTGCGCCGCACCCATCCCCAGCCCGAAGATCAACATGCCAAGGACGAAGCTGGGAAAGGAGTGCCAGATGACGGAGAATCCTGTCAGAACAGTGCCGGCGATAGCCACGACCAGCCCCAGCATCAACCCGGCGCGCCTACCGTAGGTGTCTGCCAACTTACCTAGCGGATAGGCCACGACAAAGCGACTGACGCCGATGATGCTAACAGCCAGGCCGGCCATAGCCGCAGTACCGAGAAGCTCCACCGATAACAATGGGCCAAGCGCGGGGACCATCTGTGTCCCGGCACCCACGAGGGCCTGCGACAGCGCCAGAATGATCGTGTTACGCTTCACTAGCCCCGGAATACTTGATACTGCCTGTGAGGGCGCTTGTTCTTCCGCGATAGTAGGCAGCAATGGATGTACCCCAAGAGAAGATCAGGGATAAGGTTCAGTCCTCTCGGACCAACCCTATGTAGCTGACGACGTAATTGGCCCCCGAGAAGATGGTCAGGGCCACTGCCAGTAGCATAGCCCACCAGGCTAGCTCCAGGATTGGCGAGATGGGCAGGGGGATGCTAATCTGAGCTAGGGGGCCACCCAGGTAGAAATCCTGGCGCAGCAGGAGCCCCGTGACGGCCACCATCGTGATGACCGTCTTGGCTTTGCCCCACCGGTCGGCGCTGAAGGTCCGCCTGCCCACAATGCGGCGCAGACGCATTAGAGATATGATGATCTCCCGGAGGACGACCACGGCCGGCATCCAGTACGGAATGGCGTTCTGCGAAGCCAGCACGAACAACATCGCGATGACGAAGATCTTATCGGCCAGTAGGTCGAGCACGCTCCCAATGTCGGTGACGCACTTGATTCTTCGAGCCAGGTAGCCATCGAGTACGTCGGATAGCCCAGCTGCTGCGCAGGCCCCAGCCGCTATCGACCATCCATGTGGCCATTGAAGATAGACGGATAGTAGTGCCACCGGCAGGAGCATTAGCCGAGACAGGGTCACCCAGCAAGCGATATTCAACCGTGCCGGTAACATCTCCAAGATTCCTTCCCTTGTCCTGTTGTTGACTCGCCTGATGCTACCACACTGCTCGGTTACAGGCAAGCGATTTTCGGCTCCAACTTGGCAAGGCAAGCATCCGTTCGGATTGGAATCCGGACCCCTGTCATGTGCTTCAGGCGTGCGAACTCGCGGCGCAGCCAGAGCAGGTCCTCAATCCTATCTACGTCGGTGCATGGCTCGAGTAGCGAAAGGGACAATTGAGCGGCCTCGGCCCTTTCGATGGTGGTCTGAAATACAGCGCTGGTGCTCCATGTCATTCCCTCGAACAGGCAGGCAGGAGGATTGCGCGCTCCAATCAAATAGTATCCGCCGTCGGTGCTCGGTCCTAGGCAGACGTCGGACGCCTCCAAGAGCTCCAAGGCCTGTTGGAGATGGGTTGGCTGAAGGGTAGGAATGTCGGTGCCGATGACTACCATCGGGGAATAGCCCGACCGTTCGAGCCGGAGGAAGACGGTCAGCATCCTGTGCCCCAGATCGCCCTCGCTTTGGGCCAAAAGATGGAAAGGGGCGGGAGCGATTTCGGCAAAGTAGCTCTCGCGATCTTGCGGAGCAAACGCGAGAAAAGGGGTGTACCCCTTCATGGAAGCGGCCAGATCCAGGGTGTCCTGGAGAAAGGCGCGATAGATATCGGCGCTCTCCTGTGGCGTCAGATGGGGCTGGAGCCTGGTCTTGACTCGACCCGGAATTGGCATCTGGGCCATTACGGCCAGGGCCGCCCCTCTTCGCGTGGTCATCGGGTCTCCCCGTAGAGCTTCTTCAACCGGGCGGGATGAACGCCGAGGAAGAAGAGAAAGCGTAGCAGCCACATTCGCAGGACGGTCTTGACCATCCCGTCTTTCTCCCACCGACGAGCCGATGTGACGGCGCTGAGGGGGAGTCTGACAACCGGACCTGCCGTGGACATGCGTCTGCCAAACTCCAGATCCTCCATCAGAGGCATGTCCCAGTATCCTCCCAGAGCTCTGAAAACGTCAGCCCGCACGAAAATGGCCCGATCTCCTGTAAAACCGCCGAACAGGTGATCGCGCAGGTTGATGGCGTGGGTGACGATGCGAAAGGTCCAGCCTGGATTGCTCAAGCGCACCTTGAAGCGTCCTCCCACAGCCGTGGAGGACGACAGCGCCCGTTCGATGCCGATCAGCGCACCTGGTGGCAGGCGAGTGTCGGCGTGCAGGAATAGCAGGATCTTGCCTTCGGAAGCGGCGGCACCACAGTTCATCTGTCGGGCTCGTCCCCGGGGACCCTGCACCACCCGGGCGTAGCGACGGGCCACTGAGTCTGTGCCATCGGTGCTTCCCCCATCGACGACGATGACCTCGTACTCGCCCTCTAGCGAGCAGACATGCTCCAGCATCTTCGCGATGGTGAGGGCTTCGTTCAGGACTGGCAAGACTATCGAGATCACGCGCTGCCTTTCGCCTCCATGGCCAGCACACAGGCGCAGTGGTAGGTCCCGACCTCGAAGGCCGCGTTGAGTACCTTGTTGCCGTCCGTTGTGCAGCTCAGCAACTCGTTGTCCATTGTCCGATAGATCAGTGGACGCGTGTCATCTCTCCACTCCAGACCCTCGGTGGCCAGTTCCCACATCAGCTCTGACAGTTGCGTCTTGTAGGGCGTGCAGTAGGGGTCGGGAGCCATTATGCATCCGGATCCTGTCCGTAGCTCGTAGTCGAAGTAGGACTGGGCAAAGCAGCCACCGCCGCAGAAGAACTTCAGGAAGCACGAGCTGCAGCCCACTTTCTTCTGGACCGAGTTCTCTCTGATCCAGTTGGTGACGGGCGAGTGCAACCAGATCTCCGCGAGTGTGCTGGTCTTGATGGAGCCGCAGTCGAACTCCGGCGCGCCGGACAGAGCCGCGCAGGGGTACGCGTGCCCATCGACGTTTACGCTCAGAACGCCGAAGCACGAGTTGCACAGGTCGTTCTTCCTTCCGCGCTTGCTGCGCACGCGGTCCTTGAGAGAAGCCAGGTTGTCGACGACGATGCCCAGAGACCGCGTCGTCTGTCGCAGCTCCTCCATTACTGAGGACACGCTGGCTTGCGGCAGGTGAAGCGCGTGGATATCGCCCCGCATCCGCCCCCGGGCGTGCAGCCAGAGCACGTGGTGGTCTCTGACGCCCAGAGAGGCGAGAAACCGCGACGTGTCCACGACCTTGCCATAGTTGAGCCTGGTGATGGTCGTTGTGACAACGGGGGACAGGCCGCCCTGAACCAGCCTTCGGATGCCTTCCACTGCCTGCACGAAGCTGCCGGGTCCGCGAATCGCGTCGTTGGTCAGGGCGTCGGGACCTTCCAGGCTCACCTGCAGGAGGAGACGACCACGACCAAGCTTCGCCAGGCGCGCCACGTTCTCATCGGTCAGGAGCAGACCGCTGGTCAGGATGACCAACTCGGCGCGGGCGGTCACGTACTCGACGAGCGAGAAGAGATCGTGCCTGAGGAACGGCTCTCCTCCCGTGAAGTAGACACGCTTAGCTCCCAACTCCAGAGCTTCGCCTATCAGGCGCTCGATCTCCGAAGTCGAGAGGGGCTTTGTCGACTCTTCGCCTCCGTCGACCAGGCAGTGCTTGCAGCGCAACAGGCAGGAGTTGTTGGTGTAGATCCAGAGTTCCTCCAGTGTTCCACAGCCCACGGCTTGCGCTCGGCCCGGATAGGCTGGCTTGAGCTCGGGGCGGGTGGAGATGATTCCCGCGACGACAGCCGCGCGCACGAACTGAGCGACCTCGGCCGCCGTCAACCCGTCCTCGCGTGAAAGATGGGCGGAGATCTCCTCCATGGTGCGCCGACCATCGCACTGCCGAACGATCTTGGAACCCAGCCGATTGGTACTGACCCAGTTGGGCTCGAGCGGATCGATGAGCAAGTAGACGCCATTGCGCTGCTCCTGCACCAGCCCAGGCGAATAGAGGATGCTCTCCGGGTCGATGGGCGGCGGTAGCTCGTCAATGGCGCAGTATTGTTCCTCGCTCGTAACGCTCATAGATCTAGATCCTACCTCGCAAGCATGGTAAAGAACAGGCTGAAGCATACCAGCACTGGGGAATGCTTTCTACTTGCGCAAGGCAAAGATGAGGCCGCCGCTTCGGGCATCTTCCACGTATGGCGCCCGATGTCGGCGATGCGCACTACGTCGCCACCAATGTTCGTGGGCAGGAAATTGTTGAAGAAGAGCCCAACGAGGTATGACGTGAAGAGCTTGGGCAGCGGAACCCGCACGTTTTGCACTGCAAGAAGCCATTGCCATTTGTAGGCGCTGATCGCCAGGGCTGCTATCACGAGAAGCAGACCAGACGCTAGCCAGGCTATACTGGCTCCCGCCAGGATATCCATGAAGCGAGATAGCCCGACGGACTGAAACAGGAGAATCAACAGCGCCGCGCTGACCACGGGGCGCAGAACGCGAAAGAGAGTCGAGCCGCGTTTGGCTACCAGCGTTGTCGCGGCAACGTTCCCGTCAGCGCTTATCTCACCGGATAAGTATCCTCGCTCGGTCAACTGATTGACCTCTGTCCCGAAGGCAGCCGTCGCTCCAGCCTCTTCTTCACGGCGACACTGACGACGATCAAAGACAGTAGACAGCCGAAAGCGAGCAATGCGAAGTTGGTGCTCTTGGAGATATTCTCGCCCAGGTAGGAGTAGACCACGGTGGCTGGGAGTTGTCCAACGCCGGTAGCGACCATGAAGTCGACGAAGGCAATGCTGGTCAGTCCGGCAGCGTAGCTGATCAGGTCGAAAGAGATGACCGGAATCAGTCGAGCGATGAGAACAGCATGGCTACCGTAGCGATCGAAGAAGCTATCGGAGGCTTTCAGTGCCCGCTCTCCTACGATGCGCTCGACCACAGGGCGTCCTAGCGCCTTCGCGATGATGTAGCAGACGGCAGCGCCCACCATCGCGCTGCTCCACGACAGCACGGTTCCCCAGAACGCGCCAAAAAGCAACCCGTTGGTAAGAGTAATAACTACCGCCGGGAACGGGGCGATGATGGATTGGACGATCATAAGAGTCGCCGAGACCAAGGGTGCCCAGATGCCAAAAGAGAGCAGGTATTCCTTCAGTCCAGGCACATCGCCCCTGGCTACCAATGCCGCCACCGGCTCGACGCTGGCGCGAACGTCGGCCGAGCTGTAGTAGAGCGCCACCAGGGCGGCCGCCACAGCTATGATCAGAATGGCTTGGGTTTTCTTGCCGAGCATGTTGTTCTCCGGCGTCTGGGACCAATTGCCGTCATCCAGATGGTGCCTGCCTTTCGATCGCATTCTTGGCAATGCGACGATCAATACCAGCACTGGCACCACCAGAAACGGGGCACGCGAGATGAGCGCGTAGACCTGATACGAGATCTCCTTGTCACCAAGCGCGGACAGCGTGAAGCCGAAGTACGGCTGGAAGGGCCAGTAGAGCACCTTCTGCAGAGCGTACCAGAAAGACGGCCAGGTGCCCAGCCAGATGAACGCACTGACGACCACTGTGAGACTTGTAACGAAATAAAGCAGGGCCGCCGCGCTGGCGACGGCCCATACCATACTTCTACTGCTCAATGGGTAGACTGGTATCATTTCCCCATTCGTTCCATGACGCATCGTAATGGCTTACGTTGTAGCCTAGCAGACGCAGGGAGAAGTAGTCCATCGCCGATCGGAAGCCGACCTGACAGTACACGATGACTTGTTTGTCCTTGGCGACCTTTTGATCCTCGTATGTCTTCGCAAGGTCGGGAGCAGACTTGACGGTTCCGTCGGGATTGAACTGTGTCACCCAGTCTACGTTGACTGCTCCGGGAATGTGCCCGCCTCGCTTGGCGTTGACCTGTTCCCCCTTGTACTCTTGGGGAGAGCGAGCGTCCACAAAGGCGAATTTGGGATTGCCGACGGCCGCTTTCACATCGGCTAGTAACGCTCGCTTGGCTGGGTCAAGCTTGACGGCGAGCGTCGCGGGCGTGATAGCGGGCTCGGACCTGGTCGTCTCTTTGCCCTCTTTCTGCCACTTTTGGAGCCGCCGTTGAGAACAGACACCTTGGTATGTCCGTAGGTCTCCAGAGCCCACAGCAGGTAGGTAGCCTCGTAGTTCTGACCTGCGTCGTAAACGATCACCTTGTTGTCGTTGGAAATGCCCTTGTCGCCAAAGAGCTTGGCGATCTGCTCGGGCGTGCCAAGTATCCCCTGGGCCGCTCCGGGGAGGAATGCGGCCGCCTGCGGGATACTCACCGCGCCCTTGATATGGCCATCCTTGTAGGCATCGGCCTTGCGGGCGTCGACAATCCGAATGGTTGGATCGGTTAGCTTCTGAGCTAGCGCATCTGTTTCGATGAGCAGATCGGGATTGGCATAACCCGTGGTGCTGGACGACGGCTTGGTGCTCGCCTGTGCACTGGATGATGGGGCGCTGGACGGAGATGGGGACTTGGCGCTTGATTGCGGAGAGGAAGCTGGTGCGCTCGAGCCAGAGCACCCGGCTGCCAACAGCACGAGAGCCGCCACTGCGGCCACAAGACCGGTCATGAGCCAGGGACGGGCTCGTCCTCTAACCAGCGATCTCCACTTGATTCTTCCCGAGCCTTTTTGCATGCGTTTCCCTTCCTTCTTCAGATCGTCTGACCTTTATCAGTAGTTTGTCATGAGTCGTCTGAAAGAAGGTCCCTCGCGAATGACCGGTGGGGGAAATCCCCGGCAAAATGCCATTATTCGTGGCACTCCTCCCTATTTCAGCGCTCCCTGGGCGCCAAAGTGGGGATTGCCATCGACCCTGCCCGTGAGCTTGACCTTCTTTCAGTGGACTCATGTCATTCTGAGCGCCGCAGAGTGAAGAATCCGCGCCTTTTCGACCCCTGTGCGGCAAGGGGGTACGGATTCTTCGGCGTGCGCGCCTCAGAATGACCAACTACCATCATGCATGATCAAGCTATATTTTCGGGAATCCCCGCGCCTCACCCCGCACAGAAACGAGGAATCCTTCGGGGACACCCCCAACCCCCCGGCTTGGCAGCGCATTTAGATTGCGTGTCGGGCTCATCTCATTTTGCTGAACAAGCTCTTGAGTCCGGACCTGGCCTTGTGGGCCATCGAGCCGTACTTGCTCATCTTCTCCGGCAGTTGGAGGAAAAGATCATAGGGAAGTCCGAGCGCGACCTCCTCCGTCGTGAACTCGCCGTAGCGTCTGGCACCATCGCAGAGGAGGCTGAGGCGGGGTTGACCCTGGAGGGCAACCTGGGCCGTGATCTCGCCGCAGATCGAGAATCTGCCGGTGAACTCGCTGGCGATCCCGCCTAGCAACAGAACCATCGTCATGGCCTGCTGGGGATTGAGCACTAGGATGACCTGATCCGCATCTTGCAGGGGACCAACGGAAACAGCCTGTGTGCGGGACTTGATGCGCGGCTCCACGTTGACTATTCGGGGCTCCCGGAACCCAAGAATGGCTTCAGCCTTCTTACAAATCTGGTCGCCCGACGTGAAGACAAAATCGCGTCCCCTGGCGGCCTCATGGACGGCGTGGCAGTAGCGCATGGGCTCGTCGAGCCTGGTGATGGGGTTCACCGGGCTACCGAGAAACTTGACGCCGACGGGGCGGAGTTGCATGTCCAGGTAATCGCGAACCCGCTCACCTATGGCCTGTGCATCCAGTGACACGGTTGTCCTCGCTTCGGAAGGAATTGCTGATCGTCAGCGGACTATGGATAGTATAAGGAGGAGGAATGGAGGCGGCAAGCAGTATGCGGAAGGGGCATGGTAGAATCCGAAGGGAGGGCTACCACGAAGTCTGTGTAGGTACTACCGTCCGAGCCCTTGACACTTGTCAGCGATCCTGCTTACATTGTGATAGACCTCCACAAGTAGCTATGACCCCTCTCGTACCATGGTACGCCGTGAGCTAGGAGGAAGGTACCATTGTCGGCCCTTGATCAGGTGGTAGCTGGACTGCTAGTATTAGGACCAATGAGGGGCGGCCTTTCATGTGGGTCGTAGCCCTGCGGTCTTCTGAGACCGCTGGGGCGCCCGAGGGTCCTAGATGACTGTGTCAGATCGCGGCCCGCAAGCCAGTTGTAACGAGGTAGCAAGGGGGTAATGAGATGAGCCGCAATCAAGCGAAGGCGGTAGATCCTTCACAGGCGCCCGCACGTCGAGCGCCACTCCTAGCAGACGTTAAGGACGGTCGTTGTCCCAAGTGCGGTGCCCGTGCGCTCGCCAAGATATCGGGCGAGGCAGACCTCAACTGCATCATCTGCGGCGTGGTAGTGTACGGGGAGGCGGCCGCGGTCATGGGTTTGGACCAGGTCGCCTAGCGTCGAGTCCCGCGGGCACATTTCTTGCGCCTTCGTTAAGCTGATTCTGTGGGTCGCCAGCCCTCGCGAAGCTGCATCACATCCAACGTTGGCGGCTGGCGATGAAGTTGGCTAGCAGAACAAGGGGGGAGCCGAGATGCAAGAAGAGCCACTCGAGGGCGAGACACGTCCGAGCGAGTACTACATTCCTCACGAAGAGTTTTCTGGCACACCACCTCGTCGGAGCGACCAGGACATCAGGCGCGATATCGAGACCGCTTTGTTCTACGATGACCTGGTCCGGTCTTACGAAGTGCAGGTCGCGGTGCAAGACGGCATAGTCACGCTAGCGGGTACTGTCGATAGCGATACCGCGCTGACGCGAGCGCTCAGAGACGCTAAGACCGTTCCTGGCGTGCGGGACATTCAAAACAACCTGCAAGTTCGTCGGAGCTAGTGCGCTGTCAGACCGGGGGTTCGGGGGTGTCCCCCGAAGAAACCGTGACTGAACGCGGGACAGCGCGGGCTGTTCCTAGCTGGGTTCCCTGATGCTGCCCCAAAGATCTCGAGTGGGACAACAGGGGACGCGCATCCGACCTCCGGTGCTGGCACGAAACCTGCCCTTTTTCTGACGGGGACGATGGTCTGTGGCCCGGTCGGTCTCTCAGTCCTGAGGGGGCGACTGCAGACTCAGGGGATCCATCGACCGAGGGAGGTGCGCCAGGTGCGTCAGAAGCTAATTCGGGAACTGGAAGACCGATTGCATCTCGACCACGACACGGCGCTGCGGGCTGCGGACGTCGCGGTCAGAGTAGTGAAGGAGAGGCTGCCCGAGCAACTGAGGCCGTATCTTTCTTCTTCTGCCGACGGTGACGAGCGCCTCGAAGGGCACGACGGTTTCCTGGGCTAGGTACCACGTTACTTCGTCAACGACCAAGACGTGTCAATAGAAGCCCGGAGGGGCGCCGATCGAGACGGCGTGGAGAGCCCTGGTCTGGACCTGGGATGGCGCTATGTAGTGAGAAGACGCGCTAGCCTGTCCAGACAACTGTCCACATCAGCCGATGTCTCGTGGCCGGAGAACCATAGAACCTGCCATCCCAACCCGCCCAGGCTCTGTCCTCTTTCGTAGCGACCCATGGTCCCCCTCTGCAACCAGCGCCAACCCACGATCTCTACTCCGATCTTCTGCCTGGGCAGCGCGAAATCCAGACGGTAAGTCAGTACGGGATGCTGGCAGCGAAACCGGATGCCTCTGCGCCAGGCCTCGGCGAAGAAGTAGCGCTGGATAGGTGTCTCGCACTTGATAGCCTCTTCGCGCGCCTCCTCCGGCAGACCGTCCAGAAGATCAGGAGCCTGAACCGGGGCGGACACGTCGGCGTGCGCCGCGGCCATGCCGGCCGGCCAGGGGACTATCTCGAGATCCACGCGCTCCTCGAGAAGGGCCCCGAGCGCGTTCGCGAGACGAGCGATGTTAGTCTCATCGGAAAGGAACTGTAGCTCGTCTTCCAGCCAGCAGCCCAGAACCAGCGTCAACCGCTCGTCGCCGGAGCGCTCCGCGGCCAACGGCCGGCACGCACGATCCAGGGCCTGGGATAGTCGCACGTCCTCGGTGGCCAGCCTGGCCACCAGGGAGGGCCAGGTCCAGACGATTCGCTGAAGCTCCACACTCTCTCCTACCGGGTTGTCGTTCGGAGGAATGACGCAGGGCAGAATATCTCGTGAGGTATTCCCGACGGGGCGTCTGCTGGCTGTCCATAGGCAGATTCTACTGGGTCGGGGTGCCCGGACTCGAACCGGGGACCTCATGGTCCCAAACCATGCGCGCTAGCCGACTGCGCTACACCCCGATTTGCGGAGCAGCCGGAGACCGGCTTCCCCTGGTCCAGCGGCGTGGCCGTCCATCTCGCCCACGACACCGGCACCGCCTAGATTGTACCCGATCTGTGCCTGTTTGATCAACCTCGCGGGCCGCCAAACGCCAAAAACGGCATAGCTTGCCGTGCGTTAGCGATACCGGTACAGAGTTACTCCGATGACGGCTAAGATCAACATGAGGCTGAGAAGCCAGATCAGGGACTCCTGGAATCCCTGGAAGACGAAGACCATTAGACTGGTCTGTAGCAGTGCGTAGACTCCAGCCCCCAGCAGGATCAATAGCAGATCGAGCACCTTCTTGCCGGGAGGGTGCGACAGATGTCCCACCATCCACCCATAGGTCACTATCGCGATCAGCAAGGCGGCCCATCCCAGTGCCGCCAGGTTGGCCTCGCCCACCGCCTCGACGAAGGGAACGAGATCCAAAGCCAGCAGCGCGAGGAGCAATGCCAGGATCAGCCAGGTGAAGTGTTGCTTCTCGTCCATCGAAACATCTTCCGCTGCGCGCCTCTACGTCTAACTGACTTCATCATGCGGCCGAACTCGTTAGCCTGTCAAGGTCAATTGCCTCGGCCAAACTCTAATCGTATCCTAATGCAGTCCTCAGTGTCTTCTAAGCCGGGTGTGTCATGATAGTCCCAAGCCCTTTGAAGTGGAGATAGAAGAAATGACGCTGCACTACGAACGTTTCCCCAAGCTGTGGATCCTCGGCGCCATTCTGGCATCGGTCGCGGTGCTTATCCTCGCTGGCTGCGGCGCGTCTTCAGCTGAACCGCCATCTACTGCTTCTGCGCCAGCCAGGGCATCCGTACCCACGGCAGATGCCGAAAGCGATGGCGATGCCGTCAATGGTGGCGGTTTGAAGCGTACCAGTCAAGGCGGCAATGTTACCGTGGAGGTCACCTGGGACAAGGCGTCTGCATCGTCTGGTAACTCGTTGCGCTTCACGGCGGTAATGGACACGCACTCGGTCGATCTCGACAGCATCGATCTATCCAAGCAGGCCGTGCTTCGCAATGAGAGCGGCACGGAGGTGGCGCCACAAAGTTGGGATGCACCAAAAGGCGGTCACCATCGCTCCGGCACGCTCGTGTTCCCTGCCACGGTCAATGGCAATCCATTGATCGGCCCGCAGACCACGTACATAGAAGTCATCGTGAGAGACGTGGCAGGTATCAAAGAGCGCAGCTTCAAATGGGAGACTGGGTCATGAGCTCGCTGATAGTGAACAGCTATTCCCTCTAGTGGTCCAGTAGTCGACAGCGCTGGTCTTGAGCAGCCGTACGGGATGCACGCGCCGAGCTGGGGCTCGGCGTTCCCAGGAGGTCTGCACCCTG
>SCTZ01000009.1 GCA_004297765.1 Chloroflexota bacterium | reverse complement strand
GATGTCGCGGACATATCCGAAGACGCCTACCACTCGCCCATCGGTGTCCAGTCTCGGCTGAAAGATGGCGTCGAAGTAATACTCTTCCCCGCCGATTACCAGGCGGATCTGTTCGCGAGTGCCTGCGCCGGTCTCAAGCACTTTCCGCTTGACTTCGGTGAGCAGTTGGGCTTGCTCCCTGTCTACCAGGTCGAAGTCGGTCTTGCCAAGCATCATCTCCTGGCTGAAATGCACCGGATTCACAATCCAGATGTAGCGCAGGTCACGATCCTGATAGAGGATGTTGTCTGGCGAGTGCTCGAGCACGAGCCGAAGCATTTCTTCGCTCTGCCGCAACTGCTCCTCCGCCCGCTGGCGCGCAGCGAGGTCGCTCTGCAGCTCCAGTGAAAGATGGCGAGCCCGCAAGAGGACTTCCACCCGCGCCTGAAGCTCCAGTCGCTCGATCGGGCTTATGATCAGATCGTCGACGCTACGCCACATGTGGCGGGTGACCATCCCCACGTCGCGGCGAGGCGTGGCCAGGAGCACAGGCAGAAAGAGCGGCTGCTCGCGCTCCTTCCTGGCGCACACGCGCTGCCAGAGCCGGTCCAGGGCGGGGCCATCGAAGATGCACAGGTCGAAGGGCTCGTCGAGGGCCGCGTCTGAATCGGGCAGAAGCACTTGGTGGCACACCTCGTGGTAACACACGGATAGCCATTCACCCAGCAGCCGGCGGTTCTCTTTGTTATCGAGGAGGAGCAGAATCCGGCTCATATCTATCGCTCCAGAAGACTCTGAATGACGCCTAATAGCTGCCTGATCAGCAGAGGCTTTACCAGTACGCCCGCGGCGCCGTGGGCCAGGCTCTCCTGGTGGATGGCCACGCTCTGGCGAGGCGAGAGGACTAGGAATGGTATGCCCTGCTCCCGGAGCTGCTCGCAGCGATCCCAGATGCCGCGCTCGAATCCGGCGATGTCGAGCAGCACCAGCCCAACGTCTTTCGACTCGGAGATGGCTTGATCGAACTCCTCCATGCTGGCGGCGGCGAGAACCCGGTAGCCTTCCTTGCCCAGGAACTCAGCGAGCAGCTCCAGGTTGCGCCTGTTCCGATCTACCGCCAGGATCAGCGATTTCTGCTTCATCTGATTCATCTGTTTCATAGTCACAAACCCACTGCTGCCGTGTAGCCGATGAGCCGATGCGTATCCGCCCAATCCGACCGATCAGTCCGATCGGACCGATCGGACCGATCCGACCGATTCGACCGATCCGCACGGTTTCCGCCTGTCAGCTCACAGGCAACAGAGCACTACTTCGGTGGCTCGACCCACTCCGGCGTGCCCTTCAGAATACCGCGCAGGTTGGTGAGTGGCCTGCCTACCTTGATACCCTGGCCGGTGATCTCGAGCTCGCGTAGCGTCTTCTCGAAGTCGCTCACCCGCTTCTTCAGCACCCCGATGGCCCGGCGAAGCTCGCCGCCCACCTCGATGTAGCGCAGGAAGACGATGTTGTCCGCGATGTAGCTGATGCCAGCCTCGGTGGGCCGGAAATCGCCGGCGATGTCCTCCACCTCGTTGATCAAAATGACCGTGACTCCCATGTTCTTCAGGTACTTGCACAGGGCGTGCAGGTGGCTGGCGAGGTCCTCGCCCCGCATCGAGAGCCGGTAGCCGGAGGTGCTGTCGATCATCACGATGCGCGCCTTTTGTTCCTCCACCTCCCGGCGCACCAGACGGGCGAACTCATCGGGCGTGTGTTCCAGGGGCTCCACCGGCACGAGCGAGAGCGTGTCGCGTTCTACCATGGTGCGGATCGGGATGTTGATCGCCTCCGAACGTCGCAGAAGGGTTTCTATCCACTCCTCGAAGACGTACACCACCGAGCGCTTGCCTTTGCTGGCAGCTGCACTGACGAACTGGAGTCCCAGATTGGTCTTGCCCACGCCGGTCGGGCCGCTGATGATCGTGGTCGTGCCCCGCTCCAATCCGCCGTGCAGCAGTCCGTCCAGCTCGGGTATGCCGAAGGCGATCGTCTCGGGGGTGAACTCCCGCCCGTACGCCTCGGGCATCAGACGGGGGAAGACGGCCATTCCCACGCCGGTCAGGCGCATGGCGTGGGTACCATCCTCGAAACCGGAGCCGTGGAACTTGATGACCCTCACCGTCCTGCCATGTGGCGTGATGTCGAGGTCAATGACCCCATCGCACATGAACTGGAGATCATCGTCGGGCTCGGCCGGGCTGACCTCGGAGGAGAGGAGCACCGTGGCGCCCTGGTCGGCCAGAAAGCGCAGGAACGAGAGCACCTGCCGGCGGAACTGGAAGGGGTCGGTGGAGAGGTAGCGAAACTGCGTTACGGCGTCGACGAAGACCCGCCGCGGCTTGAGCGCCTCCACCTGCTCGATGATCTTGCGCGTGGTTGGCTCGCGCTCCACCTCGGCCGGCGTGAAGATATCGTAGGCCTGCACCTCGGTGAAGAACTCCGGGGTGGGGCTCAGGTCGAGGATGGTGATCCCGCGCAGGTCGAAGGCCAGCGCCTCCGCGTTCCAGCGGACCTGCTCTTCCCGCTCACCCAGAGAAACGTACAGCGTCTTCTCGCCATTGGCCGCGCCGGCCGTCAGGAAGTGCAGCCCGAGCGTGGTCTTGCCGGTGCCCGGACCGCCTCGCACGAGGTAGGCCCGGCCCGTGATGAGCCCACCGTGCAGGATCTCGTCGAGACTACGCACGCCGATGGAGAGACGGGCGTTCCGTTTAGTCTTCACCGTAATTACCTCCTGTCTCACAGCACCTCACCGGGGCAGCGGGAGACTGAAGTAGAACGTGCTGCCCTTGCCTTCCTCGCTCTCGAACCACATACGACCTCCGTGCCGCACGACAATCTCACTGCAGATGTGGAGCCCGACACCCATGCCGCCGAAATCGTGCTGTGTTCTCGTGTGCGCAGAGTAGAAGCGCTGGAAGATGCGACTCTGCTTCTCCTTCGGGATGCCCACGCCCTGGTCGCGCACCGACACCACGGCTTCGCCGTCGGAGACGTTGACCGCTACCTCGATGTCTCCTCCCCGCGGACTGTACTTCACCGCATTGTCCAGCAAGTTCATCAGCACCTGTTCCAGCCGGTCGCGGTCGCCCTGGATGGACACGGGCTGTAGGCTTGCCAGCCGGATGCGATGCCTCTCGGCGGTTAATGCCTCATGATCGACGCATAGTGAGGCGAGCTCGGACAAGTCGATGGGTGCAATCGTCAGCTCGAGACGTCCCGTGGCTAGCTTGGAGATGTCGAGCAAGTCCTGCACGACGGCGTCGATGCGCGCGGAGCCGCGGTCGATGGCCTCCAACATCTTGTGGCGTTGCTCAGTCGTCCTTTCACCAGTACGTAGAAGCGCCTGGGCGTAGCCTTTCATGATCGTCACCGGTGTCTTCAGCTCGTGAGCGGCCACGGCAATGAACTGGTCCTTCAGCCGATCGAGCTCGCTAAGCTCCGTCACGTCTCTGGACACGGCGACCGCACGGACGATCTTGCCCTGTTCATCCTTGATGGGGGCGGCGCTGATACGGACGTAGGTGTCCCGCTCGGTACCCGGGTGACGAAATGTCAGCTCCTGCGACACGACGGTCTCCCCTCGCAACGCACGAGTCAGAGGCATCTCAGCCGCGGCAACTGGACTGCCATCCGGATGCCGGATCTGATACAGCGTGGGGTGCTCGGCCAGCGGGTATCGCGATAGCTCGGCAAGGCTGCTCATCCCCACCAGGCGCAGGGCGGCGTCGTTGGCCAGCGTGATATTTCCCTCCGTGTCACAGACGTATACCGCGTCCACCATGTTGTCGAGCACGCCCTGCAGCTCCGCGGCCTGACGCTGCGCCAGGGCCGCCAGTTCTTCGATCCGCTGGCGGGACAGCACCTGCTCGGTGGTATCGTGATTCACCACCAGAAGGGCGTTGCTCCCGTCCAGAGGGAGTTGAATTCGGATGTAGGCAAACGTGAAGTATGCGTCCTCCGGCGGCGCATGCGGCCCGCGCCGAATGCGGAAGGGGGCGTCGATGGTGCGGAACGGCTCCCCGGTCGCCAGCACGCGGTCGACGAGTTGCTGTACTTCCGGGGCGACCTCCGCCCACACTTCCGTCCACGGCCTCCCCAGCATTGGCTTATCGGGTGCGATGGCCTGGTATGCCGAGTTGACCAGTTGGTAGGACATATCGGCGCCACCTATCACGGCGATGCCCGCCGGGGCGTTCTCGACCAGCGTCCGGAAGAGCTCGCGCTCTGCATCTATTTGCCTGAACGCTTGCTCGCGTTCCTGCTCCATGCGCTTGCGCTCGGTGATGTCGCGAAGGAAGACGAACAGCCGTCCCCCGTAGCCGGCAAGGTAGGTCACGTTAACTTCGAAGTCGAGGATGCCGCCGTCCTTGCGCCGGTGGCGCGTCTCAAAGCGGTCAAAGCCCTTCTCCTTTACCCGCTGAATGTGTCGCGCGGTCTCCTCTGGCGTCTCCATAGCCTCGACGTCCTGAATGCGCATGCCCAGAAGCTCCTCGCGAGTGTAACCGGTCAGCCGGCAGTAGCCTTCGTTCACGTCGAGAAAGCGCCCCTGCATGTCCGTCGTCCAGAAGCCGTCCATCGTCGTTTCGAGGATGGTCTGATACTCTTGAATTGCCTTCTTGCGCTCTGTGATGTCGTGGAAGGTGACGACAGCCGCGATGATGCGCCCTTCGCGGTCGCGAATGGGTGCTGAGCTCACGCTCATCGTGCCATGGCTCCCGTCGCCGCGCAGGAAGTCTATCTCCTCATCCTGCACGACCTCGCCCGCGCTGACAGAGCGCGCGAGCGGCCAGTCTTCCGGTCGATATGGGCGGCCATCCGCGTGGAAGCCTTTGTACGCCTCGTACTCGCCTATCTTGGCGGATGCGAGGAATGGATGTCGCCAGATGCGCTCCACCTGCGCGTTGCCCATGATCAGCCTGCCGGAAGGGGCTTCCGCGATGACCACGCCCGAGGGCATTTGCTCCAGCACTGCCGCCAGGCGAGCCCGCTCGACCTCCGTTTCCGCCAGCAGCCGCTCGCGTTCCTCCTGCTCCTGCTTGCGCGTGGTAATGTCGACAAACGTCACGACCGCGCCGGCGATCACACCGCCCTCGATAATGGGATGGGACGACAACTCGACAGGGAAACAGGTGCCATCGCGACGCCACAACAGCTCGTCCGCCACCCGGCTGCCCTGGCCGCGCTGCAGGGCGAGGAACATCGGACATTGCTCCTGGGGGTACTCGGAGCCGTCCTCGTGACGATAATGGATGGTCTGGTGTATGTTCCTGCCCACCAGTTCTTCGGGCTCGTATCCGAGCATCTTCGCCGCTGATCGATTGAGGAACGTACAGCGTCCCTGGATATCCGCGCCGTAGACGCCCTCGTCCAGCGACTCCAGCAACAAGCGCCAGCGACTAGCCAGTCGCTCGCGTTCGGCGATTTCCAGCCGCAGTTGCTCATTGGCTTGTGCAAGCTCGGCGGTCCGCTCCATGACTCGTGTTTCCAGCTCCTCATGCGCTCTGCGTAGCTCCTCCTGAGCCCGTCGGAACTCGCGCCGCACCGCCGCTTTATGCAGCTCGCGCCGAATGGCGGTGGCAAGCCGAGTCAGATTGTCTTTCGAGACGTAGTCGTGCGCGCCGGCTCTCATGGCTTCCGCGGCCGCTTCTTCGCCGATCTTGCCCGATACGGTGATGAAGGGCAGGTCGATCCCTCGCTCTTTCAGCAGAGCTAGAGCCTCCAGCCCGCTGAACCGCGGCATGACGTAGTCCGCGATCACCACGTCCCAGGTGCCGTTTTCGAGCGCCGCGAGCATCGCCTCGGGGGTGTCGACCCTCCTCGCAATCAGCTCGAAGCCGTCACGCGATAGCTCGCGGAGCAGCAGTTGAGCGTCGTCTTCGGAGTCTTCTACCACCAGCACGCGCAGTGGCGTGGGCATAAGATCCTCCATGCTCTTCCCCCTTCAGGCCTGCAACGTGAAGTAAAACGTTGCCCCTTCATCCACGGCGCCTTCCGCCCAGATCCGCCCGCCGTGGCGATTGATGATGCGCTGCACGGTGGCCAGTCCGATCCCCGTCCCCGGGAACTCCTCCGCGCTGTGCAGCCGCTGAAAGGCGCCGAACAACTTCTCGGCGTAGGCCATGTCGAAGCCGGCGCCGTCGTCCCGCACGAAGTAGGCCGGCTTGCCTTCGTGCTCCGTCACGCCGAGCTCTATCCTGGCGCGAGGATGCTTGCTCGTGAACTTCCATGCGTTGCTGAGCAGGTTCTCGAGAACGACCCGCAGCAGCCGCGGATCGCCGTCGGCGACCAGACGTGGCGTGACGACGAGCTGAACCTCCCGCTCGGGTTGCCTATCGCGAAGCTCCGCCGTGATCTCTTGCGCCATCGCGCTCAGGTCGACCTCCTCGCGGCGCAGCTCGGCGCGCGTGATGCGCGACAGTTTCAGAAGATCATCTATCAACCGTTCCATACGCTTGCTGGCCGCGCACATGCGTTGCAGATATTGTTTCCCCTCCTCGTCGAGCTTGTCGGCGTAGTCTTCCAGCACTGCGTGGCTGAAGCCGTCGATCGCCCGCAGCGGCGCGCGCAGGTCGTGCGACACGGAGTAGGAGAAAGCCTCCAGCTCATGGTTGACCTGCTCCAGTTGGCGTTGGGCCGTGACCCGCTCCTGCACCTCCTGATTGAGCTGTTGGGCATGGCCGCGCAATTGGGCTTCCTTGTCGGATACGGCGTCCGCCATCCAGGTGAAAGCGCCCGCTAACTGCTCCAGCTCGTCGCCGGTGTGGATCTCCACAGCCTGCCGCTCGCCCTTGCCCAGGGCAACCGCACTTCGGGTGAGCTGACGCAGGGGACGTACCAGGAACTCCGCCAACAATATGGCTAGCCCCCCGCTGAACACGATGGCGCCGCTGAGGAACAGCAGCGAGTAGCGCAGCGTATCCTGCAAAGGAGCCAGCGCCACGGCGACCGGGGTCGACACGCCGACCACCCAGGCGTACTTGGGTGTACGTGTCGCGGACACGATCCGTTCGTCGCCCGATAGGCCCTTCATCTCCCGAATTCGCGCGGGTGCTCCGCCAAGCGCCGTTTGGACGGGCGGGTAGTCGGCCAGGCTTCTCTGTCCCCACTCCTCGCGAGCGAGGAGAGTATGGAAGACCATGGTGCCCTGAGTGTCGCTCAGGAAGATGCCCTGCGACGGGCGCACTCCGATGGTCTCCACCCGCTGGGCCAGGTAGTCGAGATCCAGCGCCGCGACCGTCGCGCCCATCAGAGCACCCGAATCATCGAGCATCGGCACCACCACGGCGACCGTGGGGTTGCCCGTGGCCCGAGAGATCAGGACGTCCGAAATGGCCGGCTGATGGGTGGACTTGAGGGCCTGAAAGTACGGCCGGCCTGTGGCGCCCGGGCGAGGTGCACCCGGTGGCGGGCGGAGCGATAGTCCAACGGAGTTGCCTTCCGAATCGAGCACCGCGAGGCTGTCGTACTGCGGCAATGATGTCGCGAGACTTTCGAGGTAGGGGTCGATCTGGCGAGAATCCATCGTGCGCACGATGGGATCTTTGCTGAACGACCACGCGACGGCCAGGGCGTCGTCGATACTGGCGTCGACCAAAGCCCCAATAGCCTGGCTGGTACGGACTTGCTCGTCCATAATGTCCTCGCTGCGCTGCTTGTAGCTAACGGTATATCCGTAGACGATTAGCGCCAGCAGCGGCAGCAGAACGACCAGAAACGCGATAAGCAGCTTGGTGCGCAAGCTCAAGCGTGGCATAGGACGCTACCCCGATACTCCGCGGTGTCGGACACCAAGAGAAGCACTTTTACATATGTATAGTAGTATTGTACAGACTATCTTGACGGCATCGCCACCGAATACATCGTCGGGGGTGCGCGTCACGCTTCCGCGCCGTGCATCCGGTCGGGGATGCTGCTATCAACTGATTCGGGATCGGATTGAACGGACGCGTGATCACAGCACAGAGATAACCTTATGGTAGCACAAAGCACCAGCTTCATATATGATGTGCTGCATCGATTCTCTTCAGCCGCCTGCTAGAAGGCCTGTAGTATACTGCAGTTAGAGGAGAGTGGACTCGTTGGGTGTCGATAGTGAGAAGGGTGGGGGGATGCGTCGATTCCCTCTCCCTTCGCGAAGGGACAGTGTACTTGTTCCCTCTCCCTTCGCAAAGGGAGAGGGTTAGGGTGAGGGTTCAGCCCCTGACTGCGATGTGCCGCCGACTGGAACCAATGCTGACGGGTGGATCAGATCCCACCCAGGAATCTGTGGTGCAGGCCATCTCGCAAGCAGTGGCAGGGAGACCCTCACCCTCGCCCTCTCCCTTCGCGAAGGGAGAGGGGATGGACCGTCAGATAGCTCGATGTCATCGACACCAGAAGCTGCCTGTTCCTGAGGGATAAGCTCCCGCCAGGGGTTTCGTTGGGCGCTCTTGGTGCGTCGCTCGGCACGTCAGTGCCGCACCAAAGAAGGGGAACTAGCCTATGGCTGGAGAAGACAACCGCGATCGGCAACTGATGGCGGCTCGCACAGTCGTCGTGCTGGCCATTCTGGTGCTGGTCGTGTTTCTGTACCAGGTGCGCAGCGTGATCGTGCTGGTATACATCGCGCTGCTGCTGGCCGGGGCGCTGCGGCCAATCGTTCTGCTCCTGGGGCGTCGGCTGTCGCGGATGGCGGCGGCCATCATCGTCTACCTGGTGCTCATGGCGCTGATCGTGATGCTGCTGAGCTTTGCTGGACCGCAACTGGCCGCACAGGTCCGCGACTTCATGGTGGCCTTGCCCGATCTGCTTGACGCGACCGTCTCCGCGCTCGGCGTGGTAGTCGCCTGGGCCGAAGGTCTTGGCGTGAAGATAGACCTGGCCGCCTTCGGCGAGCAGTTGCGCAACGAGCTGGGCAGTGTTCTCTTCGGCCTCCTGAGTCTGCCAGTTCAGATTTTTCAGGCTGGTGTGGCGATCTTTGCGGTGGTGGCGCTCTCGTTCTACTGGATCGTGGATCGCGAAGAGTTGCTGGATCTGCTCTTCTCGCGCCTGGGCGAGCCACGCAGAGGACGCGCCCGCGCGATATTCGAGCGCTGCGAGCAGCGCCTGGGGACCTACGTGCGCGGGGTGTTATTGACCGGCCTCATTGTCGGGTTGCTGGCCTACGTGGGGCTGCGACTTCTGGGCTTGCCATACGTTCTCGTGTTGAGTCTGATCGCCGGTACGTTGGAGATCATCCCCATTCTGGGACCGGTCGTGGCGGCTATCCCCATCGTGATGGTCGCCATCACCCAATCGCCGTTCCTCGGGGCCGTGGCACTTGCCTTCTGGTTTGCCGTGCAGCAGTTCGAGAACTACCTGATAGTGCCCATTGTGTATAGAACAACGGTGAATCTCTCGCCGTTCGTTGTCCTTCTATCGGTGCTGACAGGTGGGGTGCTGCTGGGCATCGCGGGGGCGTTTCTCGCCATACCGACGGCGGTGCTGATCGCGGTGCTGCTAGAGGAGTTGTGGCCGGCCGATCGATCTTAGCCCAGAGGGATCTCCCGGCGCTTGCCCAGGCCGTGCTCGTTGTCGATGAAGAAGAGCTGATGCGGGGTGATCTTGTAGAACTTGGCTGGGGATGCGTTGATCTCGGGGGCGAAGGGGAGCCGTTCCAGCACCTTGTCGAGGTACTTGACTACGCTGGCGAACGGCGACAGCAGTAGCTTGAGGTAGCGGGCCGTGAAGGGATACTTCTCCACGTACACGGCCGTGGCCCGAGCCAGCTCGGCCTCGTCTCCAAGGAGGTGGACCTCGCCTTCCATCTGGATGCCCTTGATCTGCCGCCAGTCGCGGTAGTCCTCGTTGATGGTGACCGCGACGCGCGGATCAGCCTGAATATTGACGCTATGCCGGCTATCGGGCGCGGAGAGGTAGTACAGCTCGAAGCCCACGCTGGCGTAGAAGACGGCCGCCGCCCACGGTCCATCCGGCCCCACGGTGGCGATCGTGGTGGTGTTGTGGCTGCGCAGATAGGCGAGGGCCTGTTCCGCAAGAGGATCGGCCACAGTCGATGCTCCTTGCTGTCCAGAGTCACCCCCTGGGAGCGCGGGCATCCTGCCCGCGCTCCCAGGGCCAGGGCCGGCCACGGCTCGTGACCGGATCTCGTCTAATACTACAACCGTAGTTCATCGAACTTCTCATCTTGAGCACCGCCTCTGTTGGTCATTCTGAGGCGCGCACCCTTCGGCTCGGCTCAGGGCAGGCGCCGAAGAATCCGCGC
>SCTZ01000117.1 GCA_004297765.1 Chloroflexota bacterium | reverse complement strand
CTCGCCCGCGCGAGTGCTCGCGCGGGCGAGACGCCCGCGCTCCCAGGGCACGCCTCTGCGCCATGCACCCATCAGGATTTATGACCAGGCCTCAGCTAATCATGAAGGGATCACCGTGAAGGAGCATGAGAAGGAGCTAATGACGATTAGTCGCTTGCTAGATTCGGACGCGGCCATTACCTTGCGCAAAGAGCTTCGCGGGCTGGGTCAGAGGCTGGTCTTCACCAACGGCTGCTTCGACATACTGCACGTGGGGCACGTCCGCTACCTGGAGGCGGCCCGCAGTCTCGGCGATGTCCTGCTGGTGGCCTTGAACAGCGACAGGTCGGTGCGCGCCTTGAAGGGACCGACTCGTCCCGTGCAGACGGCTTCCGATCGGGCCGAGGTGCTCCTCGCCCTGCGCGCGGTCGAATACGTCGTCGTCTTCGATGACGGCACGGCTGAGCGATTGGTACGTGTTCTCCAGCCCGACGTGTACGTCAAGGGCGGCGACTACGACCCGACGGCCATCGAGGGGACGCGCGTGCTGCCTGAGGCGCGGGTCGTGGCCGAATACGGGGGGCAGGTGGTCATCATTCCGTTCGTGGATGGCTACTCTACGACGCAGATCCTGCGTGCGGCTGAGAGGGCGAAAGAGGACCAGTAGATGGGCATCGGCAAGGCGGCCTTCATCATTATGATCGGGAATATCGTCAGCCGGCTGCTGGGTCTGGTGCGCGAGCAGGTCATCGCAGGGTACTTTGGCGGCGGGGCCAACACGGACGCCTTCACTGCCGCCGGGCGAGTGCCAATGACTATCTACGACCTCCTGGTGGGCGGCATGATCTCCGCCGCGCTGATTCCAGTCTTCTCGGAGTATGTGGGTGAGGATGAAGAAGCGGGATGGCGCCTTTTCAGCGCCATCCTGAGTGCGATGGCGCTGGTCCTGTGTGTGGTCGCCCTGGTCCTGGGTGTCCTCTCGGGTCATGTTATCGCGGCCATCGCCGGTGAGTACGACAGATCTACCCAGGGTGTCGCGGCGCAGCTACTGCGGCTGATGGTGCCCGCACTGGTCTTTATGGGACTATCGGGCGTCATGACGGCCTTTCTGTACGCCCGTCGCAGCTTCGTGTTTCCCGCCTTCGCCACGGCCGCGTATAACCTCGGCGTCATCCTGGGCGCGGTTCTGCTCACGCACTACCTGGGCATCGTGAGCCTGGTGGTCGGTACCCTGTTAGGTGCGCTGGCGCAGGCCCTGTTGCAGTTGCCTGGACTCGGGCTGAGGCGTGGGCGCATGCTACCTCGTCCTCGTCTACGTCACGAAGCGCTGCCGCGTCTGATGCGTCTCTACGTGCCGGTCATGGCCGGTCTGGTCGTGTCGGCCGTCGGCGTGATGATCGATACTCGCCTGGCATCACAAACCGGTGAGGGAAACCTCGCCGCAATGCGCTTTGCGACCACCCTGATTCAGTTTCCTTTGGGCCTGGTCGCGGCTGCAGTGAGCCTGGCCGTACTTCCCAGTCTATCCGCCCACGCCTCTGCTGCCGTTCGTACGGGAGAGACCGAAGTGGGGGGAGGTGAGGCTTCCCAGCGACAGCGTGAGGCGCGGCGCCTCTTCAACCTGACCCTCTCGCGCGGCATCCGCCTGGTTGCGCTTGGGATCTTCCCGGCTGCGGCCGGGCTGATCCTGCTCCGGACCGATATCATCGCGCTGCTGTTTCAGCGCGGAGCTTTCGTCCGTGAAGACACGCTGCGCACGTCCACGGCCTTTCTGTTCTATTCGCCGGGGATTATAGCGGCCGCGCTGGATCAGCTCTTCATTTTCGCCTTCTACGCGCGCAAGAACACGATCACACCGGTGATAGTGGGTCTCGCGGGTGTGGGGGTCTACATGGTCGTTGCCCTCAGCTTGGTCGATCGGCTGGGCATGCCGGCTCTGGCCATGGCCAACTCGGTGCAGTGGGTGGCGCACGCGGTCATAATGTTTGTGCTGCTGTGGCGCTCCATGGGGCGCGTTGGGGACGCCACAGTTGTGGCCACTATAGTGAAAGCGGGCGCTGCGTCGCTCACGATGGTAGCGGCCATCTTTGCGCTCCTGACCGCCCTCGGCCCGTCCTGGGGCGCGAGCGGCGTGGGGCTTGTCGTTCGAGTCGGAGGGATGGGAGCCGTCGGGCTGGCCGTCTACGTGGGCGTCCTATGGCTTCTGCGCACCGAGGAGGTCAACGACCTGATGCTGCAGGCGCGGCGACGGCTTGCGGCTCTTCCAGGGTAGCTCACCGTGCTCTGGCGAAAGCGGTTTGCGATCAGAGTAACGATCTACACCAAGCAGGGCTGTGGTCTCTGCGACGAGGCGATGCGCATGCTCCAGAGTCTGCAGGGCGAGTTCGTTCTGGCCATCGAAGAAGTTGATATCACCCAGGACCCGGCGATGTACGAGCGGTACAAGTACGTAATCCCTGTGATCGATGTCGAAGGTGGAGAGCGCCTGCTTCCCATATTCAAAGAGGGTGACCTGAGACGCGCGCTCCGAGCGGCCCGTCACAGCTCATAGGATCAGAGTCCGAGGATCTCGTCCGCCCATGCCCGCTCCTCCTCAGTCATCGGCTGCCTGCGAAAGACCTCATCGAGTATCGCGTCGAAGCTCTGAGTCTGAAGGTCGCTCTCGGCCACCTGTAGCAGATAGGCACTCAACGACGGAGAGCCTGTGACCTTCGCGGCTTCGCGCATTCGAGCGGTGGTGCCGACTGCGCCGTCTCCGCAACGTGGTACTGACTTACGGAACGACGCACTAAATGCCCCTGATACGCAGGGATGGATCAAGGTGCCGGATATCGTCCGGGTCACTGGTTACTACGGTAGTGTGGAATCGATGGGCGGCGAGGACAACAGATGCGTCGATCACATCGCCTGTGTGTCGCTTCGCGCATAATTCGCCTATTGCCATGGCGAGGACTTGGGTAAGCGGATCTACTCGCACGTTGCCTGCACGCAACAGACTGCCTAGTTCTACCTGACGACGACCGTTTCGCCACACCTGTGCCACTACACCAACGGGGATGACCAGTATTGCCTGAGACAGAAGCGCCTCGCGTATCAGTTGCCGCATTCTTTGATCACCCCTTTCGAAGGCGATCAACGCTCCGGTGTCCAGAGTTACTCCCCGTGCAGAACTTCTTTCGCCCATGCTGTCGCCTCAGGATCGGGAGGTCCGTACTTGGCGTCCATCTCATCAAGTATCTCCAAGAGCCGATCCTTTTCAACCGCCTCTGCCATTTTTTCTGCGAAGTAAGCGCTCAGAGAAGGTGCATGGCGCGCTTCGGCCTCTCGGCGCACCTCTTGGGCAAGCTCGTGCGGCAGCGTGATGGCGAGCTTGTCGTACGCTGGCGTCCTTGTCCTAGATCGTTTCTTTGCATTTGGTGCCATAGCTGACAACCTCCCTGGTCAATCCTACTGCAATACTACCATGGTCCTCGTTGTGGTGCAAGCGGAGTTGCCCTATAGGCATCACGTAGGTGTGGTAGACAGTTCTGGCACATCCATCGCTCCTTGCGGGCAGAGCTCTACGCAGCAGTAGCAGGCTGTGCAGTTGTCGCCTATGACGGGGTAGGGAACCAGCCGAATGGCCTGGGGAGGACAGCTGGTCTGGCAATCTCCGCAAGTCGTGCACTTCTCGGGCTCCGCCAACGGCTTGTGGTTGATTCGTTGGATCAAGGAATCGGAGCTCCGGACGATATCCTGTCGCGTCTTTTCGGTTGCCGGTCCGAAAGTGCTGGGCAACAGTACGTCTGGGAGAGGGGCCAGCGGACCAGCTACCCGTAGGTCATCCAGTTTCCCCAGACCACATTCACAGGCTATCTTCAGGTGCTGCACCCGGTGCGGGTCGATGCCTATCAGCCTAGCCGCAGTGGCATCCACGGACGGTCCGTTGGTCCCGGCAAGAATGCGCCCGAAAGGACGAACGGGTCCGTGAGTTGGTCCGTTGCCCTCCATGACGGTAGTGGCGTCCATAATCACCAAGTCTGGCGGGCGGACCCGATACAAGTCGACTAGCAACTCGGAGAAACGTCTGCGGGAGGGCGCCTTGAGGTGTAGGAGTGCCTTTTGCTGACCAGCAATATAGCCAAAGCAATTCTTGACCGCGCCAGTGATCAGCGTCAGGACGTGTGTCTTCAGTATGGGGAGGTTGATGACGTAATCGGCCTCCAGGATCGCGCGGGAGATCAGAAACGTATCAGCGTATGCTGAGAGCGCCGGCACCTGGGACACGCGCTCAGAGAGCGACGTGAAGCAGCCCTCGGCGGCGCGATCGAAACCAGCTACGCGGGACACGTACCGGGTGTTGTGGACGATATCGCCCGGATTATCTCCGGCTATGACCTTTGCACGCCGATCGAGGCAGGCTCGCACCACGGCCCTAAGCAGAGCTGGGTGCGTGATGACACCGGAGTTGCCGGGAAATGGACCCATCATGTTCGGCTTGATGAGCACCCGCATGCCATCGAAGCTGCTCGGCGCGTAGGTGTCCATCAGCCTCTCCACCACGTATCGCAGTCCTGGCCGCGCCTCCGCCACGGTCACGTCTGGCGTTGATATGTCTCTCGTCATGGCGGATGTCCTCCTAGAAGCACGTAGTCGCGGATCGCCGTATCCACAAGACGCGGCCAGGCACAACCTCGCCTGGGAACGTATTTTGCAGAAGACCGTAGGATAAGACGGCCGCTTTTCATCGACGTTGCGGGCAATCAGAAGATGGCTTAGAATGTCTCTAGTCAGAGCGGAGCCGTCCAAGGACATCGGATGAACGAGCAGACTCCACTATCTCCCCTACGCTTGACCATCAACCAGATCGCCGTGACCTGGGGCATCGGCAGTGCCGCTTTCCTGTCCCGGCACTGGCTGTTCGCCGTGAACGGCGTTATGGCTTCGATCACCGCTCTCTCCATGGCCGCGCCATGGTTGATGGCTATAGGTCAGAGCTGGGCAGCGGATGCTGTCTATCGGCTGTACGCCAGCATTTGCCATCAGCTTCCGTTTCGGTCCTACTTCCTGTTCGGATACCAGATGGCCTACTGCCAGCGCAACTTCGCCATCTTCCTGAGCCTGCTTTTGGCCGGGCTGGTCTTCGCAGCCCTGCGTCGCCGCATGCGACCTATCGACTGGCGCCTCTACCTCGTCCTCATCGCGCCTATGGCTGTCGACGGCTTCACCCAACTCTTCGGCTGGCGGGAAAGCAACTGGGAGCTGCGCACGGTAACCGGGACTCTCTTCGGAGTGGCCAGTGTCTGGTTCCTTTACCCGCACATTGACGTGGGCATGGCGGAGCTCAGCCGGGAGTTATCTGAGATCGAGCGCCCGGCTTGACCGCGTGAGTTCAGGTCTCATCAGTGGCCACCCTGTCTTACCTGGCGGAGTTGGCTCTCGTGGCACACCGAACGGACCCATTTGTTGCAGGAGGAACGGTGCATGATGACCTTCGCGTATGGGCTTCAGCATGTTTCGCAGGGCTGGGTGGCAGCCGTGGCCACCGAGCATGGACTATGTGCGCTTGTGCTTCCACGTCGTGAGTGCCGGGATGTCGAGCTAACGATACTGCGCAGTTACCCCGATGCGGTGTATGACCAGGACCGCTTCACGGACATCCTGTCTCGACTGAAGCGGTACTTCTCGGGAGAGCGGATGGAGTTTCCCGACGCGGTGGACGTCGGAACGGCCACCGCGTTTCGCCAGGAGGTTTGGCGCGCGGCGCGTCAGATTCCCTACGGAGAGACGCGCAGCTACGCATGGTTAGCGGAACGCATCAATCGTCCCAGAGCCGCACGTGCGGTAGGTCAGGCCCTTGGCGAGAATCCAATCCCCCTAGTGATCCCCTGCCACCGTATCGTTGGCAGCGGGGGCGACTTGCGTGGTTTCGCGGACGGCTTGGAGATGAAGGCCAGCTTGCTGGCGCTGGAGAGACCGCGTATCACGCACCGCTGTACAACGAGAGCAGCAGACCCAGCGTATCTCTGAGTTGTTTTCTTGGCACGACCAGGTCCAGCATGCCGTGTTCGAGGGCGAACTCGGAGGTCTGGAAGCCTCCCGGCAGCTTCTGTCGTGTGACCTGCTCGATGACCCTGGCTCCCGCGAACCCCACTGTGGCGCCGGGCTCTCCTATCACGATGTCGCCTAGGCTGGCAAAGCTGGCCATGACGCCGCCAGTGGTGGGGTCGGTCAAGATCGAGATGAATAGGATGCCATGCGAGCCAAGCTTCGCCAGCGCGTTGGCCGTCTTGGCCATCTGCATCAAGCTCAGAATGCCTTCGTGCATCCTGGCGCCGCCCGAAGCAGAGATCGCCACGAACGGCTTCCCCTCTTCAGCGGCTCTTTCAATGGCGCGGGTTACCTTTTCCCCTACTACGGAGCCCATCGATGCGCCGAGGAAGGAGAAGTCCAGCACGGCCAGCACCACAGCATGGCTGTGGATCGTGCCCGTTCCGCACAGGACCGCTTCAGCCAGTCCGCTGCTCCGGTGGGCCTCTTCGAGACGCTCGGCGTACTTTTTGTCGTTACACGCGAATCCGAGCGGATCTGTCGGTCGAAGGTGACCGTCGATCTCCGCGAAGCTGTCGGGATCCAGCAACATCGCCACACGCTCGCCCGCGGGAACACGGCCGTGGTGGCCGCATTTCGGGCAGACGTTCAGGTTTCGCGCGTACTCCTTGACATATAGGAACTCGTGACACTTTGGACAGCGCAACCACAGCGCATCCGTATCTTCAGCCTTCCGCTTATCAGAGAACGCGCCCAGCAGCTTGGATTTCCTCAGGACGTCCAGTGGCTTACCTCCAGGTAATCTATCGCATGCCTCTAGTAGCCCTTGCAGCCGACCTCAACCGGCAGCGCTTCCTGAACGCGGTCCCAGATCGATTGGCTCAGGGCGACGGGATCCTGTTCGGCCTCGAGGATGACCCAGCGCTGCGGATCGCGGCGCGACAGGGTCAGATACCCCTCTCGGACCCGTTCGTGGAACTCGAGCGCCTCGCGCTCGAAGCGATCGAGGCGCTGATCGCTCTTCCTCTGCAAGCCCACTCCTGGAGGAAGGTCGAGCAGGAAAACGAGATCTGGCTGAAGTCCACCGGTCGCCAGACGGTTGGCGGTCTCCACCAGGTCCAGGTCCATGCAGCGCCCGAATCCCTGGTATGCCAGGGTGGAGCCCGTGTAGCGGTCGCAGATCACCACCTTGCCGGCGGCCAGGCTGGGCTTGATCACGGTCTCGACCAATTGCGCTCGCGCGGCGTTGAAGAGCAGAAGCTCGGCCAGCGGCACCATGGGCGGAGGGTGCTGGGCCTTGAAGAGGGACCGGATCCTGTTGCTCAATGGGGTGCCTCCAGGCTCCGCCGTGAGCACGGCGGCGACACCTCGTCGCGCCAGCTTGCGTCGGAGGAGCTTGACCTGCGTGCTCTTTCCGCTTCCCTCGGTGCCTTCGAACGTGATGAATAGCGAGCCGATCTCCACTAGTCGTGGTCCTTGAAGATGCGGACCCGACGATGGGGCTCTCGACCGACGCTTTGGGATGACAAGCTGTACCTCTCCGCGATTTGATGTTGGAGGCGCCGGACGTAGGAGCTCTGTGGAGAGAGTTCCATAGGTTGCGACATCGCCAGGACGGACTCGCTGGCCGACTCCGCTTCCTGCAACGCCTGGGCGACCGGATCGACGGCTTCCTCCTCCGGTTCAAGCTGACATAGATTTCGCAAGCATTGCTCCATCTGGACCAATGTGTTGTTGCGCAGCACGTACACCGGCAATCCGGAGCTTTCCGCATCACGCAGGAGCGGAGGACGCTTGCGATAGTAGTTCTTGAGCGTCATGACCACGTCGCTCTCGCGCAGTCCATTGGCGATCTTGGCGGGCGCATGCAACTCGCGTATAGCTTGCTCCAGGCGAGGTCTGCTGATGCCGAATGGATAGACACGCACCGCTCGTCCGGTGGCGGTCGGGATGCGGGTTGGCTTCATCTGCGTCGGGGTCGGCGCCAGCGTCAGCGGCTGAACTGGCGTTGCCTCCGTCCCGACCATATGCATCTGCTCCTCTTTGCGCACCTGGCCCTTCTCATCCATCTCGCGTGTTTCGGTCACGGTGGGCTGCCCGCGCAGGATGCTGTCTACGGCCTCTGCCACGTCTGGATGGATGGCTACGCTACTCCATGATATGATCTCGACGACAATGTCGAAGGTTGGCGGTGCCTTGCGTTCAAGGACACTCTTCTGTGTGCCTCGCCGACGAGCCTCTTCGTCGCTCAATGTGACCGTCTGGATGCCGCCGATGAGATCCGATAGGGTGGGGTTCAGCATCAGATTCTCGAGTGCGTTGCCGTGGGCCGTGGCCACCAGCTGCACGCCTCGCTCGGCGATGGTGCGCGATGCGGCCGCCTCCAGTTCTGTACCGATCTCGTCGATGACAATGACCTCAGGCATATGGTTCTCGACCGCCTCGATCATCACGGCGTGCTGCAGGGCCGGTGTGGGTACCTGCATGCGGCGGGCGCGACCGATTCCCGGGTGGGGAATATCGCCGTCTCCGGCGATCTCGTTGGATGTATCCACAACGATCACGCGCTTGCGAAAATCGTCCGCCAGTACCCGTGCTATCTCGCGCAGCATGGTCGTCTTTCCCACGCCTGGCCGACCTAGCAGCAGCATGCTCTTGCCCGTCTGCACGAGATCCGAAATAAGCGCAATACTACCATAGACGGCTCGACCGATGCGACAGGTTAATCCCACGATGCGTCCCTTGCGGTTGCGGATGGCTGAGATGCGATGGAGAGTTCGCTCGATGCCGGCTCGGTTATCGCCGCCAAACTGGCCGATTCTGGCCACGACGTATTCGATATCTTCCTCGCTGATCTCGCGATCGCTCAGCACCATTTCGCCGCTGGCGAAGCGTGCCTCCGGCCGGCGCCCTAGGTCCATCACGACTTCCAGGAGTGCCTCGGTGTTGCTCAGCCGTGCCACTGGATTATAGATGTGCGGCGGCAGCGCTGTCACGAGCGCGTCGATCTCGTCCGTTATCTCTTTTCTTATTGCCACGTGTCGATTCCTATGCTAGTGATCACTGCTTTTCTCCCCCGTCCCCTCGACTACAGTGAGCGCATCCCGGCCGGCACCAGAAACGATTGCCGCGCCCGGGCGGCCAGTTGTTTCGCCAGGGACCTGAACCGTGCCACCTCGTCGTAGCCGCACTCCAGCAGGATCGACTGCAGCGATCCGAGGTAGTCCGGCACAAGGCAGTACACGACCGGCCCACCATTGACCTGCCGTAGCCCCATCTCCAGTAGCGCCTGCAGGTTTATCCCGGCATCCAAAAGGGCCAGGATATCCAGATGCTGATTGCCTCCGACGCTGACCGATTGCAGCCACGCCGCTAACGCTCCATCCTTTTCCGCCACGAGCTCCCGGCGGAAACGTGCACCGTCCGCACCATCCCTATTCGCTAACCACTCCTGCAGAGTTAGTGCCTCGACTTCGCGGACTGGTGCAGGGACCGTGGCACTGTACAGGCGAAACAGCGAAGCATGATCGGCAACGACCTTGGGACGTACAATCCAGGCTACGTTCCCATTGGCGGAGTCGGAGGCACGGGATCCTTGGTGCAGCACGAAGAGGGTCTCGGACTTGTAGGGGAAGAATCCGGCCTGTTGCGCGGCGAAGAGGATATCGCTGTCCTCACGGAGACGAAGGAAGATTTTGTGGACTCCACGCGTCCCGGCCGACTCCACCAGGTGATCCAGGAGATCTGTGCAAACCCTCGGTACGCGATTCTCCAGGGGCAACAGCAGACGATCGACTTCCCATGTGCTGTGTCCGCCCCTGCGTCGGCCAGATGCTAGCCCGAGTGCCTGTCCACCATCGACGGCGATACACGTCAGTCGCCTGGTCCGAGCGAAGAGCCATTGCCGCGCCAGCTCGGGTAGCGGCGTTGGTAGGCTGGCAGGCGCGGCGAAATCTCGTCGGGTCTTCGCCTCGTTACAGTAGCCGCGCCTGGCAAACGAAGCGAGGGCCAGCAGGTCCGTCGGACGTATAGTCCGAGTTGCCAAAATTCACACTCCCAGGGCGAATACCGAAGCCGCGGCACTGGGAAGGATCAACGGTCGTCCATGCTCAAGAAGTACTCGTGCAAGCGTGTATCGTTCGTCAGCTCGGGATGAAAGCTAGTCACCAGAAAGTTCCCTTGCCGTGCCGCCGTGATCGTGCCGTCCGCCAGACTGGCCAGAACTTCGACGGTCTCCCCAACCCGTTCGATGAGAGGGGCTCGAATGAATACGGCGTGAAACGGCTGACCGCTCAGCCCCGAGATCTGAAGATTCGTCTCGAAGCTATCTACTTGCCGCCCGAACGCGTTCCGCTTGACACTGATATCCATGAGGTTCAGGAGGGGTTGCGAATGTCCGATCACTTCTCTGGCCATGAGGATCATGCCAGCGCAGGTCCCATAGATGGGCATTCCCGCCAGAGCAGCGCTACGTATCGCCTCCTGCAGTCCCCACTCGACCATCAGCTTGCCGATGGTTGTGCTCTCGCCGCCTGGCAGAATCAGGGCGTCTAGCCCCTTGAGATCCCGAGGGAGCCTGACCAGCACTGCCTCCGCGTCAATCCGGCGCAGCATGGTGACGTGCTCCACGAAGGCGCCTTGCATAGCCAGCACTCCGACTCTCGCCGCAATGGCGCGATCGAATGCTCCGCTCCCTGATATAGGAGCCGATTGGTGGGACCCAATATCCACTGAGGGATGCTGCATACTACCAACCACGGACAGACATCAACTCCTCTTTGCGGATGCTCGCAATCTCGATGCCAGGCATAGCCTCGCCCAGCCCTCTGGAAACTTCGGCGATAATCTTGGGGTCGTTGTAGTGTGTCACGGCCTGCACAATGGCCTTGGCCCGAACGGCGGGGTCTGTCGACTTGAAGATGCCGGAGCCGACAAAGACGCCGTCCGCGCCGAGTTGCATCATCAGCGCCGCATCTGCCGGTGTCGCCACCCCTCCGGCTGCGAAGTTCACGACCGGCAAACGTCCAGTCTCGTGAATCTCCAGGACCAACTCAAACGGAGCGCCCAGGGCTTTGGCTTCGGCCATCAACTGGTCTTCACCCAGGCTTTGCAGCTTGCGGATCTCGCTCATGACCGAGCGCATGTGTCGCACTGCTTCGACGATATTGCCAGTCCCGGCCTCGCCTTTGGTCCGCATCATGGCTGCGCCTTCGCCAATACGTCGCAACGCCTCGCCAAGGTCGCGGCAGCCGCACACGAAGGGGACTTTGAAGTCGTGCTTCCAGATGTGGTTGCTCTCGTCAGCCGGCGTGAGGACTTCCGACTCATCGATATAGTCAACGCCTAAGGCTTCCAGCACCTGCGCCTCGACGAAGTGCCCAATGCGGCACTTGGCCATCACGGGGATAGTGACGGACTCAATGATCTGAGAGATCAGTCCCGGATCACTCATGCGGGCGACGCCGCCGGCCGCGCGTATGTCGGCGGGCACACGCTCTAGCGCCATGACGGCGCAGGCCCCCGCCTCCTCAGCGATCTTGGCGTGCTCGGGCGTGACCACGTCCATGATAACCCCGCCCTTGAGCATCTGGGCGAGACCGGTCTTGACCTTCCACGTACCTTTGTCCATCCTTCCTCCTCGGGGCTTCGTTCTGTGCTAAGCCTGCTGTCTTCCGCCGCAGTAATCTAAACAATATTTTACTATTGCGGTCTTCATTTATCAAGGGAACAAGGCGGCGGGGAGCGCCGCGCCCTGGCATCGTTCTGGGTCGACTCTTCTCTGTTTTCATTGTATTTCTATATTCGATACGCCGAGACGCATTATTATTTGACAACGCATCGATCAGCAAGTAGAATCCCTGTCGCGCTTGGCGCCAGGCCCGGTGCTGGCCGCAGATTGCAGGGCTTGGCTCTCAGAGTTATAATGTCAAGTTGATATGTGCCAGCGATCCTGCGGTTCGTCCCAAGGAGGGGAGTGCCGTGCTCAAGTTCAAACGCATCCTGGTCCCTGTCTCTGGCTCTCCATCTGACAGAGATGCTGTCGCACTAGCCTGCAACGTGGCCAAGGCCTCCAAGGGAAAGATCTACGTGGCATACGTCATCGAGGTGAAGCGGGAGTTGCCTCTCGACGCCGAGATCGACAAAGAGGTTGGACAGGGCGAGCGTATTCTGGACGAGGCGGAGCGCTTCGCGGAAGAGATCCCCTGCACTATCGAGACCGATCTGCTTCAAGCGCGGGAGGCAGGTCCCGCGTTGGTCGACGAGGCTATCGAGCGGAACGTCGATCTCATCATCATAGGCGTTCCATACAGAAAGCGATTTGGTGAGTTCTACTGGGGACGGGTCCCACCCTACATCCTCCGAAATGCGCCGTGTCAGGTCTGGATCTGCCGTGAGGCGATATCGGCGGGATAAAAGGGGTTCTTTCTGACGGGACCGGCTCCGGTTAGCGGAGGCGCTCGGCATGAACGTGGTAATCATGGGCTGCGGACGCGTTGGCGCAAGGCTGGCCCTCTCACTGGATAGGGCGGGACACAACGTCACTGTCCTGGATATCGACGCGTACGCTTTTCGGCGGCTGACTCCCGAGTTTCGGGGCACGGCCATCGTGGGCAATGGCATCGATGAAGACGCCCTGCGACGTGCTGGGATCGAGCAAGCAGATGCTTTTGCTGCTGTCACCCAGGGCGACAATCGCAACATCATGGCGGCACAGGTTGCCAAGTACGTCTTCAACGTGCCGAAGGTCACCCTGCGTATCTATGACCCGATCCGTGAGGAATTGTACCACTCGCTAGGATTAGACACTGTCGGACCCACGTCGACCATAGCAGGCATCATGGAAGGGAAGCTTACGCAGTAGCGGCCGGGAGGAGCGGTATGTACATCATTGTGGCCGGTGGCGGCAAGGTGGGTTATTACCTTGGCAAGAGCCTCGTCAATGAGGGACACGAGGTCCTGGTTATCGAGAAGGATCCCCGCAAGACCGAGCGCATCGCCGAGGAGTTGGGCAGTGTCGCTGTGCGGGGCGACGCCTGCGAGGCGTCCACTCTGGCCGAGATCGGGACAGCGCGGGCCGATGTGGTCGTGGCTGTCACCGGGGACGACGAGGACAACCTGGTTATCTGCCAGGTCGCCAAGGCCAAGTTTCAGGTGCCTCGAACCATCGCTCGCATCAATAATCCCAGGAATACGACTATCTTCCGCAAGTTGGGCATCGACTTCACGGTGAGTAGCACGGATGCCATTCTCGCGCAGATCGAGCACGAGCTCCCTTTGCACAACCTCATTCCTCTTTTGAACCTGAAGAATTTCGGCCTGGAAATCGTGGAGGTCAAGATTCCGCCCAACTCACCGGCCGTCGGGAAGCGTGTACGAGAACTTGCTTTGCCGAGCGATGCGATACTCACTGCCGTCATTGACCAGCAGCGTGGGGTCCAGATTGCCGGCGGCGAGACCGTTCTGCGGGCCGAAGACGAGATCGTCGCTATCACCAGGGCGGAGAGCGAGCAGATACTGCGACAGGTCCTGACGGGACTATAGGAATCGACAGGATGAGCAAACGAATCGCCTATTTCGGTCCCGCCGGGACCTACACGGAAGAGGCGGCCCTATCCTATGATGCGTCCGCCCAGCTTTTGCCTCTGAGAACTATCTCTGCGGTGGCTTCAGCCGTCGAGACTGGGATGGCCGACGAGGGCGTTGTTCCGATCGAGAACAGTCTCGAGGGTTCTGTCCTCGAAACGCTCGACATTCTTATCCACGAATCGCGCCTGTCTATTCGTCGCGAGATCCTGCTGCCGATCAACCACTGTCTGGTCGCTCGCCCTGGCACACAGGTGCCGGATATCCAGGTTGTCTTCACTCATACCCAGCCGCTGGGGCAGTGCCGGCGCTTCCTAGAGCGCTGCTTCGGCCCCAACCTGCAGATCGCCGCTAGCCTGAGTACCACTGACGCCGTGCGCCAGATGTTGGACAGCGATCGTCCGTCCGCAGCCATCTGCTCGAAGCGTGCCGCAGAGCTCTACGGCGCCGAGGTCTTGGCCAGTGGAATCCAGGATCGCTCCTCTAACGTTACTCGATTCGTCATTCTGGCACACGAAGATCATCCGAGGACAGGCACGGACAGAACATCCTTCTGCTTCTCCTATGACGACGACAAGCCGGGGCTGCTGTACGAGGCCCTCCGCATCTTCGCCGAACGCGGCATCAACCTCTCGAAAATGGAGTCGCGTCCGACCAAAGAGGTTCTCGGCCGCTATATCTTCCTCATCGACTGCCACGGCCACCGCACCGACCCCGAAGTCGCCGCCGCCCTGGAGTCCCTCCGCGTGCAGACCGCCACCTTCAAGGTCTTCGGCTCGTACCCAAGAGAGGACTAGGTGGGGGCTAGGAGTTGGGGGTCCTCTGCGGCCGTCTCACACACGCCGCAACTCAACCGATCATCTGCCCTGTATCGGCCCTCTGGCAGGTCCGAGCCTCCTGCTCCAACCTAGGGCGCGGCCATCTCCCACTCGGGGATGAACTTCAGCCACTCGTTCTGGCTCTCCAGGTGCTGGCGGAAGACGCAGTGGATGCTGGCCTTGGGCTTCTGGGGGGTGCGCAGTAGCCTCATATGGGCCTCATCGGGCGTGTGGCTGCCCTTCTTATGATTGCAGCTTCTGCACGCGCTGACGAGGTTGTCCCAGGTGTGCTTGCCGCCGCGATGTCGCGGTATGACGTGGTCCAGCGTTAATTCTTTCGAAGTGGTGCCGCAGTACTGGCAAGTGTAACGGTCGCGTACGAAGATCTCGCGCCGGCTGAGGCGAACTTGTGGTCGAGGTCGCTTGATCATGTAGACGAGACGGATCACCGAGGGGAGGCGAAGGGAGCGGGAGGGACTGCGCATGGCGTCAAGGCCATGTTCGAGGATCTCGGCCTTGCCACGATCGACTAGCACAATGGCTCGGCGCGCGTTACATACATTCAACGGCTCATAGTTCTGGTTCAGCACCAGAACTGGACTATTTCCCTTCACTACATACTCTCGATTCCCGAACGCCTGGCCTACCAGGAGGCGTTTACTATTGTAGCATACGCAATAGAGCGGGGCAACGATAAATCCCAGCCGTCGGTCTGGTCGGCCGTTCGGTGCTGGGTGGGGCGACCGCCCGATCACCCCTTTGTAGTGCGCGTCTGCGTACTCCAGGGCGCCCGCGACTCGTGCTCCCTTGTGGAGGACATGCATGCCCTGACCACGGTTGTCTATTGAGGGAGATCCGATCTACGAGCCGTTTTCTGGCAAAGCGACAGGACTGGACGGCTTGCCGTTGCGCGTCAGACGGCGCTGGATCTCTCGTGCGACCAGCAAACCTGATGCCGAGGCCTGGACGAGTCCACGCGTGACCCCGGCGCCATCGCCGATGGCGAACAGGTTCGGAATCTCGGTTTCCAGGTCGTGGGTGAGCTGAAGCCGCGAGGAGTAGAACTTGACCTCGACCCCGTACAGCAGGGTGTGCCGCGATGCCACCCCTGGGCTCAGCTTGTCCATGGCCAGCAGCATCTCGATGATGTCCTTGACGTAACGATAGGGCAGGACGAAGCTGAGGTCGCCGGGGGTGGCCCCCTTTAGCGTGGGCTGCACCACAGAGCGCGCGATGCGCTCCGGCGTGCTGCGCCGTCCTTCCATCAGATCGCCCAGTCGTTGGACGATGACTCCGCCGCCGATAATGTTGGCCAGCCGCGCGATATATCGTCCGTAGGCGATAGGCTCACGGAACGGCTCGGTGAAGCGCGTGCTCACCAGCAGGGCGAAGTTGGTGTTATCGGTACGCCCGTTCTCGTAGCTGTGCCCGTTGACTGTCACGACCGGGTCATGGCCGGCAGTGCACTCCATTATCACTTCTCCCGCCGGACACATACAAAACGACCGGACGCGATCGTCGAAGCTCTTGGAGTAGTACTCCAGCTTGGATTCGTAGAGGACGTCGGTCAGCTCGGCCATGGTCGCCGCGGCCACCTCGACCCGTACGCCCACGTCGACGGGGTTGTGGCTCAGATGCAGCTTGAGGCGGGTCGCTTCCTCGGTTAACCAATCGGCGCCCTCGCGCCCGGGACCGACTATCAAGTAGCGACAGCGAATCTTTTCGCCAGTGTTGGTGGTTATGCCCGCTACGGCGCCATCCTCGACCAGGATCTGTTTGGCCGTTTTGCGCATGGCCAGGTCCACGCGGCCCTTTAGGTAGTCTCGCATCGCCTTGAGGATCTGACCGCAGCGCTCGGTACCCAGGTGTCTGATGAGCACTGGGATCAAGCGCAACTCGGCCAAACTGGCCTGCCGGCGAAAGCGCTCGACCTCGTCGCCCACGCCGTACAGACGATCTGGAGCGCCAAACCGCAAGTACAACTGATCGACCTCTTCAATCAGCTCTCTGGCGCGCTCCTGACCCACGTAGTCGGGCAAACGCCCTCCAACCTCGGTGGACAAGGTCAGCTTGCCATCGCTGAAGGCGCCTGCGCCTCCCCAGCCACTGACCTGTGAGCAAGGGGCACACAGGACACAGTTTGGCTTGCGCGCGCTGATCGGACAGATGCGACGCTCGATATCGCGGCCCTTTTCCAACAGCAGAACGCTGGCGTCGCCCGTCCCGGCAAACTCCAGGGCAGCGAAGATGCCGGCTGGGCCACCACCTACGATGATCACGTCATATTTATCGCGCACGTCTTCCTCCGTCCCAACACAGCGGGCCACTGCTGACCCGCACTGGTCCGTTGAGATTCTAGCGCGGCCCTCGGACGGTGTCAATCCGGCCGTTCGGTAGCTCGACAGTGGGCTTTCCGTGGAAGGCCCAAAGGTCCTGTAAAGGCGCATACGCAGATCCATTGACAAAACATGGCATGGGGCGTACAGTTGCTTTGTGGCACGTTGAGGACATGTGTGGATCTGGCTCAAGCCCACCATGGGGTGTAGGGGTTCCCTGCTGCATCGCGCGGCCGCCTGCGTCCGCTCCGTCACATCTGGCTCGGGAGCGGGGCCGGCTTCTTGAGTGCCCAGGATCGCGACCAAGTTTGGGAAGGCATCTCCGTCCAGAGGATCGTGCGCTAGTCAACGTCAGAGAGGTCCCAAGGGGCGTATGTGCCAAGGGTGTCGCACTTCAAGTGCGAAGGAGAGGAGAGCATGAGGTTTCTTTCTCGTGACAGGGGGCTGGGGTATCTGGCCGTGGCCGGATTGGTCGTTCTCAGTACCCTGCTGGCGGCCTGTAGCACCACGCAGCCGGCGGTTTCTCAACAGGGCTCGCCTTCTAGCGCGGCAGCGGCCCAGCCAAGATCGGAAGAGC
>SCTZ01000116.1 GCA_004297765.1 Chloroflexota bacterium | reverse complement strand
ACCTCGCCCAGTCGGTCGTGCGGCACGCCCACCACGGCGCACTCCAGGACCCGCGGATCCTCGTAGAGCACCAGCTCCAGCTCCTTGGGATAAACGTTGTTGCCGCCCCGGATGATCATGTCCTTCTTGCGGTCCACGATGTACAGGAAGCCATCCTCGTCCAGGTAGCCCAGATCGCCCCAATGGAAGAAGCCGCCCTTGAGCGCCTCGGCTGTGGCTTCGGGCATGCGCCAGTATTCCTTTAGCGTCTTGTACATTCCAGCGTATGGTCCCTCGGTCTGCGGTCCGGTGCAGATCTCGCCGACTGTGCCAGTCGGCACCTCGTTGTCGCTATCGTCGACGATCTTCACCTTGATGTGGGGGAGCACCGTCCCCACGGAGTCGAATTTCCGCTCGCGATCCGGGGGATCCGTGGATACCGTGGCCGGGCTCTCGGTCCCGCCGTAGGCGTGCACGATGCGGAAGTTGTACTTCGCCTCGAACTCCCGGCGCATATCGGGTGGCATGGGGGAGCCGCCGCAACTGGCGTAGCGGAGGGAGCTGAAATCCACATCCTTGGCGATCTCGTCTGGCAGACGAGTGATCTCGTAGAACATGGTCGGGACGGTTGCCAGAATCAGGCTGATCCGCCATTCCTTGAGGCTCCGGACGAAGTCAACCGCATTGTACCGCTCCATGAGGTAGCAAGGGATGCCGTTGTGCATCGCGGCCACCGGGCCCAGGATCAGGATCGAGAGCAGAAAGAGCGGTAGGGTGCTGCACATGACGTCCTGCTCGGTGACTCCGAAACGCTGGCTGATCGCGTCCATGAAGTTGCC
This sequence comes from Chloroflexota bacterium, assembly GCA_004297765.1. Lineage (GTDB taxonomy): Bacteria > Chloroflexota > Dehalococcoidia > FW602-bin16 > FW602-bin16 > FW602-bin16. Next base: position 2,578 of record SCTZ01000116.1, on the reverse strand, counting down.
GATGCTCTCGTGGGTGTGCACGGCGCCCTTGGGCACACCGGTGGTGCCCGAGGTGTAGAAGATCATGATCCGCTCATCGGGCGCGGCGTCGACCGCGACCATGTCGGGGGCAGGCTCCTTAACCAGGTCCTCGTATGAGATGGTTCCGTCAGTTCCCTGACCACCGAGCACGATGACGTGCCGCAGGTCGGGCAAACGATCCCACACCGCCTGCACCACCGGAAGCAGTGTGTGGTGCACGAGGATGGCGCTGGACTGCGAGTTGTCGAGGATGTAGCGGGTCTCCTCGCTCTTGAGGAGCACGTTGACTCCCACGGTGATAGCGCCGAGCTTGAGGAGACCGTAGTGGGTGAAGAGGAATTCGGGGCAGTTGGGAAGCATGATCGCCACCCGGTCTCCTAGCCGGATCCCCAGCTTGCGCAATCCATGGGCCACCCGATTGGCCTGCTCGTTATAGTCACGGAAGGTGTAACGCTGGTCCTTGAAGATCAGCGCTATCTTGTCGGGTTTGCGTGCGGCGTTTCGCTCCAGATAGGTTGCCAGGTTCATGGCTGCGGTGTCTCCTCATGCTTCTTGTCTCTCTGAACGCTAGTCGACCACGACGGTTCTGAGCTGTCAATCCGACCGGGTCTCCGCCTGTCATCCTGAGCCGCAGCGAAGGATCTCCTCGTCGGAACGGGCGACGGGCTTCCGAGTTGAGGGAGAGGTATATTCCGTGGCGCGAGACCGACTCGGTCTCAGAGACCGAGTCGGTCTTGAGTATGGACGGACGCCATCCCCGCCGCGCCAACCAGGGCGGCATGAATGCCGCCCCCTACGCTCTACGCGCGGGCTCGGTCCCGAAGCTCGCGCTTGAGGATCTTGCCCAGCGAGTTGCGCGGCCAGTCCTCCACGAACTCCACGTATTCCAGCGCCTTGAACTTGGCCAGGCGCTCCCGGATCATTTCGATGAACTCCTGCTCCGTGGCCTGGGTGCCCGGTCTCAGTTGGATGTAGGCCTTGGGCACCTCGCCCAGTCGGTCGTGCGGCACGCCCACCACGGCGCACTCCAGGACCCGCGGATCCTCGTAGAGCACCAGCTCCAGCTCTTTGGGATAGACATTGTTGCCGCCGCGGATGATCATGTCCTTCTTGCGGTCCACGATGTAGAGGTAGCCATCCTCGTCCAGGTAGCCCAGGTCGCCCCAATGGAGGAATCCGTCCTTGAGCGCCTCGGCCGTGGCCTCGGGCATGCGCCAGTACTCCTTGAGCGGCTTGTACACCCCGGCGTACGGGCCATCGGTGTGCGGGCCAGAGCAGATCTCGCCGACAGTGCCAGTCGGCACCTCGTTGTCGTCGTCGTCCACGATCTTGACACGCATGTGGGGCAAGACCGTGCCGATCGAGTCGAACTTTCGCTCGCGGTCGACCGGATCGGTGCTGACCATGGCCGGTCCCTCGGTCCCACCGTAGGCCTGGATGAAGCGGAAACTGTACTTGGCTTCGAACTCCCGCCGCAGCTCCGGTGGCATGGGGGAGCCGCCGCAGACCGCATAGCGGACAGAGCTGAAGTCCACGTCCTTGGCGATCTCCTCAGGCAGACGAACGACCTCGTGGAACATGGTGGGCACGCTGGTCAGCATGAGGCTGACCTTCCACTTCTTAATGTGCTGCACGAACTCTACCGCGCTGTAGCGCTCCATCAAATAGAGGGTCGTTCCGTTGTGCACTGCTTCGACCGGTCCCAGGATCAGGATCGAGAGCAGGAAGATCGGCAGCGCGGTGCTCATGATGTCGTTTTCGGTGATGCTGAAGCGCTCCTTCATCGCCTCCATCTGGACGGCAATGCCTTCGTGGGTGTGGACGGCGCCCTTGGGCACGCCGGTGGTACCCGAGGTGTAGAAGATCATGCAGCGCTCGTCATTCGCGGTTTCGACCGCCGTGAAGGCGGGCGAGGAATCCTGCACCAGGTCCTCGTAGGAGATGGTTCCATCGGTTCCCTGTCCGCCGACCACGATCACGTGCCGTAGGTCGGGCAAGCGGTCACGTGCTGCCTGTACTACCGGGAGCAGCGCGGATGATATGACGATTGCGCTGGCCTGCGAGTTATCGAGGATGTAGCGGGTCTCCTCGCTCTTGAAGAGGACGTTGATCCCCACGGCGATGGCGCCCAACTTGAAGGTGCCGTAGAGCGTGAACAGGAACTCGGGACAGTTGGGCAGCATGATGGCCACCCGGTCTCCCCGTTGGATGCCGAGCTTGCGTAGCCCATTTGCCATCCGGCTCACCTGCTCGTTATAGTCACGATAGCTGTGGAGTTGGTCCTTGAAGATCAGGGCCACCTTGTCGGGCGTGCGCGCGGCATTGCGTTCGAGATAGCTCGCCAGGTTCATGGCTGTTGTTCCTCTCCTGCTAGTGGTACGTGACTGATGAGCTGATAGGTATCCAGCGTATCCGACCGATCCGACTTTCTTGTCATGTGTCTACTGAAAGAAGGTCCCTCGCGAATGACCGGTGGGGGAAGTCCCCGGCAAAATGCCATTATTCGTGGCGCTCCTCCCTATTTCGGCGCCCCCTGGGCGCCAAAGTGGGGATTGCC
>SCTZ01000115.1 GCA_004297765.1 Chloroflexota bacterium | reverse complement strand
CAATCAGCCTGAGGATATCGCCAGCGCGGTGGTTTTCCTGGTCTCTTCTGCTTCGGATAATATCACTGGACAGGATATCAAGATTGACGGAGGTATGTTGGCTATCCACCCCGGGTGGTCCTGAAAGACGCATAGCTCGTTGTGGCCTCGTAGAGTTCGGAAAAGCTGATCCGCTACTGCATACCGTGCGTGGGTGACATGCTATAGGTGCCAAGATCCTGGAAAGACTAAACCATTACGTAGCACCGAAATGACTATTCGGAGAGGAGGCACAATGCAAGGCAGAGGGAAAGGGCTATTCTTCGCGCCTATCATAGTGGTCCTGCTTCTCGTTGGGTCGCTCGGAGGTGGTTGTACTACCACACCCAAGCCTTCTACGTCGGCGCCGACATCTGGTACGTCAGCGCCCCCCCCATCGGTTGCCGAACAACCTGCGGGTGAGCTAAAGATTGCTATGAATAGCTTTTGGACGGAAGTGCTCGATCCATCTCTTTCTAGCACTCACATTAAGCCGTTACTAATTCCAATGTACGAATTCTTGGTTGGGGCCGACGTCAGTGGCAAGTTATCCAAGGCCTATGGAATTGCCCAGGACTGGAAGGTAGAGCATAGCGCCACCAACTCCGTTTACACGTTCGACCTGCGCCAGGGGGTCAAGTTCCACGACGGGACCGAGGTTACGGCCCAGGATGTGAAGTTCAGCATTGAATACTTTGCGCGTGCCGACAGCAAGAGCAGTATGGCCGCGACGCTCAGACCCTTGATTGATCGGATCGAGGTGCCTTCGCAGTATCGAGTGGTCGTTTATACCAAGAAGCCCTATGCTTTCCTCCTTACAGACCTGTCTCCGCTCGGTTATTCGGAGGGATTAGTGCTGCCCAAGGGCTACATCGAGAAGAACGGGTCGGAATACTTCAATAAACACCCCATTGGCACCGGCCCCTATAGGTTTAAGGAGCAGAAGGTGGGCACGAGTGTAACCTATGAAGCCATAGACTACCAACACTGGCTTTTTAGGGTGCCCAAGTATAAGACGGTGACCCTGATGTTGGTTCCCGAGGAGTCTACCCGCCTGGCTATGCTCAAGACGAAGGAGGCCGACGTCATTGACTCCGTTACTACGGCCAACATCCCGTCGTTGAAAGCAGCCGGGTCCGGAGTCTTCTCCCAGAAAGGCAGTCAGGTGTTAATGGTATTGCTGGGTCAGACCTGGGACGAAAGTAGTTATCTCAATGATATCAGGGTCAGGGAGGCTTTGAATCTGGCCGTAGACCGGCAGGCAATCGTGGACCAGATTTTTCAGAAGGCGGCCGGTGTCATTGGCGCTTGGTACGGCAGTTATGCGTATGGCTACCAGCCGCTGCCTCTGTATGACTATGACCCGGCGAAGGCGAAATCCCTGCTTCAGCAGGCGATAAAGGACAAAGGGTGGAGTAAGGTGGAGCTTACGTTCTACTCCTACCCGCGCGCGGGCGTACCTGAGGCGCAGCAGGCCGCTGAGACTATGGCTGGGATGTGGCAGAAGGCGTTTGGAGATCTTATTAACGTCCAAATCGTGCCTGCCGCAGAGTTCGCGATTTTCCGGCAGAAGTTGGTAGATAAGAAAGGTGCAAACGGTGTCGGTATACTGGGCAGCCCTAATGGTCCCTTCGCCTGGGGTCCTGCGTGGCAGTCTCTCTATCATAGCGGCGGAGTGTATCCGCTGGCCAAAACGCCACAACTCGATGCGCTTATCGGGGGATTGCGCGCCGAAACAGATATGGAGAAAGCAGGGCAGGAGCAAGTCCAGATAGCCAAATATATCCGGGATAATCACTTTAACGTGCCACTATTCGAGACTAGTGATATATATGGCACCAACCCGCAAAAGGTGACCCAGTGGGAGCTGAGTAAGTTCGATCACAATCCGAACTACCTTGACATTATGGTGCGAGGGCGGGCGTATCCAGCCAAATGACGGGGTTTCCAGCCTGAGAACCAGAGGGAAAGGGCAAATCTATTTGATGGAGCGGCATCTCAGCGCAGAGAAAGCCAGCGACATAGCCCTCCCTGTTCTCTTGCTCCGCTAGCGGAGCAAGAGAACAGGGCATTGCTGTGCAGCGTGGCCCGGAAGCTGGAGGCAAAGCCGTTTCCAGGTGCGGGTCTAGTCGTCTGACATGCGGATCCGATGTAGCCGGGGATACGCCCGGCACCGACCACGAGTCTGTGAAGGGAGGAATCCGGAAGTAGAATGCAGGACGGGATTACGATAGCGGTCACGGGTGATGCTATCATCCATGGCCGGATATCGGTCTACAAAGACGAGCGATTTCTAGCCCTCATCAAGATTCTGCGCGATGCTGACGTCGCCTACACGCATTTGGAGGCGCTTCTGCATGACTATGACGGACCAGAGGTGTACCCCGCGGCCGAAGCAGGCTGGAATGCCTTGGCTTCCCCGCGCTTTGTGGCGAACGAGCTCAAATGGGCCGGTTTCGATATCGTATCGCATGCTACTAATCATTCCCTGGATTATTCGTATGGCGGCTTAACGTCAACCTGGGCGGCGTTGGATGACGCCGGTCTGCCATACGCTGGCACGGGGAAGAACCTGGGAGATGCGCGGGCGCCAGCCTACCTGGACACGGAGAAGGGCAAGGTGGCTCTTATCTCGATGTGTTCGACCTTCACCGGCTGGGCTCGAGCTGGCGACCAGAGACGGGATATGAAAGGTCGACCCGGTCTGAACCCCCTGCGTTTCTATTACTCCGTCGATGCGGAGACCCTGGAGACACTCAAGCACCTGGCTATAAAGTTCGGGTGGTGGGTGACGCAGGTCGGACAGGAGTGGCTGTTCAACCCTGCTGGGCTGCACATGGCGGTTCATCGGTTTGTGGTACAGGACCGGCCGGGAGTCACACCAATCGTGGACGAGGATGATGCTGAAGGTAACATACGGTCCATCAGAGAAGCAAGAAGGCAGGCTGACTGGGTGATTGTGCATCTGCACAATCATGAGTGGGATGCCGAGAAAGATCTGAGCGTGCCCCCTGCGTTCGTGCCTCCCTTCGCTCGAGCCTGTATTGATGCGGGAGCAGACGTGTTTGTCGCGGAGGGCAGTCATAGTCTGCTGCGGGGGATGGAGATCTACAAGGATAGGCCAATTTTCTACGATCCCGGTGATCTCCTGAGGGGGATTGGCAGACCGACAAGACAGCCCTCCGATTACTATTTTGCGCCGGGAATGGGAGATGGGGCACGAGACTGGCAAGCCACACCCATGGATGCCATTGATGCTTACGCAAGTAGATTAACCAAACCATTGAATCCGCCTGGTTTTTACTGGTCCGGACGAGTCCAGGGCAGTGTACTTGCCGTTTGTTCGTTTGGAGGCGATCGGAGCTTGACCGAGGTAAAGTTGTACCCTGTTACGCATCTTCCGGGACCTACCTCACGGCGTGGCCTCCCCTTGCTGGCCGAGCCTGAGTTAGGTAAGGAAGTGATTGACTACCTGTCAGAGTTATCTACTCCTTTTGGCACAGAGGTGGAGTTCAAAGATGGGGTAGGTTTCGCCAAACTGACTGAGGCCCGGTCATAAGCGGTTGACCGCGCGGTTGTCTCGTGCCGTGCAATTCCAGACTCCATGTACGGACGCAATCGCGGGGTCCACGAGAGCGCCGTTCGCGCCACGTTCAGCGCACCTGTCGACTTAATTCCAAAGCCGGTGCCGCGCAAGCGCCGGGGTCGGCCCCGGGCTTAGAGGGCCTCGTCGGTTATTTATGTGATATGACGGAGCGAAAAGATGAGCCTAGAGGGAAAGGTAGCGGTAGTAACTGGGGCGGGTCAGGGAATAGGTCAGGCAATAGCTGTGGCTCTGGCTCAGGAAGGTGCCTCGGTAGCAGTAGTGGATCTAGACCTAGAGAACGCTAAGAAGGTGGCTGATGAAGCTGGGAAGTTCAGCAGGTCGGTCCCCAAGAGGGCCGACGTGTCGAGTCCAGCCGATTTAACGCAAACTGTTAGAGAGATAGTGGAGGAGTTTGGTCGGATAGACGTTTTGGTTAACAATGCTGCCGCCCTGCACCTTGTGCTACCCACCGAGGACGTTTCCCTCGAGGAATGGCGGCGGTCGATAGATGTTAATCTGACAGATACGTTCCTCTGCAGTCAAGCAGTGGGTAAGGAGATGATTAAGAACAAGAGCGGTAAGATTGTCAATATTTCTTCTGTTCTTGGGCACGCGGCTGTACCTAAATACGCAGCCTATAGCGCCAGCAAAGCTGGGATTTTGGCGTTAACTAAGACGCTGGCTGTGGAGTGGGGCAAATACAATATCAATGTAAACTCGATAAGCCCAGGGTCGACTGATACTCCTCGTGTTCTACAGACAGTGACGCCAGAAGCTCTTAAGAGTCGAGAAGAGAGGATACCTCTCGGTAGAGTCAATCAGCCTGAGGATATCGCCAGCGCGGTGGTCTTCCTGGTCTCGTCTGCTTCGGGTAACATCACTGGCGAGGATATAAAGGTTGACGGCGGTATGTTGGCGATCCACCCCGGGTGGTCCTAATAAAGTAATGGGTCGTCATAGCGTAGTAGATCCTTGGAGAAGGTGGTCTCTTGATTACCGCCTGACATTTGTACAGTCTATACAAGTTTGCTCGATCCTCGAGCGTCAGCACTGTTGTGACGGACGATTGACAGCGCGGGAACGGGGGGCTATCCTCGGGGCAAATCTTCGTTCGGGGAGGAGCTAGAATGCTAGGCAGAAGGAAAGGCCTATTCTTGGCGCCCGTCCTGGTGGCTGTGCTTCTGGTTGGGGCGGTGGCAGGTGGTTGTACTTCAGAAAACACACCTGCCACCTCTGGTAAACCCACAACTTCTTCGTCGGCACCCGCTTCTCCGTCAGCGCCCGCACCTAGCGCCCAACAACCTGCGGGCGAGCTCAAGATTGCCTTTAATTCCCTTTCGAAGGAAGTGCTGGATCCATCTCTCGATTCCGGGCCGCTTACGAAACCGATAATGGGTCCAATGTACGACTACCTGGTCGGGGTCACCGTCAATGGCGTGTTTTCCAAGGACTATGGCTTGGCTCGGGACTGGAAGGTCGAGCACAGCGCCACCAACTCCGTGTACACGTTCGACCTGCGCCAGGGGGTCAAGTTCCATGACGGGACCGAGGTTACGGCTCAGGACGTGAAGTTCAGCCTGGAGTATTATACGCGTAAAGGGAGCAGGAGCGGTAATTTCGCGAACCTCAAATCCACGATTGACCGAATCGAGGCACCCTCGAAATATCAAGTGGTCGTCTACACCACGAAGCCCTATGCCTTCCTCCTTACTGATCTGTCCCTTCATGGTCAGGGGGAAGGACAGATGCTGCCCAAGGACTACATCGAGAAGAATGGGACGGAATACTTCAACAAACACCCCGTCGGCACCGGCCCTTATAAATTCAAAGATCAGAAACAGGGCACGAGCATAACCTATGAAGCCATAGACTACCAACACTGGCTTCAGCAGCCCAAGTATAAGACAGTGACTCTCATGTTGTCTCCCGAGGAGTCGACCCGCATCGCCATGCTCAAGACAGGGGAGGCTGACGCCATCAACTCCATCAGTACGGCCAACATCTCGGGGCTGGAATCAGGTGGGATGACAGTCTTCTCCAAGAAAGGCGGTGCCACGTTCCTCCTTTTGCTGGCTCAGACCTGGGACGAAAATAGTTACCTCAACGATATCAGGGTCAGGGAGGCTTTGAATCTGGTCGTAGACCGGCAGTCAATCGTGGACCAGATCTTCAAGAAGAGGGGCACACCACTCGGCGCTTGGTATGGCAGTTGGGCCTATGGCTACAAGGCGGTGCCGCTTTATGACTATGACCCGGCCAAGGCGAAATCCCTGCTCCAGCAAGCGATAAAGGACAAGGGGTGGACTAAGGTGGAGATTATGCTCTACCAGTACCCCTACGCGCGCATCGGCGAGACCGAGGCGAAGTTGACCGTCGAGGCCATTGGTGGGATGTGGCAGAAGGCCCTTGGGGATCTCATCAATGTGCAAATCGTGCCGGCGGCAGAATACGCCGTTCTCCGGCAGAAGATGATTGACAAGATGGCTGCCAACAGTGCCGGTTTACTGGGAGCCTCGAATGCTGCCTTCTGGGGTACTTCGTGGCAGAGTACCAGTACAAGCAAGAGCAACTATTCCCTCGTCAAGACGCCTGAACTCGACGACCTGATACTCAACAAGTTAGGTGGAGAAACAGACATCGAGAAGATAGGGCAGATCCAATATACGATAGCGACATATTTACACGACAATTACTTTAACGTGCCACTATTCGAGACAGATGAACTGTGGGCCGGCAACCCGAAGAAGATACCACAGTGGGATCTGGGTAAGTTCGCCCAAGACCCGAACCTGCGCGACGTAATTGTGCAGGGGCGGGCGTTTCCGGCCCAATGACGGGGTTTACAGCCTTGGAAACGGGTGCGTCACGTTTCATACGACTCAAAGCAGCAGGGTTTTGGCTGTACGCTCAACTCGCTTGTGGCTTGCTCCATGCTTGCCTCAAGAGTCACAGCGTCGGATACTGTCGAGCTGTTGAACGACGCCACTAGCTGGGACTTGGTCCGTCAAACCCATAAGAGCGGCAAGAACGGAGCTTCAAATGCGGACAGGATATGGGGCTACGATTCTCGAAATAGACTTATCCCAAAGCGAAACTCGCAGGAGATACTTTAGTGAAGACCTAACCAAGAGCTTTATCGGTGGCGCCGGTCTGGCGACAAGAATACTGTGGGATGAGACAACTGCAGATACGGAGCCATTCTCTCCAGAAAACCCGTTGATATTCATGGTGGGGCCTCTAACCGGAACGGCAGTCCCAAGTAGTAGTCGCTATATCGTCGCCGGAATCTCACCACTCACCAACATTCTTGGTCAGGCACATTCCGGTGGCGCTTGGGCAGATGAACTCAGACACTCGGGCCTGGAAGGGTTGGTCATAAGGGGGAAAGCGGCAAAGCCTGTTTACCTATGGATACATGATGGTGACGCCGAGATACGCGATGCCAGTCACGTATGGGGTAGGGACACGTGTGACATAGAGGAGATCCTCAGGAGAGAAACAGACGTGCGAGCCAGCGTGGCGGCCATCGGCATAGCTGGTGAACGGCTGGTTAGAATGGCTTGCATCATCAACGATGGCAGGAAAGCCCGGGCGGCGGCGAGATGCGGTCTGGGAGCATTGATGGGGTCCAAGCAGCTAAAAGCGATTGTGGTAAGAGGAACATTAACTCCCCCGGTTTTGAATAAAGACAGACTGAAAGAAGCTGTTGCTAGGATCTACGCCTTGAATCCTCCGGCGCCAAAGGATGACCATGAATTGCTTGCATACCGGGTTGAGAACTTCAAGAGATATATAAAAGATGGCGGCGTTCCTATAAAGAATTGGCAAAAAGGTCTTTTTGATGCCGGCTACAGAATACCAGAAGACATGCGCAATTCTGTGCAGGCGTTCTGCCGGCGTTGTCCATATGGCTGTTCCGACTCGAGGTTAACCGAACGCGGTGAACGACACATGGTCTACGAACATTGGGGTCCTATGGGCTTAAACTGTTTAGTAGACAATATCGATGCTCTGCAAGAGTCATACTATCTCTGTAACAAATATGGCTTAGACAGCATATCGGTTGGTGCCGCAATTGCCTTTGCAATGGAATGTTTTGAAAAGGGTTTGATAACCACACAGCAAACCGAAGGACTTGACCTATCTTGGGGCAACCACCGGGCAATGTTGGAACTGGTTAAGCAAATTGGCGAAAGGAGAGGCCTGGGCGAGCTCCTTGGGGAGGGGGTTAGGCGAGCTGCAGAGCACATAGGTGGTCTCGCTCCTGAGTACGCCATACATGCGAAAGGGCTTGAGCTTCCAGCGTTTGATCCAAGAGCCGCCACAAGCATGGCTGTTCAATACGCAACAGGCACAATCGGGGGAACACATGTCGAATCCCCGGTGAGCCAATGGATAGAAGCATATCTTAGTGACCACATATATACCAAGGATCCAGCTCGTATCATCAGGTTGATCGAGGACTTCGGATATTCTCAACGAATAGACCGTTTTGCAATCGAAGGAAAGGGCGAAATGGTCGCCAAGACACAGAACTTTGGTTCCATGATAAACTCCCTCGGGGTTTGTCTGATGTTGTTTCTCAGGATTCCCCCTTCCCAATTTGTTGAGCTTCTGAACCATGTGACTGGGTGGAACCTCGATTTTGACGAGTTCATGAAGACAGGCGAACGCATCTTCAATTTGAGACGGATGTTTAACGTGAGAAGAGGCATAAGCCGAAAAGACGACATTTTGCCTCCCAGGATCCTCACTCACAAGCGCGGGGAGGGTGGTGCTGCGGATAATCTCCCACACCTGGGTGCCATGCTTAGCGAATACTACGGGTACCGGGGGTGGTCCGAGGAAGGGATCCCAACAAGAGAGAAGCTGGCCGAGCTTTGTCTGCACGAGTGTCTTTGAGCCAACGCCGACCTATTCCCATGGAAGCGGGAATGATGGTTTTCGAGTTTCCATGTGACTATTGCGTGCAGGAGCGAACATGATCCCAAACGACCAGTCTGTGGCTCCTGACAGCCCGTCGGCCCTGGATCGCACGCTCCGTGATCTCTCAGAAAAGCGAAGAGGCGAGAGGAGTTACTACAGTGGCTGTTTCGTCAGTTGTGGGGGAACCAGCCAATGCGTTCTCAAGATCCACCTGAAGGACGATCGTGTCGTCCGGATCGAGCCCGATGACCGCTACAACCCGAACACCGGGCGAGAGGACCGCGTTGTTTCCGACCACGACCTGGTACAGGCGCGAATTCAGCGGCGCGCCTGTCCGATGGGCTGGGTATGGCATAAGCACCTCCATGACCCGAATCGCATCCTCTATCCGCTGCTGAGGCGGCCGGGGAGCCAGAGGGGCGAAGTTGACTTCGAGCGCATAACCTGGGACCAGGCGATAGATACGATCGTCGAGAAGATGACTGAGGCCAGGGAGAAGTTTGGTCCCTACTCGATCATGACTCCCTTCATGCCGAATGCCTACGCCGAGCGCCTTTTTGGCTTCTGGGGAGCAGGGGTAGACACCTGGGGATTTGCCTCCTGTGATTCAGAGCGGCTCTGCACCCATCTGCAAGTTGGTCGGCTTGGTCTGGAGAACTACGGATCCTCCTCTGCCGCCGATATGCTCTTTGGCTCCAAGCTCATAGTCCTTTGGGGATTTGATCCTACCACGACCCATCAAGGCGGTGGAGGGCATCAGTTTGCCTGGTACGTGAAGATGGCGAGGGAGCGCGGCACGCCGGTCATCTGTATTGATCCCAGGTACACGATGGCGGCCGAGGTGCTCGCCGATCAGTGGATACCGATCAAGCCGGGAACCGACATGGCTTTCATTCTGGCCGTCGCCTACGTTCTGTTCGACGAAAGGCTTTACGATGAGGATTTCGTTCGTCGTTTTGTCGAGCCGGAAGGTTTTGAAAAGTGGCGGCGCTATATCACAGGAACCGAGGACGGGGTAGCCAAGACGCCATCGTGGGCGCAAGAGATCTGCGGCATTCCCGCGATTACGATCGCCGAGTTCGCACGACTGTACGCCCGCAGCAAGCCAACCTGGCTATACAAGCATTGGGCGGTGTCGCGCAAGAGCAGGGGCGAAAACGCGGTCCGCGGCGCAGCTACGCTGCAGGCGATGCTGGGTTATTTCGGTGTGCCCGGCGGCATGATGCCCCACTTCCTGGGCAGTTGGCCGATGCCATCAATAATGCAGCCGATGGGTGATACTCCGACAGCCTATCAGGTGCCCAAGATATGCCGGAGCCATGTCTGGGCTCAGGCGGTGCTACTGCTCGACAAGGTCAGAAACGGCGAAATGAGTCGCGAGCAGTGGCGGGCTATGGTGGGGTACCGAGGGGATCCCGAGCTACCTATTCCTGAGGAGTTCCATCCCAAAATCCTATGGTGGGGAGGAAGTCCCCGTGCGATGGCCAGCAACCATCTGGTAACCGGCTGCGATTCGATCGAGGATCAGATTCGTGCGCTCCAGAGGATGGATTTCGTGCTCTCGATGCACACGGCGATGACCCCCACCGTCCGCCATGCCGATCTCATCCTTCCTGCTCTCGACCCCATGTGGGAGCGCCCGCAGATCTTCCGCACCGAGAACGGAGGGTTCTCGATGATCACGTGCGGACCGGGCCTTGTCGCTCCTCCAGGGGAGGTCAGGCCGGTGGAATGGGTCTACACCAAGATAGCCGACAGGTTGGGCTTTGGCGAGCAGTACAACCGCTATTACACCGATGATGGCCATTGGGACGAGGATTGGGAGCGCTATCAACGCGATTGTTACAGCGCATGCACCGAGCAGCTCGACTTCGAGGCGCCCTCGTGGGAAGAGTTCAAGGGTGGCAAGTTCATTCATCTGGACGAGCATCGCGACAAGCCGCACGTCGGTTTCACCGCCGAGATCGTGGAGGGCAAGCCGTTTCAGACAAAGTCGGGCAAGTTCGAGGTATTTGCTGAATACGTCGCCGACGAGGAGCGGCGGGGAGAATACCACCGCGATCATCTCGGCAGGCCTATCGAGTGGTTGCCTAATGATTGGCGCGACTTATCGCCGCTTCCGATTTACCAGCCCAGTGTCCGTGGACTCGAGGATGCTCTGGGGGAGCAATATCCACTGATGATGATCACGCCGAAGAGCAGGTACCGGGCTCATTCGACGTTCTGGACCGTGCCGTGGCTTCGCGGCGACGTGTATCGCCATGCGGTCTGGCTGAGCGTGGCCGATGCGAAGAAACGGGGAATCGTCGACGGGGATGTGGTGCGGGTGTTCAACGACAAGGGCGCGATAAGGCTCCCCGCCTATGTTACATCGCGACTTGGTCCCGGAGTTGTGGCGGTCAGGATGGGGGCCTGGTACTCGCCGGACGGGGGTATTTCTCCCCAGGTCCTTTTGGGAGAGAACGATAGCCCGAGGACGCCGGCGCTGGCAACCACTCTGGTAGAGATCGAAATGGCGAAGGAGGGATCGTGACACAGTACGGCTTCTTCTTCGACCAGAGCAGATGCACCGGCTGCCATGCCTGCTCCATCGTCTGCAAGAGCTGGAACGATCTCGCCCCAGGTCCGGTCAAATGGATGAGGGTTCTTCAGCGGGAGACGGGCAGCTTCCCGACGGTGCGCCTCAATATCCTGGCTGTGCCGTGCTACCATTGCGAAAAGCCGCTGTGCGCGGAAGCCTGCCCGGCCAAAGCAATCCACAAGGAGGAGCGGTTCGGGGCCGTGCTGGTGGACAGCACGCAGTGCGAAGCCTTGCACCAGACCCAGGACTGCCGTCGCTGCTGGCAGGCGTGCCCATATGGCGCGCCGCAGTTCGAGAGCGACGACAAGCGAGCCACGATGTCCAAGTGTACCATGTGCGTAGATCGGCTGTACGAAGGGAACAAGCCAATCTGTGTTCTGAGCTGTTCCTTGAGGGCGCTGGATTTCGACACGGTGGATAATCTGCGGGAATGGTACGGCGGTGGCGATCAGCTCGACGGCTTGCCTGCGTCCAAAGCGAAGCCGGCCGCGGTATTCAAGAGAAGCGACCCGAAGCGCCACCTGGTGCTCTTCGATCCTGAAGACGCGCTCGAGCTGTGGAAAGGCAGGGGCCCGTATGCTTCGCCGGCACTGCCACCTCTGTTTGACAATATGCGAGATGTCACCGAGGTGCCACCCGGCATGGTGGGGCGCGATAGGCTGGTGCTGAAAGCTCGGAGCGCCGAGGAGCTAATGTATTACACGAGGGATGACGAGTAGTGCCCCACACCCAGCCGGGGCGACGCGGTTACCTCGGTTCAATATGAAAGCTGTGCGTGATGAAAGGAAGGGGCGATCATGTTGTTGGAAGGGAAAGTGGCGGTGGTGACAGGCTCGGGGGCCGGTCTCGGGCGAGCCTATGCCCTGGCTCTGGCTAAGGCAGGGGCAAAGGTCGTCGTTAATGCGAGGACAGCCAACGATGTAGCCCAGGTGGTGGCGGAGATTGAAACGGCCGGTGGCACTGCCGAGCGGTGTATCTCCAGCGTGGCAAGTATGGAGGGTGGTCGCCAAACTATTCAAACGGCGATAGATAAGTTCGGGCGAATAGATATTTTGGTTAACAACGCTGGCATAACTCGCCCAAAGCTCCTGACAGAAATGACCGAACAGGACTTCGACGATGTGATCGCTACCAATCTGAAGGGCACTTTCGCCTGTACCAAACACGCGGTTCCTTACATGATCGAGCAAAAGTGGGGGCGTATTATCAACGTCGCTTCCGGTGCTGTTCGAGGTGTAGTCCCACAGACCAACTATGCGGCAAGCAAAGGGGGAGTACTATCTATGAGCCTGACGTGGGCTCTGGAGTTAGCTAAGTATGGCATAACGTGTAACGTAATCCGTACCCACGCCCGCACACGGATGACGGAGCGAAGTATTGAACAGGCCAGACAAGCGGCTTTGGAGCGGCATGAGCAACCTCCGACTGCTTCGGATTTGGGCATCTATGAGCCTGAGTCAGCAGCGCCACTAGTAGTGTTTCTAGCTAGTGACCAGGCATGTAAGATTAACGGGCAATTCATATCCATAGATGGCCCTCGGTTGGCTATCTGTGCGCACACGCGCCCCGTTGTGAGCGCTATCTCGCCCGGCGGTTGGACAGTTGAACACTTACTAGAAGATTTTAAGACCACAGTGGGGACGCAGCTGGAGTCCCCTGGTAATTTTCAAAAAATCTTTGATGGGGTTGCATCCATCACCCGTCAAGCGACTCGCACGACGGAAGGGAGATAATCAGGTGCCAGGGAGACAGAAGTTCGAGAAGTTACTCCAACCTCTGAAAATACAGCAGATAGAGCTTAGGAATCGCATTGTTTGTACTGCCAATAGTCGATACTTTGCGACGGACGACGGCTACACTACCGACCTAGATTTGGGAACCTATGAAGCATTGGCGAGAGGCGGCGTGGGTCTCATCGTCGTGCAGTGGGCCGCCATCGACTACCCAGTCGGATTCAGGTTAAGGCATTATGCCATTTCTGATGATAAATATATTCCTGGTCTTACTGAACTGGCTGCGGTTATTCACAAACATGGCTGCCCGGCGTTTCTGCAGCTTTGTCATAAGGGTCCGTTACAGGAGTTTAGTGACTTTAATGTCGAGGGCGTGGCTCCTTCGTCCATTGTCGACGTTATGCCAGCTCCATCGCATGACTTTCATTATCCGAGAGAGTTAACCATTGCCGAGATACAGGATCTCGTCGCCAAGTTTGCCAACGCGGCTGAGCGAGCCCGCAGGGCCGGATTTGATGGTGTGGAGATACACGCTGCAGCCATTTACTTGGTTGCGGCTTTCATGTCACGCATATGGAATAAGCGCAACGACGCCTACGGCTGCCAGAATTTGGAGAGCCGGGCAAGATTTGCGGTTGAAATCATACGAGCAATTAAGGAACGGGTCGGGCAAGATTTCCCCGTTGGTATCCGGATAAACGGGCAGGAATGGGGACACCAGATGGGGATAACACCTGAAGAGAGTGAACAGTTCGCCCTAATGCTGGAGAAGGCCGGCGCTGATTACATTTCAGTACTCGGGATTGGCTTCGGTCAATACGAGCATGTACAGTTCGCCAAACTTGTTCTGTATCCGGAGCCCTCTTCAGTTACACGACCTCTGATTAAACAAATCAAGAAGCCGGGTGTTCTGGTTCCAGCGGCAGAACGAATAAAGAGAGTGGTCTCGGTTCCTGTTGTCGCCGTGGCAGGACTAGATCCCAAACTAGGGGAGTGGCTATTGCAGCATAACAAGGCGGACCTTATTGGCATGGTACGACCCTTGATTGCTGACCCGGAGCTTCCAAACAAAGTAGCCAGGGGAAGGTTGGATGACATTGCACCTTGCACAGCCTGTGTTGAATGTCTGGGTAGAGTATGGAAGACGAAACCATTACGATGCCGAATAAACGCAGCACTGGGCAGAGAGAGAGAATACACGGTCACGCCAAGTCCGAGAAAGAAGTCGGTAGTAGTAATCGGAGGTGGACCAGGGGGAATGGAGGCAGCAAGAACAGCCGCGCTGAGGGGACATGAGGTGCTGCTCTATGAAAAAGAGCACAAACTGGGTGGCAGCCTGCCGTTGGCTTCGCTTGTTAAGGGTTTCGAAATTGAGGATCTAGACGCCTTGGTGCGCTACTTCAAACTCCAACTTAACGAGCTGGGGGTTAAGACTAGGCTTGGAACAGAGGCGACCCCGGCACTAATTAAGGAACTCAGGCCGGATGCTGTAGTGGTCGCTACTGGGGGAGCACCAGAGACGTTGCTAATACCTGGGATTGATAAACGTAAAGTACTTAGCAGTTCTGATCTCCAGCGGACAGCAAGAACCCTCCTGAGATTCATCAGCCCGAAGTTGTTGAGGCGGCTCACCAGATTTTGGATGCCCATAGGGCGCAAGGTTGTTATTGTCGGTGGGTTGATGCATGGATGTCAACTGGCTGAGTTCCTACTTAGAGGCGGCAGGGAAGTAACAATCGTCGAAACAACCGACGAGCTGGGGACTGGGATCCCAGAGGTAAATAGGCCCCGACTCCTGAGTTGGCTTGCTGACAAAGGGGTTACGATGATGAGTGGAGTTAAGTACGAAGAGATTACGGACAAAGGACTCAGGCTCACTACCAGGGAAGGGCATACGCAGACCATCGAAGCAGATACGATACTGACGGCAATACCGCCTAGGCGCAACACTGAGCTTTTTGAAACTCTCCAGGCTAGTGTCCCCGAGATTTACCTAACTGGTGATTGTCGAGAACCTGGCAAAATCATTGATGCCATTGCGGATGGCCGACGCGTCGGTTGTTCAATCTGAAAGACGTGCGTCCAGTCGGAGCCAAGAAGGGCCGCCCTGTGCGCGGCCCATGTCTGTTCCTCGTTGTTCTGATGGGACCTGTGACAACGGTTCCTCACCGGCCGCGTTCTTGCCAGCGATGCGGCCGAAGATCCCACAAACACCAAATCTACCGTGAACGCGGCGCCATCCCATAGAAGCTGCGGTCTCACCTACGGCACAGAGGTGAGGGATCACCTTTTCCTCGTCGATTGGAACAGCCTTGTTTTCTTCCGGGTCATGCTGAAGGCTCTTATTCGCCACTTCCATTTGGGAGGATCGGTCCATCATCTGGGCTTTGGTATTGACACGCAATCCATTCTGCTGGATGTGACGAATCATGCATGCCTTGACCGCGACGAAGGGGGGCTTCTCAATGCGAGACAACGGCCCAGGCTTCCCAAACTCAGCGTCCTTACCAGCGTCAGCATAACCATCATATCGACGCACCGTTGCCTCCAGATGATTCGCAAACGCATGCCACAGTTACCTACCACATTCGCCAGAGGCAGCTTTGTCCAGTCGCGCAGCTCCCACACCCAGTACGCTTTAGAGCCCCACTTGAAAGGAATGTGGGCAATCTTCAAGTCAATTGGTTTTCGCGACACGGACAGTGTAACCACCGTCGACAGGCAGGGTAACTCCTGTAATATAGGACGAGTCATCCGAAGCCAGGAAAAGCGCCGCCTTCGCAATATCCTCAGGCTGCGCAAGCCGCGCCAAAGGAATTTGGGTTAGGGTAAGTCTCAGTGCTGCTTGAAAGTCC
The DNA here is from genome assembly GCA_004297765.1 of Chloroflexota bacterium. Taxonomy (GTDB): domain Bacteria; phylum Chloroflexota; class Dehalococcoidia; order FW602-bin16; family FW602-bin16; genus FW602-bin16. Next base: position 14,890 of record SCTZ01000115.1, on the reverse strand, counting down.
GCCACTTTGCCAAAGAAGTCAGGCAGCATTTGCGTGTCCGTAAAACCCGGACAAATGCAGTTAACGCGAATGTTGTCCGGGGCCAGTTGCAGAGCCAAAGCTTTAACTTCCACTATGATGCCACCTTTGGTGGCTGAGTAGATCGCACTGTGGCGTGAGCCCATTAGCCCCGCAATTGAAGAGGTGAAGATAATGGAGCCCCCACCGGTCCGTCTCATTTCAGCGACCGCGTACTTTGTGGCGAAGAAACCGCTTTTGAGATTAACGTCTATCGACTTCTGCCATTGCTTCTCGTCGATCTCTTCGAGTCCATTCGGGCCAGCTATCCCAGCATGGTTGAAAAGAATGTCAAGTCTTCCGTAAGTGTCGATAGTTTTGCTGATCATTCTCTGCAATTCGGTCACTTCCGACACGTCTGTCTGAACGAAGCTCCCTTCACCTCCTCCCTCTTTGATTAGTCTTACGGTCTCCCGAGCACTATCACCATTGATGTCAGCTACCATAACTCTGCAGCCTTCGGCAGAGAATAGCAGCGCTGCTGCTTGGCCCATACCTGATCCTGCGCCCGTGATCACGGCTACTTTGCCTTGCAGTTTCATTCTTGTACCCTATCACCGTCCTCTTTGATTTCCAGGTTTTTGCCCCCCTTACAGTTTGCCCTGATGAAAGTGGCGATGTCCTTGATTCGGGACCCGGGACCAAAGATCCCCTTTACCCCACTCTCAGTTAGCAAAGGGACATCCTCTTCAGGTATGATACCCCCGCCAATGACCAGGACATCATTCATGCCCTTTTTCAGCAGTTCCGTTACCTTAGGGAAATCGTGGCTGTGTGTTCCAGAAAGGCAGCTCAGGCCGACAACATCCACGTCTTCCTGAAACGCTGCTTCCACAATGCTCTCCGGCGTCTGCCTCAAGCCGGTATATATTACCTCCATGCCTTCATCAAGCAGCCCGAGAGTCAATACCCTGGCGCCCCGGTCGTGCCCGTCTAATCCTGTCTTGGCTATCAGAACCTTTATTGGTCTTGCGTTCTTTCTCATAGCTCATCCCCAAAACACTATCGCGCATAGCTAACTTGGCATGCGGTATTCGCCCAGCACTCCCTTGAGGGTGCCACGAATCTCGCCCATGGTGGCGTAGTTCTTGACAGCCTCGAGCACATGTGGCACCAGACTATCGTCACCCTGAGCGGCCTTGCCCAGCTCTCCCAGGGAGCGCTGCACGGCATCGTTGTCTCTTGTCTCTCTCAACTCTTCTAGCCGCCTCTTCATTTCGCACAACACCTTCGGGTCGGCTTTGTGAAGCTCAAAGCTTACCTTCTCGTTCGAGCCAAATCGATTTACACCGACGACTATCCTTTTTTCGTCTTCTATTTCTTTCTGCTTCTGATAGGCGGAGCGGGCCAGTTCATTCTGCATCCACCCCGACTCGATGGCTCTTATCATCCCGCCCCTGGCCTCTATTTTCGCCAGATAATCGGATATCTCACGCTCAACTCTGTCAGTGAGAGCTTCAATATAATAGGAGCCTCCAAGCGGGTCAACCACGTCCGTTATCCCGCTCTCATAGGCTAGGATCAACTGAGTCCTCAGCGCGATGGTAGCTGCCCTCTCGGAGGGAATGGCATGCCCCTCGTCAAAGCCGGCAACGTGCAGATAGGTGGCTCCGCCCAGTATCGCCGCCAGTGCCTCAACAGTGGCCCGTGTAATGTTATTTTCAGGCTGTTGCGCCGTGAACGTTGAGCCCCCGGTGCCTGGGCCGACGCTTAGCTTCATCGACGAGGGTTTCTTGGCCCCGAAGCGTTCCTTCAGTATGCGAGCCCAGAGTCTTCTAAGGGCCCTGAACTTGGCCACTTCCTCAAAGAGGTTCATGTGTACCGCGGAATTCAGGGACAGCCGTGGGGCAAAATCGTCAATACTAAGCCCTCTCCGCAAGGCCGCTTCGATAAAGGTGAACGCCACGGCCAGAGAAATAGCTCCCTCCTGGACCAGGGTAGCCCCAGACTCACGATAGACATACCCGTTGGCAATCTGATAGCTCAGCTTCGGTATGTTCTTAACCCCATATTCGATAAAGTCTAGGCTTAGTCGCATCGCTCCTCGAGGCGGGAAGATGTAGGCACCCCTGCCGAGGTATTCCTGGAGACAGTCACTGACGACATTGCCCGAGAGCTGATGGGGAGAAACTCCCTGCTTTTCCGCGGCCGCCATGTACATTGACCAGAGGACAATATGGGGATGGGAGGTTGAGCCCAATATGCGAACCCTGTCCATTGGGATGCCGTCAAACATGGTCTCCACTTCCCTCAAAGAAGGGCAGGCCACCCCCATCACGCCGACGTCCGACCCGGCGATTGGGTCGTCCGAATCGTAGCCGAGCTGGGTTGGCAGATCGCAGGCGATGCTTACCCCAGCTTGTCCGGCCTTGAGAAGAACCTTAAAGCGATTATTAGTGTCTTCTGGAGTTCCAAAACCTGAGTACTGGGCCATCCCCCACAATCGGCTGCGAAACATGGTCGGATGAGTTCCCCTGGTATATGGGTAGCCTCCGGGGAAGCCAAGGTCTTTGACATAGTCAAGGTTTTCGACATCGAGAGGCGTATATAATCGCTGCTTTGGCAGATCCGATACGATCTCCCTTTCGGGAGATGTTTCGAGCGATGGACTGACCGCGGTCTCCTCCCATTCCTTCTGCTTCCCAGCTATCTCAGGCAATGAGTCCATCTATCTCTCCTATCTCAGTCTCTTGTCAAGAGGCGAGCTACCCTTTTCTCGGGACGGTAGTGCCACCGTGGCACTACTGGGCATAATATCCTCTCCCCTCTGGTTTACGGCATGCCGGTCAATGTCAACGCAATAATCGCCATCTTCATCAATGTATTTCTTGGCGACCGTTCCCTTAATCCAGACCACATCAGAGAAGTAGTTAAACCGCCGGTATTCGGTATGGCTTTTCTTCACCCAGCCCTCATCACCCATCCAGTTGGTAAGCAGGTGAATTCCCCAGCAATGTCTCTGTAGACCGACATCATAAGCCAGGGGCAGTCCCATAGCATTGGCCGCCTGGTTGTTGTAGTGGACTGCGAAGATTGGCTCCAGGGCTCCGGTATTCGGGTCTCTGAATGACCAGGCCGGATGGGCGCGATACTGCCGTAGCGCGGCACCGTGAGCCATTAACCGGGGAATTGGCGTGGCTCCGCCGATGAAATACGCCACCTCATCCGTAAGCCCGAGTGGGCCCTTCACCACCGGCCTGAGTTCATCACCAACCTGCACATCCTCCCAGTAGCGCGGCGTTGAGCCTCTTACCTCCTCGGCGAGTACCTCTTCCTCTATCTTCTTGAGTTCCTCCTCCTTCCAGGGGTGGGGGAGCTCAAGCTTGCTGTACTTACCCTTGCCCTTGGCCTTGCTCCGAGCGACCCGGATTATCCACCAGTGGTACTTCGCAACGAGCTCGCCCCGCTGGTTCCAGTACTTGTTGTCCCAGTGGTCGATGACCATCTCCTCGGCAAATTCGCTGGACTTGGGCCCCTCGAAGTAGCTGAACACGCACTCCGGCGTTATCTTGTCGCCCAGGTAGATCGGTCTGCAAAACTCTATGTCGCAGCCGGAGTGGAAGCCCCCCAAACCCTTCCAACCCATCTGCACGTGGGAAAAGCAGGACCACAGGAATGAGGGTGGGGCGACGATGCTGCCGTAGCGCGTCTTCGCGGCGTACCCTTCATCAGTCCAGAGGGGGTTGACATCGCCGATGCCCTCGACGAACTTCAGGATTGCCAGCCGGGTTGCATATTCATTGTGCGTTGATGTCTCTGTGCGTACCTTAAGCCCTTCCTTGGCGCGCATCTCCGCAATCATCTCGGGCGTGATTGCTGCCTCTGTCATCTTGGCTGCTTTGTCTGCCATATCGTAGATCCTTCTCTCCAGTTCTCGGCTAACCCCAAGACCAATTGGTGCTTAGGCAGATGCCTTTGTAGAGTGGAATGTTCCGCCTCCAGACGCGCGAAACCGGACTTCCGTGCTTGAAGCTACGGAAGCTGGCTGAGGTCTGAAACCCCGTCATTTGGCTGGATACGCCCGCCCCCGTACGGTTATGTCACGATAGTTCGGGTCGTATACGAACTTTCCCATATCCCACTGGGTGACTTTTTGCGGGTTGGCAGCCTGAACGTCATCCAGCGCGAATAGTGGCACGACAAAGTGATTATCCCGAATAAATCTGGCTGTCTCAGCCTGGAACTGCCCTGCTTTGTCCATATCTGTTTCTGCTGCCGCCTTGTCGATTAGCCCTTCAAGCTGCGGCGGGTTGGCCAGGATGTATAGCCCTCCGGTGCGGAAGACAGACCGCTGTGTGGAAGTCCAGAAAAGCCTATTCGCGATGGCGACAAAAAAGAGACTATTCTGGACTTTCTTGTCAATCGCGCTTTGCCGGACAACCGCGAAATCCACAGGCACGATCTTCACGCTGATAATATCTCCAAACGCCTTCTGCCACATCCCAGCCATAGCCTCGGCTATTAGCGGCAGCTCAGGTACGCCCGGGCGGTCAAAGGAGTAGAACGTAAGTTCCACCTTGCTCCACCCCTTATCCTTGATCGCCTGCTCAAGCAGGGTTTTCGCCTTGTCCGTGTCATGGTCATAAAGAGGCATCGGCTTGTAGCCATAGGCCCAACTGCCGTAATAGTCGTCTCCAGTTATGCTGCCTGCCTTCTTAAAAATCTGGTCCAGCATCGCTTGTCGGTCTATGGCCAGGTTCAAGGCTTCCCTCACCCTGGCATCATTGAGATAACTACTTTGGTCCCAGGTCTGACCAAGATTTATGTTAATTATCATGCTGGCTTTCTTGGAGAAGGCTGTATACCCGGCGGACTGCACCGACGCGAGGTTGGACCTGCTAACCGCGTCAACGACATCAGCCTCCTTCGTCTTGAGCATGGCGATGCGGGTAGACTCCTCGGGAACCAACATGAAGGTCACCGTCTTGTACTTGGGCTGCTGAAGCCAGTGTTGGTAGGCGATGGCTTCGAACGTTATACTCGTGCCCCGTTTCTGCTCCTTGAATTTGTAGGGGCCCGTGCCGATCGGGCTTTTGTTGAAGTAATCCGTGCCGTTCTTCTCGATGTAGGCCTTAGGCAGCACTATGCCCTCCACAAAACCGAGAGAGGACAGGTCGGTAAGGAGGAAGGCGTAGGGCTTCTTGGTATAGACAACCACTTGATACTGCGAAGGCACCTCGATCCGGTCTATCGCGTCTCTGAGCGGCGCGGCATAGACGGTCGCGCTCTCTTTACGCGCAAAGTATTCAAGGCTGAACTTCACATCCTGGGCTGTGACCTCGGTCCCGTCATGGAACTTGACCCCCTGGCGCAGGTCGAACGTGTATACGGAGTTGGTGGCACTGTGCTGTGCCTTCCAGTCCATAGCCAGGCCATATTCCTTGGAAAGCTGTCCATCGACGCCGGCCCCTACCAAATAGTCGAACATTAGAGTTCTTATCTGTTTGTCGGCACTGCCAGCATCGAGAGTCGGATCCAGCATTTCCTTCCCAAGGTTACCCGTGGCAATCTTTAGCTCACCCGTCGATTGTTTGGCACCGGACGGGGATCCTGACGTAGAAGTCGTGGGTTTGCCAGAGGTAGCAGGTGTGTTTGTAGTGCAACCACCTCCGAACGACCCAACGAGAAGTAGTGCCACCATGATGGGCATCAAGAATAGACCCTTGCTTCTGCAGAGCAAACTGGTTCCTCCCCGAACGAACATTTTCTCCAAGGATAGTGCCCCGCCTTCCGCGCTGTCAATCGGCCGTCACAACAATACTGACGGTAAGGCATCGGGGGCATTTGTATACGGTCTACAAGTGCCGGTCGAAGTGTGAGCAGAATCCGGCGTGCGCCGGCGGGTGGACCGCAATGCCAAAAGGAGTAGATAGCTCTGACAGGTAATCCGGCAGTTCCTTCCCTAACTCAGACTCGGCCAGCAGGGGGAGTCCACGCCGTGAGGTGGGTCCCGGAAGATGCGCAACAGGGTACAACTTGACCTCGGTCAGGCCGCTATTGGCTCCGAACGAACAAACGGCCAGTACACTGCCCGGGACTCCACCAGAAAAGTTACCACCAGGCCGGTTAAATGGTCCATTCTGTAGTATGCTGGCGGCCTCAATGCTATCCATCGGTGCAGCCTGACGTCTGTCTGAATGCCATCTCAGTCCCGGCATAAATAGAAATCGGAGTTGACGGTTCGCGAGTCCATTCCTTTTTTGACCGCACTTCCGGGTCCTTCTCGAGATCAGCGATGGCGGTCCCCGGCTTCGTGCCATGGGGATACACGCGGTCAAACCCCATGTCGAGGAACAATTCCTTGGTGGCTTCAAACTCCTCCGGATCTGTCGAGAGCATACCCCCGACGTACAGCAGGATATCCCCCATCCCAGCCTCAAGAAGCTTGAGCCCTGATCCCCAGCTCCTTGGCGAGATCCTCCAGCGCACCGGACTCCGCAAGACATTCACTTCTTCTGCTGTTCACCCACTCGAATCGTACGCTGTTGTCCTCCCTTGTTTGTCCCGTCGGGTTCAACGGACAATAGCCGCTTTCCACAGCGCGTTAGCTCTCGACAATGGCGCCCCACCTGGCCAGTTCGGTGGCCACGTCTTCCAGCTCTAGCTCGCGCAGCCTGGCGCGGGTCTGAAGCCCGGTCTCTGGATCCCAGCCCCGGTAACCGTAGAATTCGGTCTTGAGGGCCTCGAACTTCTCCCGGTCTACCACTGCCCCGGTCTTCTGAAACGGCTCGCCATCCCTGCCAGGCGCCCAGTTCCCAGAGATGCTATATTGCATCTCTAACGGGCTGGCAAAGTACGCCTCGGGCAGCCGATCGGAATTCCGACCGAGATGTCCCTCGCGAGCGTGAACAGCCCTCTGCATATTGAACACTCGCTCGCCAAATCTGAGGAGACCTTCCTCGTCCGTCTCCACTCCGGTCACCGCTTCATAGATTTGATGCTCCAGGGTCAGGTCGCCAAAGTGGTCCTCCGTGCTTTGGCCAAACACAATGGGCCAGGCCCAGTCACAGAGGATCAAGGATTCCTTGGCGTACTCCCGGTCCTGGACCATCTTGGCCGCCAGTGCTTTCCCCTCGTAGGTGGAAAAATCGACGGCCAGCTCACTGCCAAGCAACCGCGTGCCGATTTGTCGCAGCAAGTAAGTCGACACAAAGGCGCCTTTTGCCCCAACGCGCCACTTGTTCCACGAGAGGACGAGGCGGCTGATTTCGTGTAATTGCTGGATCGGCACGCGTGGCTCCACCATGTAGAGGAGGCCGGTGGAGATGTACATGCGCGGGCCGTAGAGACCCGTCTGGTCCGATTTTATGAGGGAATCCTTAATCAGGTCGGCCGAACCCTGCCCGATTATCTCTGCGGCTCTGGTGGTACCGTGAGCCAGAACGTCGCCGATCCCCTCGCGAAAAGCGATCTTTCGTGCCAGGGAGTCCATGAACTCCAGGCTACCTACTTTCGACAGCGGCAGCCCCGTGTTCTCCTCGGTCAGGATGCCAGCGTGGAAGCAGCGCACCAGCCACTCGAGCATGGCCTCCAAGGCCAACGTATCGAGGCTATACTCATTGCATAGCTTGGTGACCTGGAAGGGTACCTCCCAGTTTACGTTGCTGCTGCTTCTCTTATTTAACTCAGCGAGGACCATATCCTTTCCGAGTCCGAAAACGTGAGGGCTGTAGAACACCGACGCCTGGCAAGCGAACTTCCCGCAGCTGCCATCCTCAGCCGCATAGGCAACTCTTAAATTGCAGAGGTTGCAGCCAAAGCATACATTACGCCGCCACCTCGACCCCTCGGCCCGGAAGTCGGCCAGGGCGCCCTCTGGAAATCGCTTGAGGACACGCACTCGCTCGACTAGGTCTTTTAGTCTGCGGGGATCGGCCGCCTGCACTTTTCCACTGCCCCGCACGGCAATGGCTTTCAGCTTCTTGGACCCCATCACCGCACCAGCGCCCGCCCCACCGCTGGAATTGCCGTCGGCGAGAAGGCTGGCCAAGGTGACGCGGTTGTCCCCGGCGGCACCGGTGGCGATGATCCTCACATCGCTACCCAGCTCAGCTTTCAAGGCCTCTCTCACCCCAATTGCACTCTGCTGCCAGAATCGCGAGGCGTCTCTCACCTCTATGGCGTCGTCGGCGATGTATAGGTAGACCGGCTTCTCGGACGCCCCCCGCACGAGGAGAGCATCGTAGCCGGCAAACTTCAACTCGACGCCCCAAAAGCCGCCGACATTGCAGTAGCTGAAATGCTCGGGAGAACTGGCCGGCGATTTGAAGCATATCTGAACGCGCGAGCTTCCGACGCCGGGAAAACCGGTCAGAGGGCCGGTGGCGAAGATCAGGCAGTTCTCCGGGTCGAAGGCCTTAGCTTGAGATGGCACGACATCCCAATACATCCTGGCGGCCAGACCGCGACCGCCAATAAACCTGTCGGCGTAGGTATCGGTGGAAACATGGCTAACCTCGCCGGACGATAAATCCACTTGCAGGATCTGTCCGGCATAACCGTTGTGGTCAAACATCGACGCTGCTAGTCCTTCTTCGCAAGAAATCACTCGAGGAATGCCCCTGTGGCCCTGTCGACCACCAGACCTGCCAGGCTAGTGGCTTGCAGTGTTCTTCTCTCTGAGAGAGCCACACCTTGCGGCCAGCCGCGAAGCCTCCGTCCACGGCTGACACAACGTCGCGAGGTTTCACGCAGTCGCCCACAGTATGCAACTCCTTGCCCCACCCTTCCAGGCTGTGGCGGAACTCTTCATATGGGCGCATCCCAGCGGCTATGACAATGGTGCCCGCCTCCAGGTCTTCACTCCTCCCATCCTGAGTGACGAATCTCAACCCTGTCTCAGGGGGAAGCATCTTTCAACATCTGCCGCGGCAGACCGTCACACCATCGGGGGTCATCTTCATGACTGTAGAGAAGGACTCCTCCCTATCGCAGATGTATCGGCCGTTCATGTTCTTCATCAGGAGTTGCCTAATGCCGACTGTAGCGCGTTCCCCATAAAACCACTTCGTCTCCCGGCTCGAGTCTCTTTCGTCCACCATGGTGGAATCGCCCCCGTTTCCTTAGCTGGAAACCCCGTCATTGGGCCGGATACGCCCGCCCCCGCACCATTATGTCACGGTAGTTCGGGTCTTGTACGAACTTGCCCATGTCCCACTGTGGTACCTTCTTCGGGTCGGCGGACTGAAGCTCATCTAACTCGAATAGTGGCACGGCAAAGTGATTATCCCGTATGTATCTGGCTGACTGATTCTGGAGCTGCCCCACCTTGTCCATATCTAGCTCTCCCTGCAGCTTGTCGAGTAACGCCGTAAGGTCCGGCGTCGTGGCCAGGGTAAACAATCCTCCGGGAACGAAAAAAGTCCGCTGTGTGGAGTTCCAGGTAAGCTTGTTGGCGATGCTGACAAAAGCTAGACTATTCGGAGCTTTCTTACCTACCAGCCTCTGCCGGACAACCGCGAAGTCCAGAGGCACGACTTGCACGTTGATAAGGTCCCCAAACGTCTTCTGCCACTCACCAGCCATAGCCTCGGCGACCAGCGGCAACTCGGGTACGCCAGGGCGGTCAAAGGAGTGGAACGTAAGTTCCACCTTACTCCACCCCTTGTCCTTGATCGCCTGCTCAAGCAGGGATTTCGCCTTGGCCGGGTCATAGTCATATAGAGGCATCGGCCTATAGCCATAGGCCCAACTGCCGTAATAACTACTTCCAGTTACACTGCCCGCCTTCTTGAAAACCTGGTCCAAGATTGCCTGCCGATCTACGGCCAGATTTAGAGCCTCCCTGACCCTGACATCGTGCAGATAAGTGCCTTCGTCCCACGTTTGACCCAGCTGTACAGTTACCACCAGATTGCCTTTCTTCGAGACGACCCAAAGCCCGGCTGTTTCTAAAGACGAGATATTGGCCCTACTGACGGAGTCAATGACATCCGCCTCCTTCGTCTTGAGCATAGCGATGCGGGTCGACTCCTCAGGAACCAACATAAGGGTCACCGTCTTGTACCTGGGCTGCTGAAGCCAGTGTCTGTAGTCGATGGCTTCGAACGTTATACTCGTGCCCCGTTTTTGCTCCCTGAATCTATAGGGCCCGGTGCCGATCGGGTTCTTGTTGAAGTAGTCCGTCTCGTTCTTTTCAATGTAGGCCTTGGGCAGCACTATGCCCTCCACATAACCGAGAGAGGAGAGGTCGGTAAGGAGGAAGGCATACGGCATCTTGGTATACACGACCATTTGATACTGCGAGGGGACCTCGATTCGGTCAATCGCGTCTCTGAGCGGCGCGGCATAAACGGTCGAGCTCTCCTTACGCGTGAAATATTCCAAGCTGAACTTCACATCCTCGGCTGCGACCTCGGTCCCGTCATGGAACTTGACTCCCTGGCGCAGGTCGAACGTGTACACGGAGGAGTTGCCACTCTGCTGTACCTTCCAGTCACGCGCCAGGCCGTAATCCTTGGAGAGCTGACCATCGACGGTGGATCCTACTAGGAAGTCGAACATGAGAGTCCTCATCGCTTTGTCGGAACTGCCGGCATCGAGAGTTGGATCCAACATTTCCTTCCCAAGGTTACCCGTGGCAATCTTCAGCTCACCCGTCGGTTGTTCGGCACCGGATGGCGATGCCGACGTAGAAGTCGTGGGTCTACCGGAGGTAGCAGGTGTGTTTGAAGTGCAACCACCTCCGAGCGCCCCAACGAGAAGTATCGCCACTAGGATGGGCACCAAGAATAGTCCCTTTGTCCTGCCGTGCATTCTGGCTCCTCCCCGAACAGACTTTTTTCCAAAACCTGCCAGGACACAACGACCCATAAGTCTTTCAAACCCAGCCGGGATGCATAGCCAACAAACCTCCGTCAACCTTGATATCCACGCCAGTGATTTTGTCCGAAGCAGGAGTCACAAGGAAGACCACCGCGTTGGCGACATCCTCAGACGTACAGGCCCTTCCGAGAGGTATGTTCTTTTCTCGACTCTTCATCGATTCCGGCGTATTTCTACTTTCAATGCGGGGAGTTATAGTCATACCTGGACTTACCGAGTTTACATTGATATTGTGTTTTCCCCACTCTACAGCCAGGCTCTTCGTTAACGACATCATCCCTGCCTTGCTGGCGTCATAGGCGGAGTTATTACGTACAGCTGCGTGCCCACCGGCAGAAGAGATGTTAACAATTCTACCATTCTTGTTCTTAATCATGTCACTACCCGCTGCCTGATCGCAGAGGAAAGCTCCCGTCAGATTAACCTCTATGACCCGCCGCCATTCTTCGATGGTCAAGTCCTCGGGAGGTACACGATTCATGAACTTGGCAGCATTATTTACCAGAATATCTATCCGACCGAATTCCTCTACTATCTCTTTAAACGCTTGTGTTACGTCGTCCAGACTCGAAACGTCGGCCTTCTTGGCCACACACTTACTGAACCTTCCTGCTTCCTCAGCCGCCTTTGCGACATTCTCTATGTGATGACCGACTAACACTACCGAGGCACCTTCCCGAGCCAGAGTCAAAGCGATGACTTTGCCTATTCCGGCGCCTGCTCCGGTTACTACTGCTACCTGTCCCTTTAGTTGCATCTTCTCCCTCCGTAATAGCTCAGTTCCCCTAGAACTTATCAGACCCTTTTCCCCTTCAGCGCCACCACCGTGACAGAAACGCATTTGACGCCAGGAATTGCCCCCGACCGGCCCTCGACCGGGCTATCTGATGCTTCACTTTACGCTGAGTTCGAAGCCTGGCAGTGACGAATAATTGACCATCTCCCTCTTACTCCAGCAGGGACAGCCCCTTTGCTCTGGACTCTCGTGCAGACGGCAAACGCAATACAATTGCCAGGGCGACAATGGTGATAGCGGCTGACAGAGCCAGCGCCCAGAAATAGCTATTGGTGACGTCAAATATGAATCCTCCCATCCAGGCGCCTAATGCATTGCCGAAGACCGCCCCCGTGGCGATTGCTCCCGTCAGTGTCGATAGGTTCTTCCGACCGAAATATTCTGCCATGATTGCTGGTGTTAGTGGTGAATAGCCGCCAAACCCTATACCAAACAGGACAACCGCTATCCACATCAATGCCGGTATCTTCATCATTAACAGTATTAGCGATAGGGCAACAGACGTACAACACACCGCTGTATCAGCCCTGGTTCCGATCTTGTCGGAAATAGCTCCCATCCCCAGACGGCCGATGACGCTAGCGATTCCCATCACGCTCATCATCGCAGCCGCCAACAAAGGGCTAGCGCCAATATCGGTAATGTAGTTTATCAGGTGGATAGATAACATAATGCCAGCAGCGTACATTAGAAAGAATGCTAGGACTATTGCCAGCAATATCCTGTTTCTCAGAAGTCCAGGCAGTTTACCCCAAAATGCAAAAGGGTTCCTGTGCTCGTCAGGTTTCGCGATGCGTTGCTCCTTCATTGAAGTGGGGTCGATCATGACTATTGACATCGGGACTGCAACGACAAAAGTAATCATCCCCAGCACAATCGACACTTCTCGCCAGCTCATAGACTCCAACAGCGTGGTTGCTAGCGGGGGGAAAACGATTGAGCTTAGTCCGATACCAGCTGCGGCTATACCGAGGGCAAGACCGGGCTTCTTGTGCCACTTTGCCACAGTTGACATCACCACGACATATGATGAGGACATGGCAATGCCCATAATTAGGCCTTGTACGAGGTATAACTGCCACATACTGGTGATGCTGCCGTACATTAGGAAGCCTACGCCTGCCAACAAGAAGCTGGGCAGGAGGACCCTGCGCGGCCCGTATTGGTCAGCAAAGTAGCCCATGACCAATGCAAGACACCCAGTTACTAAGGAGCGCAGGGCTATAGCGCCGGACACTGCAGCCCTGCTCCAGCCAAATTCTTCGGAAATGGGTTTGAAGATGACTACAAAGGTGTTAGGATTCGAATCCCTAATCAAAAGGAGCATGGTCCCCAACAGGACAATTGCCCAAGGGAAGGATACGGGGATATGGAACCGTCTTGGGTTCTTCTGCACATCAGTCAGAGTTTTCACGCTGTCTAACCTTTCCCTTTACTTCTGGACGGCCATCTTCTTCGTCGTTGGGCGAGTGGAGCCACGCGTCCACAGACGCGTTGACGGCCCGGACATCGGCGATCCCATGTATCGTTGGAACGAAGTCCACAAGTGCGATCAGCGTGACGAGCATTGAGCTTTCATCTGCCATGAAATTGCCTCCGCACTTGGAGTCTGCAATTTCATAGTGAGGGGCAACCGCGCTGCTGTGCATGCCAGCGCGGTCAACTGTTCATGACCGGACCTCAGTTAGTCTGGCCAAACCTACCCCATCTTTGAACTCCACCGTAGTGCCAAAAGGAGTAGATAGGTCTGACAGGTAGTCAATCAATTCCTTACCTGCCTCAGGCTCGGCCAGCAGGGGGAGGCCACGCCGTGAGGAGGGTCCCGGAAGATGCGCTACAGGGTACAACTTAACCTCGGTCAAGCTCCTATCGTCTCCGAAAGAACAAACGGCAAGTACACTGCCCGGGACTCGACCAGAAAAGTTACCACCAGGCGGGTTAAATGGTCCATTCTGTAGTATGCCGGCGGCCTCTATGCCATCCATGGGTGTGGCCTGCCAGCTGCGTGCCTTTTCTCCCAGCCCCGGCATAAAAAAGAAATCGGAGGGAACTCTTGTCACTCTGCCAATCCCTCGGAAGAAATCACCCGGATCGTAGAAGATTGGCTTGTTCTTGTAGATCTCCATCCCCCGCAGCAGACTATGACTGCCCTCAGCGACAAACACGTCTGCTCCGGCATCAATACAGGCCCGAGCAAAGGGAGGCACGAATTTAGGTGGCACGCTCAGTCCCTTGTCCGCATCCCACTCATGATTGTGCAGATGCACAATCACCCAATCAGCCTGCCTTCTAGCTTCTTTGATTGACCGTAGGTTGCCTTCCGCATCATCCTCATCGACGATCGGTGTGACTCCCGGCTGATCCCGCACAACAAACCGACGAATCGCCATGTGTAGACCTGCAGGGCTGAACAGCCACTCATCTCCAACCTGCACCACCCACCACCCGAACTTCTTGGCCAGGTGCTGTAGCGTCTGAAGGGTCTCCGCATCAATCGCGTGGTAAAAACGCAGGGGGTTCAGACCAGGTCTCCCTTTGATATCCCGTCTCTGTTCGCCAGCTCGGGCCCAACCGGTGAAGCTCGAACACATCGATATAAGAGCCACCTTGCCCTTTTCCGTGTCCAGATAGACTGGAGCCCGCGCATCGCCCAGGTTTTTTCCCGTGCCAGCGTACGGTAAACCGACGTCATCCAAGGCCTCCCAGGTGGACATCATGCCACCATACGAATAATCCAGGGAATGATTGGAGGCAGTCGATACAATGTCAACACCAGCCCATTTGAGTTCGCCAGCCACGTAGCGCGGGGAAGCCAATGCATTCCAACCGGCTTCGGCAGCCGGGTACACTTCTGGTCCATCATAGTTGTGCAGAAGGGCCTCTAAATGGGTATAGGCAACGTCGGCATCACGAAGAATCTGAACGAGCGAAAGAAATCTCTCGTCCTTGTATACCGATATCCGACCATGAATGATAGCATCACCGGTTACAGCTATCTTAATCCCGTCCTGCATTCTACTCCTTCTCTCACAGACTCTTGGTCGGTCTCGGGCGTATCCCCAGCCCTATTGGGTCCATTTCTCCGAAAAGACCAGCTCCACGCCCGGAAACACCTTTGCCTCAGGCTTCTGGATCACGACTCGCACTAGTTCCCTGTTCTCCTGATCCGCTAGCGGATCAGGAGAACAGGGATGGCTACGTCGCTGGCTTTCT
>SCTZ01000114.1 GCA_004297765.1 Chloroflexota bacterium | reverse complement strand
CCCCTCGAAGGGGGCTGGGTGCCGTGCTCAGCCGGCTTCTAGCCGGCTTCGTTGACTCAGCCCGGCGGCTTCAGCCCCGGGTGGGCTGGCCGTGATACGAGGCGCGCGGAGAACGCATAGCCCTGGGGTCTGTCAGGAGGAATGCCGCGGCCGTGGGATCACGATGCCTGGACAGCGGACTCCAGCGCGCTCCGCCACACTTGCTCTAGCTCTCGCACTGAGAGATCGATGTGTCCCTCGATCACAAGCCGATCGCCACCGACGGTGCCCAGCTTGGTCACCGGCACACGCGCAGCGCGAGCCAGATCGATCATCTTGCTCACCATGCCGGGCGCAAGGGAGACGATGATGCGCGACTGGGCTTCTCCGAAGAGGGCCGCGTCGTTTCGTCCGTCCCAGGCCAAGGACCAATCCTTGAAGCCGATGTGGCCGGCGATACAGCTCTCGGCCAGAGCCACGGCCAAGCCGCCTTCCGCGCAGTCATGGGCTGATTTGATCAGTCTCTGGTGAATGGCCTGCAGACAGCAGCTTTGCAGCCGGCTCTCCAGATCCAGGTCGATCTGGGGCCGTCCGGCCAGCTTGTCGTGGACGAGGGAGGCGTACTCGCTGCCAGCCAGGGCCGCGTCGTCCGCGCCGCGCGAAGGCGCGCCGCCGAGCATGAGAACGAAGTCCCCCTCCTGTTGGAAGGCAGGGCGGCAGATCCGGTCGAGGTCGTCGATCAAGCCTACCATGCCCACGACGGGGGTTGGATGCACGGCTTCGCCGTTGGTCTCGTTGTACAGGCTGACGTTGCCGCTGATAACCGGTGTGTCCAGGGTACGGCAGGCCTCTGCCATGCCGCGCACGACCTGGTCCAATTGGTAGTAAATGTCCGGCTTCTCGGGGTTGCCGAAGTTGAGACAATCGGTCACCGCCAGGGGCTTGGCGCCCACGCATACCAGGTTGCGCGCGGCCTCGGCCACGGCGATCGCGCCGCCGGCCTGTGGCTCCAGGTAGCAGAACCGTCCGTTGCAGTCGGTGGTGAGGGCGATGGCCTTGCGAGTGCCCTTGATGCGCAGCACGGCCGCGTCCGCGCCGGGCGCGACCACGGTATTGGTCAGCACCTGGTGGTCATACTGGCGGTAGACGTATTCTTTGCTGGCGATGGTCGGGCTGGCCAGCAGACGCAGCAGAATCTGGTTTGCTGAGCGCTCGCTTTTGATGCTATCCGACTGGCTCAGCCCCCACGATTCTTTCGCGCCGTGCTTTGGCTCGGCCTGGATGTCCGGCAGCCTGCGAAACGAGAACGTCTGCAGCTTGCTCAGCCAGGCAGGCTTGATCACTTCGCGGGTATAAGTGGGGGGCGAGGTGAGCAGCTCCGCGGGTAGATTCGCCACGACCTTATCGCCTTCCCGCACGCGCACCATGCCGTCGTCGGTCACGTGTCCGATCACGTCGGAGTGCAGGTCCCAGCGATCGAAGACGGCTTTCACCTTGTCTTCGTAACCTTGCTTGACGATGACCAGCATGCGCTCCTGCGATTCGGAGAGCATGATCTCGTACGGCGTCATGCCGCGCTCGCGGCGAGACACCTTCAACACGTCGATCTCTACTCCGCTGCCGCCCTTGTCCGCGCACTCCACGATGGAGCTGGTGAGCCCGGCCGCTCCCAGGTCCTGCATGCCGACGACGTAGTCGGTGTGCAGCAACTCCAGGCAAGCCTCCATGAGCAGCTTCTCCATGAAGGGGTTGCCGACCTGGACAGCTGGTCGGCGCTCCTCGGAGGCGTCGTCCAGCTCGACCGAGGCGAAGGTGGCCCCGTGGATGCCGTCGCGGCCGGTGTCCGCGCCGACCAGCAGCAGGGAGTTCCCGGCGCCCGCCGCCCTGGCCCGGATCAGGCTACCGGCCTGTGCAAGCCCAACGCACATGGCGTTGACGAGTGGGTTCTGGGTGTAGGTTGGGTCGAAGTAGACCTCTCCCGCCACGGTGGGAAGTCCCATGCAGTTGCCGTAGGCCGCGATGCCGGCCACCACGCCGTTAAACAGGAACCGGTTGCGCGAATCGTCCAGAGGACCAAAGCGCAGCGAATTCAGCAGGGCGATCGGCCGGGCACCCATGGTGAAAATGTCGCGGATGATGCCGCCGACGCCCGTCGCAGCCCCTTGAAACGGCTCGATGGCCGAAGGATGGTTGTGCGACTCGATCTTCATCACCACGGCCTGTCCGTCGCCGATGTCCACGACCCCGGCGTTTTCCTCGCCCAGCGAGATCAGGACGCGCTCGCCGGTGGTCGGAAACAGGCGCAGAAGCGGCTTGCTGTGCTTGTACCCACAGTGCTCGCTCCACATAGCGCCAAATATGCCCAGCTCGACGGGCGTGGGCTCACGCCCCAGCCGCCGCTCGATCAGATCGTATTCGTCGGGCGAGAGGGCTATCTCGTCCAGAATCTTCTTGTCTACCTTGGTAGGCATGCTCAAACTCCCAGGCCGATGGCGAAACTCTAACGTAGTGGCGGACGGCTCTGTCCGCCACGGGGTGGGGCGGGGTCGCGCCCGCCTCTGCGAGTGCGCCTGCCCTCGGTACTATCAGTCGGCCCACGATCCGTCTTTGCCGCACACCGGGCAATTCCTTGAGGCGGACGTTTGCCCCCCGCCCCGTGGCGGACAGAGCCGTCCGCCACTACGGGGTGGGGGCTAGGTGGCGCAGGATGGAATCCCAGATAAAGCGGCCGTCCGATCCGCCCAGCAAGGCCTCGCTGCAGCGCTCGGGGTGGGGCATCATGCCCAGCACGTTCCGGTGCGCGTTGACGATGCCCGCGATCCCGTTCAGGGAGCCGTTCGGATTGGCCGCGGATGTGACCTCGCCGGTGGCCGTGGCGTAGCGGAAGACCACGCGGCCCTCGCTCTCCAGCGCGCTGAGTACGCCGGGCTCTGCAAAGTAGTTGCCCTGTCCGTGCGCGATGGGGACGCCGATGACCTGCCCCGGTCGGCAAGCCGAAGTGAAGGGTGTATTGTTTTGCTCGACCCTCAGGTTGGACCAGGCGCAGCGAAACTGCAGATGGTTGTTGACGATGAGGGTGCCGGGCAGCAGACCGGCCTCGCAGAGAATCTGGAAGCCGTTGCAGATGCCGAAGACCAGCTTCCCCTCGTCGGCCATGCGCTTCACACCCTCCATGACCGGCGAAAAACGAGCGACGGCCCCACAGCGCAGGTAATCGCCATAGGAGAAGCCGCCTGGCAGGATAACACAATCGTATGCGCTCAGGTCCTGCTCCTTGTGCCAAACGTAGTCTACGTCCAGGCCGTAGATCTCCTTCAGCACGTGGTAGCAGTCACGATCGCTCCAGGTTCCGGGAAAGACGATGACGCCGAACTTCACGCCTCTTAACCTCCGCTGCGCCATTGTAGCATAAACCCGCGGCGATGACGAAGGGGGCCGACTAATACCGATTGTGTTTGCCTTTATCCTGAGTTGCTGACGTACCGCCGTTGAACGCCCAGGGCTGAAGCCGCTGGGCTGAGTCAACAAAGCCCGCCGAGGCGGGCTGAGTACCGCGCCCAGCCCCTTGGAAGGGGCTTCGTTGCCTCAGCCCGCTCGCTTTAGCGGCGGGCGGACGGTGGATAACAGGATGCGATCAAGGACAATTGGCATAAGACGATGCTGCCAGGGTTTAGCCCGCACTTCCGCTAGCCAAGAGGCAAAGCGAAACCAAAGGTCGACCCCTTCTCCAGCTCGCTCTCCACCCAGATGCGGCCGCCGTGCGCCTCCACGATGAGGCGGGCGATGTATAGTCCCAGTCCCAGCCCTTCCTGAGTGACCGCCGTTTTGCTCCGATAGTAGCGCTGAAAGAGGTGCGGGATGTCTTCCGGGGGGATGCCCACGCCCTGGTCGGTCACCGTGACTAGCACGTCGTTGTTCCGCCGCGCCACGCGCATGACCACCGGACTCTCGGCGGGCGAGTACTTCAGGGCGTTGGTGAGCAAGTTCACGATGGCTCGCTCGATGTGCTCAGGATCGACCAGCACCGATGGCATCGGTTCGTCCGCTTCTACTCGAATACGGCTTCGATCCTCTAATGTGCCCACGCGCTCGACGAGCTCGGGGACCAGGTGCCCGAGGACGGTGGGAACCTTTTGCATCCGCGCGCGACCCGACTCCAGGCGCGCCGAATCCACCAGTTCTTGTATCATCAAGTTCATACGCTTCGCGTTCTTGAGCACCGTCGCCGCCCAGCGCGATTCCGCCTCCATGCCCTTCTGCCCGAGCGTGCGCATTAGCCATTCGGTAGATCCTATGATATTGCTCAAAGGGCTGCGTAGATCGTGGGAGACCAGCGATATGTATTCCTCTCTGAGCTGCTCCACCTTCCGGCGCTCGCTGATCTCATGCTGCAGATCCTCGTTTGTTCGGGCCAGCTCGGCCGTTCGCTCCCCCACTCGTGCTTCCAGCTCGTCGTGAGTTTTGCGCAAGGCCTCTTCCGCTTTCTTGCGCTCGGTTACGTCGGTGAACACCACGACCCCCGCGACTATGCGCCCATAGCCATCGCGGATGGGTGCCGAGCTGACGCTCATGGTGCCGCGGGTGCCATCGGCACGAACGAAGTGGATTTCCTCGTCCGTGACCGTCTGACCGCCGCGGATAGAGCGCTCCAGGGGCCATTCCTCAGGCCTGTACGGTCGACCGTCGGCATGAAAACCCTTCCACTCGCGGTACTCTCCGATCTCCGCCGGTGCGAGAAAGAGGTGACGCCACATTCGCTCCAGTTGCTCGTTGCCCATGATGAGCTTTCCGGAGGGCGCCTCGGCGATCATGACAGCTGATGGGAGCTGTTGCAGCACGGCTTCCAAACGCGCTCGCTCTGCCGCGATACGCTGTCGAAGCGCATGCTCGCGCGCGGTCGCCTCCTGTGCCTCCTGGGCAGCTCGCACCAATCGCTCGTTCGCTTCCCTCAGTCCGCGGTCCAGCTTGGCGCGTTCTTCCTCCGCGAGCTGGCGCGCCCGGCGCTCTGCCGCCTCGCTTAACTCCCGCCGAATCGCAGGGGCCAATCGGGCCAGCTTGTCCTTCGTGACGCAGTCATGGGCGCCGGCCTTCATCGCCTCCACGGCGGTCTCCTCGCCGATCTTGCCCGACACGACGATGAAAGGCAGGTCGACTCCGCGCTCTTTCAGAAGGGACAGCGCCGCGAGACCGCTAAAGCTTGGCATGACGTAGTCGGAGACGACCACCTCCCAGTCGCCCTTTTCGAGCTCGGCGACCATCGCTTCGCGCGTATCTACCCGCCTATAAGCGGGGTCGTATCCGGCCTGCCGCAGCGCGCGCATCACCAGAAGCGCATCGTCTTCCGAGTCCTCGACGATCAGTACGCGGAGTGCTGCGCCCTCGATCTTCTCCGTCTCGCCGCGCTGTCCGTGCTCAAGCATTTCTCCTCCCCCCAGCCGATCACTCTACCTCCAAGGCGCTTCGTTCAGCAGCAGCCAGTACATGCCCAGTTGCCGAACCGCTTCGGCGAATTGGGTAAAATCCACCGGCTTGCGGATGTAGCTGTTGGCGCCGAGGGCGTAGCCCATGGTCAGGTCCTGCTCCTCCTTGGAGGAGGTGAGGATGACCACGGGCAACGATCTCAGTTGATCGTCGTCGCGCACGCGGCGCAGCACTTCCAGACCATCCACCTTCGGCAGCTTCAAGTCCAGCAGGACGACAGTTGGCTTCTGGCTCGTGTCTCGTCCGTCGTACGTGCCTGTGCCGAAGAGGTAGTCCAGCGCCTCCGCGCCGTCGCGCGCCACCACCACCTCGTTCATGATGTTACTCTTCCTGAGCGCCCGCAGCGTGAGTGCGACATCGTCCGGATTGTCCTCCACGAGCAGGATCACCTTCTTTTCCATTTGGTCACTCCTTCTGATTGCGCCCTGGCTGAATGTTTCATCCAGCAAGTCCTTTGCTCTTTCGTAGTGGCGGACCGCCGTGCATTGGTTACAAGTTAAGCTCTGTTGGCATCTTGTCAAGTTTGGCGCGTTCTCGGTATTTGTGCCGTCTCTTGACGATGCCCAGATCAGTTTGCGCGGCAAGGTAG
>SCTZ01000113.1 GCA_004297765.1 Chloroflexota bacterium | reverse complement strand
CGACCACAGAGAAGACGCTATCTGTCATTCTGAGCGCCGCAGCGCGAAGAATCCGTATCCCCAGGGCGCGGATTCTTCGGCGTGCGCGCCTCAGAATGACAAAACCAGTGTGGTCGAACAGTAGAACATGGCATAGTAGGATCGGTTCACGATGCTCTGGGAACTGCGACCGCCATCCAGGAGGAACTTGGCATCGTCCAGCGCAGTGCGAGCCTGCTCCAGCCGTTGGGTAATCAACTGCTCGACATCCTGGGGGTTCACAGGGATATGCCCTCGCTGCGCACGGCCTCGGCCAGTAGCGAGGATCGCTCGGGCCCGTCTTCCCACTCCTCGCGGGTGAAGGCGACTGGAACGACGACGATGCCGTGGTCAAACCCGGCCTCCCAGGCGCTGTCGCTTATGTAACCCCGGATCTCCTCATCTAACCTGTCCACGACGACGAGCACATCCATGTCCGAGTACAGAGTCGCGTCGCCCCTCGCTCGCGAGCCAAACACCACCAGCGAATGGGGCTTGACACGTTTCGACAAAAGGGATTTGAACTTCTCCAGGACGTCTCTCTCGACGGCGGTCATTGCGGATCCCCTGTTGTTGTTTGCTCCTGGGCGTTGGTTCGGGACTGTTCCTTGAACCTTGGAACGCGGACGCTGACCTGCTGCAAGTTCAATTGTAGCGCGTTGTCTACCTTCTTTCCATCACACCTTTCGCCTTTTTCCCTTGTCGCCTTTTCGCCCGTCCTCCGCCATCTCAGCTCGCTTGGCCTCCTCCCACAGCCGATCCATCTCCTCCAGCGATAGGTCGCTGATGGTCTGACCGCGCTGGTGGCAGGCGTCTTCGATGTAGGAGAAGCGGCGGTAGAAACGCTGGTTGGTGAGGCGGAGGGATTCTTCGGCGTCCAGTCCGAGCCAGCGGCCCAGGTTGACCAGGGCGAAGAGAAGATCGCCCAGCTCGTGTCGCTTCTCGTCCTGGGTGGCGGCGGCGCGTAGCTCCTCGATTTCTTCCTGGACCTTGTCCAGGACGCCTTCGAGCCCCGGCCAGTCGAAGCCGACGCGTGCCACGCGCTTCTGGACGGCCTGGGCGTAGGCCAGCGCGGGCATGTGGCGCGGGACGCTGGCTAGCATGTGGGCGTCCTTGATCCTCTCGGCGCGCTTGATCTTCTCCCAGTTGATCATAACATCCTGGGACGTATGGACCGTCACGTCGCCGAAGACGTGGGGATGACGGCGCACTAGCTTGGCGGAGATGCCGGCGATCACGTCCGCGACGGCGAACTCTCCGGACTCCTCCGCCATCCGGGCATGGAGCATGATCTGCAGTAGCAGATCGCCGAACTCCTCGCACATCTTGGCGGGATCGCCGCTGTCCAGCGCCTCCAAGGATTCGTAGCTTTCCTCGAGCAGGTTCTCTTTGATCGAGTCATGTGTCTGCTCGCGGTCCCAGGGACATCCACCGGGCGAGCGCAGGATGGCAACGATCTGCTTCAGTGTGTCGAACCGCTGCAGCCGATCCGCTAGCGCGAGCGGGGACAGATGCAGGTAGCCGGGAGCGTGTCCGTCCAGAGCCTGAGCGGTTTGCGACAGGTATATGGAACGCAACTGGCGTCTCCGTCGTTCAGCGAACGGAAGGAAGAGCTGGCAGCGGTGACCGCCCGGGTAGATAGTTGTCAGGAAGCGCAGGAGCGCAGCAGTGACCTCAGCATCGCTCGGCAGAATGGCCAGCGCCGGACGGCTGGGATCCAGGTCCGTGGTTCCCGGTCGGACAATCTGCAGGCCGGGAGGCTCGGGAGCCAGACCGAGGGCGGCCAGAGCGGTGTCCAGCAGACTGAGTCCGCGGATGAGGCGCACGGGCAGATTTCTGGCACTGGCCCGGGCGATCAGCTCGGGCGCTAGGGCGTCGTCCAGCAACGGATCGCCCGGGGTGGCGTAAATGACGCCCGTGGTCTGCTCGGCCTGCTCCAGAAGGTTGAGCGCAAGAGCCCCGTCGGACTTTTCGGCAGAGAAGACGGACGGAAGAACCTCTAGCCGTCCCTGCTTGGACAGGCGTGCCAGACATGGGTGGGTCGATGTCATGGCAAGAACCTGCTCCGCGTGGAGTAGTGCCCGGCGCGCCTCGCTCGTCAGATGCTTTGTCGGACCAGGTCCGAGTCCCACGATCGTAAGTATGGCCAAGAGAATCTCCTCTCGCTGTTTCACAAGAACTGGCGCCGGAATGGGTCGATCGATAACAGACTGGCGCTTGGATCAATTATAATGGGCCCTGAGGGAGCGAACAACGCCGGCCCCTACTCAATTGCCCCCGAAAGCGCTACAATGGTGCACATGAAACCGAGATCCAAATTCTGGGTTGAGCTGGACGGCGAGTTGGTCTTGAGCGACTGGCGTGTCGAACTGCTGGAATCCATCGGCCAGACGGGGTCGCTCAGTGGGGCTGCTGACCGACTCGGGATTCACTATCGCCGGGCCTGGGGCAAAGTGAAGGAGATGGAGGAGCGGCTTAACGTCAAGCTGATCGAGAGCCAGAGCGGCGGCATCGGCGGCGGCACGACACAGCTAACCCCCCAGGCTCTGGAGCTTATTCGTCGCTACCAACTATTCCAGGCGGGACTAAAAGAGCTCGTCGACAGACGGTTTCGGGAGTCCTTCGGCGACGATTGACTGATGAAACCGATGATGTCCAGTCCCGCACGGCTGGACGCTAGCTTGAGCCTACGCTTTCATGCTATAATCGTGATGTGGATGAGGATAGTCTGCACTATTTGATCGACATGGCGGTACATGAGCGGAGTATCGGTAGCTGGGATGGTGGGGAGCCGCTACCAGGGCGACTGATGGCGCTGGCACGCGCACTTGCCGAGGAGCAGGGGTGGCCGGTCGAGCATCTTGTGTCCTTGTGCATCCGGGAGCTTCAGCGCCGCGATGCTCGCGAGAAGAGCTTTATCCACCGCTTCGGCCCCACCTACCATCTCCAGAGCAGTTACCAGCCGCCCTGTAACTGACCATGGCGCTGCCCATTGCTCGGCATTTGGGTAGCGAACGTCCGGCGCGTGGCGACGACCGTTCACGGTGTGGTCAACCGTCCAGCTTGGCCAACGAAGAACCAGAACAGGAAGTCGCAGCTTCGATCGGAGCGGGGCTGTGTCCACTGTGACAGTCCTCCTCAACGCTACGCCTGCCGCGACCACTCGCGCAGCTTCCGGCGATGGCCAACCGCCCGTAGCATCTCCCACAAGTAGCTGAGCACGGCCGCGAAGAGGATGCCTCCTCCGATCGCCAGCAGGGCCTTGTTGGCGATGGCGAACGCCACCAACATGATCAGGAGCGCCCCATTTAGCACGTAGAGCTGCACCTCGGCCATCCTCTCGTTGAAGAGCTGCTTCAGTAGCGGGACGTCGTGCAGTCCCAGGCGTGGCGCGTAGACCTCCCACCACACCACGAACGGCACAATGTGGTACATGGCGCCCACAATGGTGTTCGTCACGAGACCGATCAGGGCCAGGTGCACGTGGATCGGCAGGAGCTGGTACCATCCGAAGGCGGCCATGAGGATGCCGGTGACCACGGCCGCGAGCAGGTAGGCGATGCCGACCAGGAAGTACTTGACCGAGATATCCAGCTTCTTCAGGCGGCTGGGTCCGGTGAACAGGCTGACCAGGATGATATACGTGAATAGGAGCAGGGCCAGCAGCACCAGGCTCCCCCAGATGGCCACAAGCTGAAAATTGACGACGCCGAACGAATAGATCATCCCGATGATACCCAGGTTGAGCAAGACATACTGGAGTTTGGCCAGCACGGGATGCCGTAGCTCCTTGAGTTGTAGCATGGGTACCAGGCTGAGCTCGGCCCCCACGATGGCGAGGATCACCCAACCCAGCGCGATGGCGTGGAAGATAAAGGGCCGGCTGACCCAGGGCAGCGACGCACCCAGTGTCTGAGCAGCGAAGAGGACGACCGCGACGACGAAGTAGGCCAGCGAAGTGGTGTAGTAGGTCAGTGTCAGGCTCAACTTCGACCGCTGGATGTTGGCTACGATCACCAGCGCAAACAGGATCACACCGAGCCCGTAGATGGCCGTGGTCAGAGCGAGCCCCGATTGGCTGCCAATCCAGGCCGTCGCGAACATGCCTAGCAGACCAACGTTCACCAGGGCGAATTGGGGCAGCGTCGCGCGCTCCCACTTCAGGTCGCGGCCCTGTAGCGTGGGGAAGAATTGGTAATAGGCGCCGAAAATGGGGAAGCTGACCCAGCCGAGCAGCGCCGGCTCCCAGTGGACCCGCGGATCCGGGATCGAGGAAAGCGCGCGCAGCACACCGATGAGCAAGGTCAGGATCAGATAGCCGATCGCGGTCACCATGTAGTAGCGACTTATACGGACCAGGCTGGTAGGTACGATTTGCATGGCCGATACCTCCTCTGCTTACATGGTGGCCAGGAGCTGTTCCAACTCGCTCGACCGCAGATAGTTAT
This sequence comes from Chloroflexota bacterium, assembly GCA_004297765.1. Lineage (GTDB taxonomy): Bacteria > Chloroflexota > Dehalococcoidia > FW602-bin16 > FW602-bin16 > FW602-bin16. Next base: position 11,559 of record SCTZ01000113.1, on the reverse strand, counting down.
CAATCCTTACGTCGATCTTCTCGATGGGCAGCTCGCGCAGCTTCCGCTTGAGGGCGATGCCAAGCTGCATGCCGATCGGGCAGAAGTTGCTCGTCAAGACGAAGCGCAGCGCGATGTGCTGCGGCTCGACTACAAGATCCTGAATCAGCCCCATGTCGTAGACGTTTGTACCTGTGTGGGGATCCAATACCTCTTTCAGCTTCGAGATCACGACTTCCTTGGTTATGGTTTCCACGGTGATTCCTCCTTAACGGCGCGACCAAGTCTTTGCGCTTTCGTAGTGGCGGACCGCCGTGTCCGCCACGGGCGGGGTAGGGCGCGCCCCCCCGCCCCACCCCTGGCGGACAGTCTCCGAAGGCGACTCGCCTCTGGCGAGAGTCGTCCGCCACTATGGATGTCGACTAGACTCGCCGAATGCACCACTCAACGATTCATATATGCGGATCCATTTCAGCGCGGCTTGGTTATCAGCAGATCGACTTGCTCGGGTCCGATGTCCCGAACCTGGTACCTATAGCCCATCTCGTCCAGTCGGGGGAACAGGTAGACTGGCCGCCGCACGTGGTGGACGAGCAGTGTCTGCCCTGACTGTAGCCTTTCCAGCGCATCCATGATCCGGAGCATAGGCTGAGGCGGCACCAGCTCGCGCACGTCGACGGTCAGGGTATCCGTGGGCACTTCTTCAGAAGGAGCCGACGCCCCTTCCTCGACTTGCACCCGTGGCACAGCCGGTGCGGTGCCATCCGCAGACTTGAAGAAGAACACCTCCCAGTCTTCGGGACCAAGCTCGCGGGCCCATGGCACAAAGCCCTGCTTCGCCAGCGCGTCGTAGAGCGGCAGTGGCTCGAAGGTGTTGCGCAATCGAAAGATCTGACCGGTCTTGACCTGACCCACCGCTGCCATGATGCTAGTTAGCACCTGCCCTCCTCTGCGCTGATCCTCGCGCACGTCGAGCTCGACCGCGACCGGGGCCGTCGTTAGCCAGGGCGGCGGTGGAGCGCCAGCGGCCGAGGCGAGTTGCACGGAGGGCGTTTCCGGAACGGGTTCGCCGATAGCGAGGTTGAGCGTCCGAACCAGTGCTGCTGGGTCCAACCGGGCCATAGCTGCCGCCTGGGCCACGGTCGCCAACCGGGATTGGACCTTGCGCACTAAAGGGTTCTTGAGACGCTTGAACTCCGGACTCTGCGCGACAAGAACGTCCAGAAGCTGCGGATATTGCTTGAGCAATTCGGATATCTTCATGTTTGGTGTTACGGACATCTCCTGCCTCCCTTCCCACGTCGTACCTTACTCCATATCTCACGATACCGTGTTTCGATTGCGCTTTCCGTAACTTTTGTCGCACCTGTGGCACCGATTCTGCGACATCAAGGCTCGATGGGAAATGGATCTGGTGCGGTGTTACCGATGTACTGAGACGCGTCGATTTCACTAGCGCCTGTTCGTCTGTCATCCTGAGCCTTGTCTTGTCATTCTGACTCGCCCGAGGCGAGGAAGAATCTCCCCCGGGGCGCCTCGATAAGAGCCACGAGGAGATCCTTCGCTGCGGCTCAGGATGACAGGAAAGAGGCCTGCTTGGAACGATAACGTTTCGATTCGGCAGTCACAGAACACTAGCGATGATCAGTACAGATGGGAGGGGGAAGCCTGTTGGAAGTTAGATTGCGTGAGGGAGAGAGTATAGAGGAGTTGCTGGGGCGATTTCGACGCGGCGTACAGCGCAGCGGACTGCTCGGGGAAGTTCGCAGGCGCGCGCATTTCGTCTCGCGCAGCGAGCGCGAGCGGATGGCGGCGCGCCGATCTGCACGGAAAGCCGCACGCAAAGCGCGCAAGATCGAGGAGCGGCTACGACGATCCGGACGTTAGCGGCTGCCCAGCGTGTGAATCGCAAGAGGACTGGTTGTCTGTCGTGGAACGATCACCCTGGTTGACGTGCAGTGGCTGATCCACAGGGTACGCGGATCATGTGAGTGGTCAATCTCCAAATCGTGAAAATCAAGCCTGCCGTCCACTTGACATTCGGTATCCTGGATGCTATAGTAGGGCAACGTGGAAGCACAGGTCCACGTCCGTGTTCTGTGGCGTGGGGCAAGTCTGCTGATGGTGGCCGCTGGTCTGGAGCAGTGGCGCTGGACCCTTCGTTTGTGATTGGAGCCAGCGTAGTCGTTATGAATCGGGAGTGCCGAGAGTTGACAGCAAAGCCAAAGGAAAGCGCCAACGAGGTCATCTGCCGCGTGCCTCGTGAGAACAAGGCGCGCATCCGTCGGCAAACGGCGAAGATCCTGCAGTTTCGCAAGCGACGTCCCTAGGTCGTCGCTCCTCACTGCTGCCATCCGCTGTACGCCCTCCGTATGCTCGCCTAGGTCTCCTCGAAGCATCTTGTTGTCTTTGTGATTGCGCGCCTGGATTGTGTTCGGGCTGCGCGTGATGCACGTCGGATCAGTCCGATCAGTCGGATCGGACCGCTCGGTCAGATCCGGAGCGTACGCAGCAGTTCATTGCTCACACGGCACTAGCGGTCTTCCTGGCGGGGCGCGGCGGCCGTGCCGGCCAGAACGCGGTTCATGGTGCGCACGGCGCAAAGGCGTCCGCACATGGTGCACGTGTCGTCCTCCTGAGGTTGCGACTCCTCGCGGTAGCGGCGCGCTTTCTCCGGGTCCATGGAGAGGGCGAACATCTTCTCCCAGTCGATGTCGTGGCGGGCAACGCTCATGCGGTCGTCCCATTCCTGGGCTCCAGGGATGCCCTTGACCAGATCGGCGGCGTGGGCCGCGATGCGGGCGGCCACGATGCCCTCTTTCATATCGTCGACTGTAGGCAGGCGTAGGTGTTCGGCCGGGGTGACGTAGCAGAGGAAGTCCGCGCCGGCCGCCGCGGCGATGGCCCCGCCGATGGCGCTTGTGATATGATCGTAGCCGGGGGCCACGTCGGTGACCAGGGGACCCAGCACGTAGAACGGTGCGCCGTGACAGAGCTTCTTCTGCAGCAGCACGTTGGCCGCTACCTGGTTGAGCGGCATGTGGCCGGGACCCTCGATCATGACCTGCACATCGCGCTCCCAGGCCCGCAGGGTCAGGTCGCCCAGCGTGACTAGCTCGGCCACCTGCACGGCGTCCGTGGCGTCGTGCGTGCAACCCGGTCGACCGCCATCGCCGAGACTGATGGTCACGTCGTACTCGGTGCAGATGTCGAGCAAACGATCGTAGTGCTCGTAGAAGGGGTTCTCTTGCCCGGTCACCTCCATCCAGGCGAAGAGCAGCGAGCCGCCGCGGGAGACGATGTTCATGATGCGCCCGGATCGTCGTAGGCGCTCGGACGAGGCACGGGTCAGACCCGCGTGGATGGTCATGAAGTCCACGCCATCGCGGGCGTGCTGCTCCACCACGGCGAACCAGTCCTCGGCCGTGATATCCTCGAACTCGCGCTCGTAGCAGCCCAGCACGTCGTAGGCGGGAACGGTGCCGATCATGGCCGGCGAATACTGGACCAGCCGGCGACGGAAGTCCCGCGTATCACCCTCGCATGAGAGGTCCATGATGGCGTCGGCTTTCAGGTCCAGAGCCTTGGCCACCTTCCGCATCTCCACATCGATGTCAGGACAATCGCGAGAGATACCGAGGTTGACGTTGATCTTGGTGCTTAGACCTTCACCGATGCCGGCCGGTGCAAGAGAGGTATGCAGGTGATTGGCGGGGATCACCACCTTGCCGGCGGCGATACGCTGTCGGAGCGTCTCTTGCGGCATGCGCTCCGCGGTCGCCACCGCGACCATCTGTGGGGTCACTACGCCCTGTCGTGCGGCTTGCATTTGTGTCTTGTAGCTCATACTGCTTGCGACTCGCCTTCCTTCAGCGCGGCTCGGATCTCCTCGATCCTCTCTCGGATATCCGGCGCCCCTACAATCTCGGTCACCAGTGCGATGCAGCGGGCCCCATGTCGCCGCACTTCGGCCACGTTGTGGACCTTCACGCCTCCCAGGGCGACGAAGGGAATCGACACGTGGGCGGCGGTGTATGCGACGTACTCCAGTCCCACCGGGTCGGTGACGTTTTTCTTGGTAAAGGTACGATAGACGGGGCCGACGCCGATGTAATCAGCGCCCCGCCGAATGGCCTGTTGTGCTTGCTCGGGCGAATGCGTGGATAGACCGACGATCATCTCGTCCCCGACCAGGGTCCGCACGGCCTCGATGGGATAGTCGTCCTGTCCCACGTGCACGCCATCCGCCTCGACCATCAGCGCCAGACCCGGATGGTCGTTGACAATGAAGGTCGCACCGGCCGCGCGGGTCAAGCGGCGGATCTCGCGGCACTCCTGATAGCGCGCGCCGGTCTCCTTGTCCTTCGCGCGGTATTGGATGAGCCTCACCCCAGCCGCGAGCATCTCGCTGACAACCTGGACGTTGTCGCGGCCCAGGGAGTACTCCTCGGCCGTGATGCAGTAGATGTCAGTGTCCAATGCGGCGCGGGCTCGCTCCCGTCGCACGAGAGGGGCATAGCGCTGCTCCAGCGTGTAGGCGCGGAAGCGCAAGCCCTCGTACTCCTTGGACAGGTCGTAGCGTCCGGCCAGCTTGAGGGTCTCCTCGATGACGCGCAGACCTTCCTGAGCCCGCTTGAAGTTGGCGGCCACTAGCGCCGCCAGGGAAGGTCTTTCATCCAACTGACTGGATTGCGAGACGTCCAGCCCCACGTCGCTCGCCGCGGCGCGGGCGGCCAGACAGCGTCCGGTGAGAATCTCACTGCCATGGCGCACGGCGTGACGGAGAGCGCGCAGCTCCGTGCACAGATCGGCCTGGTCGAAGTGCAGGCGGGCTAGATCCTCTAGCACGCGCACACCTTCGCTGACGCGGTTAACGTTGGCGTCAATCAACCGATAGAGCTGGGTCATCCGGCTATCCTCTCTGCGGCAGGAAGCGCGGGCTCGATCAAAGGGTGCCAATCCTTGAAGATGGCCTTATAGCCGTGCGATTCGATGGCCCTCTTGACGGTGGAGACGTCACGCTCGTCGGATATCTCGAATTGTCCGGTATCGGCGTCGTGGTGGACTCGTCCGCCGACCGCGGTGCACGATCCAGCCGACATTTTGGTCACGCCCAGGGGCATCAGGTGGTCGCGGAAGCGAGCCTCCTCGCGCGTGGAGATGGTGATGCCGACGCGCGGCAGAAAGAGCCGGGTGGCCAGCAGGATCTGCACGAACTCCCGATCCGTCACCTCGTGTTGTGGCTGAAAAGCTCCTTCGTGCGGGCGCATGCGCGGGAGCGAGACACTGACCTCCACGTCGAGGTGGCGGCGCTGGAGGTAGTCAGCGTGCATGGCGGTGTAGAAGGCATCCAGACGCCAGTCTGCGAGCCCCAGCAGGGCGCCCAGGTTGGCCGAGCGGATGCCAGCCGTGCAGGCCCGCTCGGGCGCCTCCAGACGATAGCGATAGTCGCTCTTCGGTCCGCGCGGATGCACCTGCGCGTACAACTGGCGATCGTAGGTCTCCTGATAGATGGTGAGACCATCCACGCCGGCCTGGATCAGACCGGCGTACTCGTCGGTCTCCAGCGCGTAGACCTCGATGGAGATCGACGTGAAGTAGCGTCGCAGGACCTCCACGCATTGCCTGATGTACTCGACCGAGCTCTTGGCGCGCGAATCGCCGGTCAGGATGAGGAGGTGGCGCAGCCCGGTAGCGCTGATGGCGCGCGCCTCCTGCTCGACCTCTTCCAGAGTCAGGCGGTCTCGCTTGATGTGGTTGCTGGCGGCGAAGCCGCAGTAGCGGCAGAAGTTGGTGCAGAAGTTGGCCAGATAGAGGGGCGTGTAGAGCAGGATGACCTGGCCGAAATGCTGCACCGTCAAGGCGTGGGCCCGCCGGGCCATGGGCTCCAGATAACCTTGCGCCGCCTGGGAGAGCAGGATGAGAAGGCCCCGTGGGTCGACGCACGAGGCGGACAGAGTCCGCTCGACGTCCGCAGGCGTGGCGGAAGCGAGGATTTCCATCAGCGGCTCGGACTCCAGAGCCAGCAGTTTATCGTAGAAGCTCACGGCATGTACCCCAATTACTCGTGCAGGAATCCCGTCAGCGGCGAGGACGCCACGGCGTAGGTCTCGACAGGACCGAGTCCGGCCAGGTAGGCGGCGCGGCCGGCCTCCACCGCCCGGCCGAAGGCGCGCGCCATGGTCTCGGGATCGCGGGCCGTGGCGATGGCCGTGTTGACCAGCACCGCGGCGCAGCCCATCTCCATGGCCTCGGCTGCCTCGGAGGGCCGCCCGATGCCGGCGTCAACTATCACGGGCAGCTCGATCTCGTCCACCAGGATGCGCACCAGTTCTTTGGTGCGGAGACCACGGTTGCTGCCGATAGGGGAGCCCAGCGGCATCACGGCCGCTGCGCCGACCTCGATCAGCTTCTTGGCCACCATCAGATCGGGGGCCATGTAGGGCAGCACCACAAAACCCTCGGCTGCCAGGACCTCGGTGGCCTTGATGGTCTCGAAGTTGTCCGGCAGGAGGTATTTGTGATCGGAAACGACTTCGATCTTGATCCAGTCGCCGCAGCCGGCCGCTCGGGCCAGCCGAGCGATGCGGATGGCCTCCTCGGCGTTGCGAGCGCCGGAAGTATTGGTGAGCAAGATGGCCCCGTCCGGCAGGTAACTGACCATGTTCTCCTCGGGAGCGTCGAAGTCCATGCGCCGGAGGGCCACCGTCACCACCTGCGCGCCCGAGGCGCGGATAGCCGTGGGGATGAGATCGTAGGATGTGAACTTGCCAGTGCCTACGAAGAGCCGGCTGGAGATATCGCGGCCGCCAATATGTAGAATATCGCTCAAAGCAGATCCTTTCGTGTGGGCTGGGGGTTGGTCCTCCCAGCCTCTAACCCCCAGGTCCCCTGGCCGCCGGCCATGATGCGAACGACCTCGAGGCGGTCGTTCTCTTTCAGGGTGATGGTGGACCATTCCTCGCGCTTGACCCAGCGCAGGTTGTGCTCCACCGCCACTAGCGCCTCGGCCACGTTTCTGACGCGCAGGAAATCGGCGATGGACATCTCTTGCGCTATCTCTGTCGGTTTGCCGTTGACTGTCAGCTTCATATTAGAAGATTGCCCGTTGTTTGGTTTGCCTTGGCTGAAATAGAAAAGCCGCAGCGTATTGATAGACTGCGGCCAATAGTCCAATCGACTCATTCTCCCTACGCTGGCATTACCCAGAATCAGGTTCAAAGGGTCTGCGGCCTGGCCCGCACTCTCAGTCCCACCGGGGACTCCCCTGCGAATCCTCTATTCGATTACACGGGTAGCATACAACTAGACGGGTTGGATGTCAAGAGGGAAACTGAGGTTGCCAGATCGCTTGAGAGGATGCGGAGAGCAAGTAGCGTCTTCGGAGCCGACCTCGGGACCTAAGAACTTAACCACTACGCTGGCATCGACGACCAATCGCCTCTGCATGGTCATCGCTGGCGGTCCTCGCGAACCAGAGGAGTGCTGTCAGTGAAGGTACGGCCGCTTTCGGCCAACCCCGACCGGATGGCGGCCGCCAACTCGGCGGGAGTCGGGGCCGGGCTTTCGCTGGCGGCTGACTCGAGAATGACGAGAACCTCTTGCTGGAGCGACCTATGAAGTCGGGCGGCGCGGTCCTTGAGGGCGGTCAGAGTTGCCTGCGAGACGTTGCGAATGAGAGGATTTGGCATTGGACTCCTCCGTAGCAGGCGAAGCGCTGGTGGCAGAGCGATGCTAGCATTTGGTGGGAGTTGCTGCAAGCTTGCCATTGAAAGCTACCCGGTGCTTGAGTATGATTGGGGTGGCGTTGTGTCTTTCCCTGGCTAGATAGCTCTAAGAAAGAGGGGAACAGGATGCAAGCTGTTCCTTGGTGGGGCGAGTCCCACCGCGAATTGGCCGAGGTGCAAGAGGAAGATCTCTTCCAGGATTTTGAGGAGGATACGATGGCAGGAGCAACGGAGTACGAGACGATCCTGGTCACCAAGCAAGATCGCGTTGGCACAATTACTCTTAACCGACCGGATAAGCTGAACGCGTGCAATCTGGTCATGTGGAGTGATATTTCCCGGGCGTTGACTGACCTGGAGAACGATGAATCGGTGAGAGTGATCGTTCTGACGGGAAATGGGCGGGCCTTCAGCGCGGGAGAGGATGTAGACATCCTTGAGTTTGACAAGGGGATTGTCACTGCTATCAAGTTCAGCGAGATGATTTTCGGGGTGTTTTCCCAGTTTGAGAAGATTCCCAAGATCATCATCGCGGCTGTTAATGGCTACGCATTCGGCTTCGGCATCAGCGTGACCCTTTTCTGTGACATAGTGCTTGCCTCGGAGAAAGCCAAGTTTGGATGGAAAGAGATAGACCATGGTCTAATGCCGCCCGAGACCTTGCTCACGGGGGCGGAGATCTTAGGGAAAAGGGATATCGCCTACCTGACGCTGACGGGGGAGACCTTCGACGCCCATGAAGCGAAGGCCATCGGGTTGATCAACAAGGTTCTCCCGCATGACCAGTTGATGACCGAGGCCTACAGAATTGCCGATATTCTGAAGAAGGGAGCCCCACTGTCCCAGGCGGCGATTAAGCGTACGCTGAACCGCCGGTCCAAGGAGAACAACGATTATGCCCTCAGTATGATCCCGACCATTTTGGCGACCAGTGATGCGGCCGAAGGTCGGCGAGCGTTTCTGGAGAAACGGCCGCCGGTCTACGAGGGCAAGTAAGGGACAGGGATCGAGGGAAGGCGGGCGGATTTGTGGTCGCCCAGGCGGGAGACGAATTCGTCGGGAGGGTCGTATGCTTTCCGATGCGGCTGGGAGCGAGGGCCGTTGTGCGCGCCGGGAATCTTGGTGGAGCGGTTGAGTCGTGAGCACGTCCGCTCCTTATTTGACACTCCGCGAGACGATCGGCTATAATCCCCGACAGACTGTTTTTTGGAAGGAATAGGGTGCCGAAGCGAACGTATCAACCCAAACGGATCCCGCGCCGCCGAGAGCATGGCTTTCGGGCGCGCATGAGCACGCGGGGCGGCCGGAAGGTTTTGCGCCTGCGGCGTCTGCGTGGACGGCGACGACTGACCGTCGTCTAAAGAACCTCTCGTTTTGAGAAGAGAAAACCGGCTTGTCCGAGAAGCGGACTTCGCGCGACTCTTCGCGCAGGGCAAAGCGTGGGTCCATCCGCTGCTGGTCCTGCGCGCGTTACCCAACGAGTTGAACCTGGTTCGTTTCGGCTTCTCCGTGAGCAAGCGGGTGGGGAATGCGGTGACGCGCAATCGGGTTCGGCGCCTGATGCGCGAGGCCGCACGGCTGACGGCCGTCAGGGATGGCTGGGATATCGTGCTCATCGCCCGCAAGCCCGCGGCCGCCGCGAGTTTCCAGCAGATTCGACAGGCCGTGCGGGACCTCGTGAGACGAGCGGGGTTGACCGGACGGGAGCCTCTCGATCGTCTTCCGGCGTCCTTGGAGAGGGGAGCAGCGCCGCGCCGGGATGAAGACACTAGCGCTCTGGCTGATTCGCTTATATCAGATGACGATATCCCGCGTCACGCCACCTTCCTGCCGTTTCATTCCCACCTGTTCTCAATACGGATACGAGGCGGTCTCGCGGCACGGGTTCCTGCGGGGCGGATGGATGACGATGCGGCGCATTGCGCGCTGCCATCCGTTTCAGCCTGGAGGGTACGATCCGGTCCCGTAAGCGTGGGCGGGGAGGATTGTAAAACGTGAAACATTCACGCTCGGGCGTCCTTCGCAGATGGGCCCGACCGGCAGGGGCGCCAATAGCACGCTACGAGCGAGCGCAACGCGGGTGTTATCCGGGGATGCTGGGTACGCCCATTTTCATTTCCTGGGCCTGGAGACCACACTTTACATGCTCATAACACCTATTACGCCGCATCTTCGTCGCTACGCAGTGGCGCTCGGCGCCCTGCTGCTCGTGGTTCTCGTGCTGAGCGGCTGCTCCGCGGCCCCGCAAGGTGAAGCTTGGTCGTCGCCCGCGGTGGGCAACACGACTATTTATTATGGCTCACATGACGGTCGCCTGTTGGCAGTCGATACCACCAACGCCCAGTTGCGTTGGGAGTTTCCCCCTAGCTCTGCCTCCAGCTTGGGCTCGATCTACGCCGCCCCTGCCGTCACCAAGGACACCGTCTACGTGGGTGGCTACAACCGAAACCTCTACGCCGTCGACGCGGCCAGCGGTTCCCAACGCTGGGAGTTTAGGACCCAGGGTCCCATCATCGGCGGCCCAACCCTGGCCGATAGCCTGGTGATCGTTGGCTCTTCCGATCAGAAGGTATATGCTGTCGATGCCACCAACGGTGGCCAGCGCTGGCAGTTCGAGACCCAGGACGCCATCTGGTCGACCCCCGCGGTGGCCGGCCAGACCGTCTACGTCGCCTCGTTAGATCATCGTCTCTACGCACTCGATGCCGCCAGCGGTCAGCCGCGTTGGCAATTCGAGGCCACCGGGGCTCTGCCGGGCACGCCGGTCGCTGACGGTGATACCGTCTACGTCGGCAGCATGGACAGCAAGCTCTATGCTGTGGACGCGCAGACCGGTCAGCCACGCTGGGAGTTCACCGCCAGCAACTGGTTTTGGGGCAAGCCGCTGGTCCTCACCGAAACAGTGTACGCCGCCTCGCTGGATCATTCCCTATACGCCGTCGATCGCGCCACCGGACAGCAGCGCTGGTCCTTTCAAGCCGGCGGCGTTATCCGCGGTGGACCAGACTTCGTAGCCGGCAACATCATCGTTGCGGCCGACGACGGCAAGGTTTACGCACTCCAACCGGCATCTGGAACGCTGGCTTGGCAGTACGACGTCGGGGCGCCGATCCACGCCGCCCCGACCGTGTCTGACAATCGCATCTACGTCAACGTGGATAAGGGCCCGCTACTCGCCATCGACGCAACGAGCCGGGGTGTAGCTTGGCGCTTCGATAAGAAGTGAGGCACTCTTGGAGTCAATGACCGATCTCTGGAACACTTTCTTCTTCGATCCTATGCTGAACGCCCTGCTGGTCCTTTCGCTGGGGTTCTTCGCGAACTTCGGATTGACCGTCATCGCGTTCACGCTCATCATCCGCACCCTGATGCTCCCACTGACGCTGCGGCAGTTGCATTCGGCTAAGTCCATGTCCGCGCTTCAGCCAAAGATTCAGGAGCTGCAAAAGAAGTACGGCAAAGACCGGGAGCGCCTATCCAAGGAGACGATGGCACTCTACAAAGAGCACGGCGTCAATCCCATTGGCTGCGCTGTTCCAACCCTTGTTCAGTTCCCCATCTGGATCGGACTTTACCAGTCTATCACCTACGCCCTGGCAGAACGGCCGGAGGGGCTACTAGCTCTATCACAGCATATTTATCCCGCCTTGCGCTTCGTGCAAACCGCGCTGCCCCTCAATAATCACTTTCTTTGGATGAACCTGGCCGTTCCTGATCAGTTCTATATCCTGCCGGTGCTAGTGGCCGCTTCCATGTGGGTGCAGCAGAAGATGATGACAATGCCCTCTGCCGATCCGCAGCAGGCGCAGATGAACCAGATGATGCAGACCTTCATGCCGCTCATGTTCGGCTT
>SCTZ01000112.1 GCA_004297765.1 Chloroflexota bacterium | reverse complement strand
AGTGTTCGACCACACTGGTTTTGTCATTCTGAGGCGCGCACCCTTCGGCTCGGCTCAGGGCAGGCGCCGAAGAATCCGCGCCCTGGGGATATGGATTCTTCGCGCTGCGGCGCTCAGAATGACAGATAGCGTCTTCTCTGTGGTCGAACGCTAGAGCACACGTTTGCGCAGAACCATTGTGATCAACTACCGATTGAAACGTTTGGTTTGACAGGAGATATTCACTCTGAGCGTCGAAGGCTTTCTCGATTACATCAGGGCTTTGCCCGCCTATCATGACCAGGTGGTGCACGTCGAACGGATCCTGGAGCGGCCGGCTATGGTGGAGCAGTTGGACGAGCCGCTTCATCCGGCGGTGCAGGATAGCCTGAGGCAATTGGGGGTGGAGGCGCTGTATACGCACCAGGCGCGGGCGCTCAAAGCCGCGCGGGCGGGGCACAACGTGGTTGTGGCGACCTCGACGGCCAGCGGCAAGACGCTATGCTACAACCTGGCCGTGCTGGAGGCTCTGACAAAAAAGCCGCGCGCTCGGGCCCTGTATCTGTTTCCGACCAAGGCCCTGTCCCAAGATCAGTTGCGGAGTCTGGGCGAGTTGACGGAGGCGAACTTCCCTGAGTTGAAGTACGCCACCTTTGATGGCGACACGCCGCAGCATATGCGCACCTCGATCAAGCGCAGCGCGCAGATTGTGCTGACCAATCCGGACATGCTGCATCTGGGCATCCTTCCCAACCACGCCTCCTGGTCGACCTTCTTCCGCAACCTGGCTTACGTAGTGCTGGACGAGGCCCATGTGTACCGGGGCGTTTTCGGCTCGCATGTCGGCAATGTCCTGCGCCGCCTACGCCGCATCTGCCGGCAATACGGCAATCAGCCGCGGTTCATCTGCTGCTCAGCGACCATCGCCAATCCGGGGGAGCATCTCGAGCGTCTGCTGGGAGAGCCCGTGGAGGTTGTGGACCAGGACGGCTCACCTCAGGCCAGCAAGGAGTTCGTCTTCTGGAACCCGCCTATTCTGGATCCGGTCGGCAGCCATCGGCATAGCCCTAACGCGGAGGCGGCCTTTCTCTTCGCCGAGCTGGTCAGGCAGGGCGTTCGCAACATCACTTTTGCCAAGACGCGCCGCGTGACCGAGTTGATCTATTTGTGGGCCCGAGAGGAATTATCCGAGCGCGACCCCGACCTGGCGGCACGGATCAGCCCGTATCGGGCCGGCTATCTGGCCCAGGATCGACGGGCCATCGAGCGTGGGCTGTTCGAGGGAGATCTGCTGGGGGTGACCGCCACAACGGCCCTGGAGTTGGGAGTGGACATCGGCGATCTGGAGGCCACTGTCCTGACCGGCTATCCGGGCAGCATCGCTAGCACCTGGCAGCAGGCCGGTCGGAGCGGTCGGGGCACGGGCCACTCGCTCAGCGTGCTAATCGGACTCGACAATCCCCTGGACCAGTATTTGATGCGGCATCCTGAAGCCATCTTCGGCAAGTCGCATGAGCACGCGCTGATCGACCCGGGCAACCCCTACATTCTGCCACTGCACTTGCGTTGCGCCGCCTACGAGTTGCCGTTGACCGAGATTGATGGTGCCCTATTCGGCGACAGCTTCGATGCCACGGTGGCGGCACTGGAGGCTGAGGGTATGCTGCGTCGACTGCGTGGGGGCTGGTATCTTTCTCCCGGTGTTCTGTATCCGGCCCAGGTGGTCAACATCCGGTCCAGCGCGTCGGGCGGCTTCACCATCGTCGACGCGGCCCACGGCAATCGCGTGCTGGAGACCGTAGAGCCGGCGACGGCCTTTCTCCAGGCCCACCCCGGCGCTGTCTATTTGCACCAGGGCGAGACTTTCCTGATCAAGGAGCTCGACCTCAACAGCAAGACGGCCTATGCCGTACAGACCGACGTGCCCTACTACACGCAGAGCCGGGATATCACAGAGACTGAGATCGTGGCTTGCGACAGGAAGAAGCTACTAGGGCGGGCCGAGGTTTGCTTCGGACGGGTCCGCGTAACCAGCCAGGTCATTGCCTACAAGAAGAAACGGCAGTTCAGCGAGGAGATTCTGGGAGAAGAGCCTCTGGAGCTCCCGTCACGATCGTTCGAGACCATGGCGCTCTGGTTTGACGCGCCGCGCGAGATCAGTCGTCAGGTGGACGACGCCAAACTGCATTTCCGCGGTGGCTTGCATGCGATCGAGCATGCCTCCATCGGCATTCTACCCCTCTTCGCCATGTGCGATCGACAGGACATTGGCGGCTATTCGACTGAGTACCACGTCGCCACGGCCAAGCCTCAGATCTTTATCTATGACGGCCGCCCAGGCGGGATCGGCATCGCGGAGAAAGGCTTCGAATCCATTCTGGATCTCTGGCAGCGCACCTTCGATCTGATCACCGAGTGTCCGTGCCAGGACGGCTGTCCGGGCTGCATCCAGTCGCCAAAGTGCGGCAACAACAACGTTCCCCTGGACAAAGAGGCCGCGCGGATGACTCTTGAGCTCCTCGTGGAGCAGGCGAGAGTTGCTGTGCCGGAGACTGGTACGTCTATGTTCTCAAACCAGGCTCTCTCCTAGCTGGCGAATAGCTCAGCCGCGAGTTTGTAAAGGCAGCTATGTCTGGCAAGATCGAAGGCATGGCATGTCGATCCGACGCACCTTAACGACGCATCTCCGCTTCCCAAGAGCGGGCAAGCTCCTCTTTCTTTCTCGGATCGTTGAGTACAATGCCCTTCCCGGTCCGGCTTGCGTGACGTCATGCGTCTCTCCCCTGTGGTATCGTCCGAGCTGCTGATGGCAACCGCCTCCTCACATGGTCAAGTCTGCGTGGGACGGCTACAGCATAGCAGGAGTATCGTAGGTGCACAATAGGGAAAATACGGCGGATGAGTCTTCCGCTCTATATTTTCTAGTCGGCACTCGAGACGGTCCTGATTAGTACCCTCACGGTAGCAGCCAGACATCACAGGGCATCTCCTTGGCAAGCCGCCGGCCACGCATGTACCCTGGACCCGCTGCTCTTGATAGCCATTGACAGGGCGAGCGCGTGTCCCACATAATAGCCCAGTGATAGTGGCGTCCGCAACGGAGGGGGCGCTGCCGCCTGCGCTTGTGGACGACACGACGAGCTATGGGACTTTGAGACGGCACGCTATCTCTCACTGCTGCAATGATGCAAGACAAAGCGCTGATGCTTGAGGAGAGGAAACATCGTGGAACTCGCTACCGCTATCGAGACACGACGGACAGTACGGATGTTTCAACGAAGACCGATCGCACAGGACCTGTTGCAGCGTGTTGTGAGAGCTGCCCTCTTTGCCCCGAATCCACACAACGCCCAAACCTGGCGTTTCGACGTTGTGGCGGGAAGCAAGAGGGACGAGTTGGTCAAGATCATCCGGCAGTTTCCGAGCTACATGGCCGATTTGCTGGCGACCTATCCAGCGGACCTTCGCGAATTCGTTCTCGAGTTCTCACAGGATTTGGGTGGGGCTCCTGTGTTGGTGGTGATCAGTGTGCCGACGATGGGCGACACGCATGTCCATAAGATCGATTTGATCGCCGCGTCGACCGCACTCCAGAACCTACAGCTTGCCGCGTGGAACGAGGGGCTCGGCTGCGTTTGCCTGACCAACGCACTGTGGGTGGAGGCGGATATCGTCCGGTTTCTCGGGCTGGAGCAGCGTGAGATCGTGACTGTAGTACCAATGGGGTACCCGTCCGCGATCCCCGAGATCTCCCCCCGCCGGGATGACGTGGTGCACTGGCTGGGATTCGACGACAACTAATCCACGTAAACTCTGTTGCGACCCAGGACTTTCGCCTGATACATGGCCCGGTCGGCGTTGTCTATCAGGTCCTCGCAAGTAGGCGAAGCGCTACGGCGAGTGCTAATGCCAATGCTCACCGTCACGTGGGTCCTGGGCCCGTTGTCTCCGAGAGATACGCTCATCTGCTCGACAGCAGCGCGGATCCGCTCTGCCACCGATCGCGCCTCGTCGGTCCCCACCCCTGGCAGGATCGCAACAAACTCCTCGCCCCCGTAGCGTGCACAGATATCGTGTTTCCTCAGTTGAGCGACCAGCAGGGCTGATAGGCTTTTCAATACTCGATCGCCCATCTGGTGACCGAAAGTGTCGTTTACGAGCTTGAAGTGGTCAATGTCGATCATCAGGACGGATAGAGCGCTCCCGTGGCAGCTTGATCGCAGGATCTCCTCGGACAGGCGTTGGTTCAAGACTCGGCGGTTGGTGAGTCCCGTCAGCTCGTCGGTCACTGCCTGTTGCTGGAGGTATTCGTGCAGGTCGCAGTTCTCCGCAGCAATCGCGAGGCTGATAGCGACCGACGACAGGACGTGCACGTGATGATCGGTGAAAGCCCCCGGCGTCGATTCGAAGGCCGCGATCAGTCCACGCAAACGGCCGCGGACGGTTGCGGGCGCAACGACGGCCGTTCTCATCTCCGGCAGGAACCTTTCGCAGAACTCATCAGGCGGGCTTGTGAGGTTTTGCACGACACGCGCTTCTGCGCCGGAGAACGCGTCCCGCGCGAAGGCAGGCAGGATCGGCGGTGTCTGTCCTCGCCAGGGCATAAGGGCAGGAATAGTGGTTGCGCGAACGACCAACTGGTCTTCTTGACCACGGGCGAACAGGCAGATGTGTCTCAGACCAAACGTTCGATCCAGCAGGTTGAACGTGCAATTCTGCAACTCCGATGCGTCCTGCGCACTGAAGACAGCCTTGCTGAACTCCAGCAGGGCGTAAACGGTGACACACTCTTTGCTGACCTTCAGACTGAGGTCAACCAGCATCTCGTTCTGGGCCGCCAGCTTTAGCTTATGCTCTGCGTTCTCTTGCCGCAGTCGCTCCAACTCGGTCCGAAGCTCGTCGTCGTGATGGTCAACCGGTCGAGACGCGGAAGAGCGCTGAGATGCCAGCGGTCTGGGGTGGGGCATCTGTTTTCCTCCCTAAACGGCTTGTCTGACAACAGACCCTCACATGTCATTATCGGACGAAAGGCTCAGGCCCTTCAACCGTACCTTTGGGGCATGACTATTAGACCATCCCCGACGGGTATGACCAAAGTCGTAATACCCCCGCATCTCGATCTGGGAGAGAAGCCCGTCGCTTCTCTACATCGCGTTCAACGACGTTTGCGCTCCCTGGACCGCTAATGTGCTCCGTGGATCAGCATGGGGAGGCACTGGACACAGACCCACATGGGTTGTCCCTTCTGTTCTGCTCGCAGCAGGGTTACCTGGTCACTGGTCCTACCGCAGAGACCGCACTTGGTGGCTTGCTCCTGAGCCTTCATTTCTTCGCCCATACGCTTCTCCTTTGCTGTGGTGTGACCATGCCGGCGATGCCGGCGCCTTTCGTCCGAGCCATCGTAAACAATAGTGTTGTGCAAAGCTGTGACCGACGTCACACTCGGCCACAGGGCCGGATCGTGGATCCTAGAGATGGATGGCGTCGATCTCTCGTCTGATCTCATCCGGTTGAAGGATCATGCGCACCTTCATTACGCGCAACGCAAGATGACCTCCACCCTGATCGATCACGAACTCGTCGCCCTTCTCGAATCGGTAGTCGGATTCGATGGTCATCACCAGTTTGCCCCGCCGCCCCGTGAACGCGTCCACCTCATAGATGTTGGTGATCATGCAGCGCCCCCCCTGTCGTGAGATGATGCCCAAACCGAGCGGCGCCTGGGAACGGTCACCCTAGGGCGGACCGGGTTGCCCAGGCGCTTTCATCATAACCGAGCCATCGGCCGCAGGCAAGTTGTGCGGATCATCACGACTATCGGGCGGAGACCTGTTTTAGGCCCGTGCTGCTTCCGTGACGCTCTCCGCCTGTTTGACGATCTCCAGCTCGATGCTGATAGTTAGCTCGTCCCCAACCAGGAATCCGCCGGTCTCCAGAGCGTGGTTCCAGGTCAGTCCCCAGTCCTTCCTGCTGATCTTGGTGGTAGCGTCGAATCCGGCGCTCACCGTGCCCCAGGGGCTCTTGGCTTGACCGGCATATTCTACGCTAAGGACCACCGGACGTGTCACGCCGTGGATGGTCAGATCGCCCACGATACGCCCGTGCGTGTCATCGACTTTCTCTATGCGCGTGCTCTTGAAGTGGAGATAGGGGTACTTCTCGGCGTCCAAGAAGTCCGGCGACTTCAAGTGGGCATCGCGCTGCGGCTCGCGGGTGTTGATGCTAGCCGCGTCGATTTGCACCTCGACGCTGGATCTCGTGGGGTCTGCCTCGTCGAATTCCACGCTACCCGTGAAGCTGTCGAAGCGGCCGCGGACGTTGGAGATCATCATGTGCCGAGCGGAGAACTGAATCTGCGAGTGAGCGGGATCGATTTGCCAGGACATTTGGTGTGCCTCCTGTTTAGTATTACTATCCTCATGGTAGGGTACCGCTGTGACAGGAGCGTGAACGGAAGCGTGACAGGGGCGTGAACAGGCTCATGCGTGCTGAAGCTGAGATTCCAGGCGCTCGACCTCTTCCAGCAGGAGGCGGCGTTGGCCCCTCTCTGCGATGGCGCGTGCCTGAGCCAGGACGGAACGTGCCTCGTGCGGCGGAAGGAGCGGAGCGAGCCAGATCCGGATCTGGGCGGCAAGATGGCTGATTCTCAGAGCGTCGGCTCGTGCGAGGGCGCTGGAGAGTCGATGGATGGCCGTGGCGGTCTCTCCACGCTGTTGAGCCACCAACCCGAGGTTTGCGGTCAGGCCCGCGATGCGCTCTGGTATGGACAACTGCTCTGCGATGGCCAGTCCCTGCGAGAAGCGGTTCTCGGCGGTGCCCAGGTCGCCTTGCCCGAGCGCAATTTCCCCGACGGTCGATAGGAGATAGGGCTGCAAGCCGAGCAGACCGTTCTCCTGGGCCAGTCGCAGTCCTTCCATGGCATACGACCAGGCCGCAGGGTCGTCCAGGAGGTGGAGGTGGTAAGCTAGATTGTTGTGCGCTAATACCAGGTGAGGCAGGGCTGCTTCTCGATTCCCGGCGTGCTGGCCAGCGGTCAGGGATTCGCGGTAGAGGGCTACGGCGGCGGAGAGGTTTCCCTCCTGGGCTGCCACACTCCCCCGCTCGAACCTGATGTGGGCAAGACTGACCAGGTCATTTGGCGCTATCTTCTCGCACAAGGCATCAGCTGCCAGCAGATGCCTAGCGGCCTCGCCGAGGTCCGTGCCTTCCAATGATGAGGCCGTTCCCCAGAGAAGCTCGGCTTGCATGGCGCTCTCGGGGAGTCCGGTGTCGCGTACCTGCTCGGCCAGTGCCATGGCCTCCGCGTAACGCGCCTGCGGTAGGTAGCTTTCAACGAGAGAGAGCCGCACCGTGTCGATGGCTCGGACATCTCCGAGAGACTCCGCCAGTGTGAGGGCCTGGCGCAACGTCTCCGAGGACCGCACTGCCTGTCCCGCGCGAATCAGCACCTGTCCCAGAGATGTCAACGCGGTCAACCGCTGAGTTCCCTTGGTCCCCGCCAGAGCCTGCTCGTAAAAGGCGATGGCTTCTGTCCAAGCCGCTAGCCTTGCAGCCTGTTGTCCGGCCTGGAGGGCGTAGAGCGCCGCTCGCTGTGGCGCATTGCCCTCGCCGAAGTGCCAGGCCAGTAGACCAGCCACGGTTTCCAAATGCCCGTGCGACATGCTCTCCAGCGTCTCGGCCACACGACGATGCAGCATGCGATGGCGAGGCTCACCGGCCTCTCGGTAGGCAACTTCCATTGTTAGGCTGTGGTCGAACGCGAACAAGACCCCGCCGAGCGAACGAATCAGCCCGGCGTCTATGAGCTCGTCGAGGGCGTCCAGGGCGGCGCTCTCAGAAATGCCTGCCGCGCGGCTCGCCAACTCGAACCCAAACTCTCGCCCTATCGTTACCGCGGCGTCCAGAACACGGCGTGCTGCCTCGGAAAGTCGGTCCAGTCGCGACTGAATGAGACTGTAGACCGCACCGGGGACCACCGGAGAGGACGATAGCGATTGCAGGTTCACTGTGCCTTCGGGGGAGAGCATACCGGCCCCACGAGCTTCTCTGACGAGCTCCGCCAGTATATATGGGATACCCTCGGAGTTCCGCTGCAGCCATTCTGCCAGAGGATAGGCAAAGGTAGTACTGAGGCCGCGGGCGATCGCCACCACGTCGTTGTGCTCCAGGCGTGTCAGGACGAGGCGGTGCAGCCGATCCTCTCGCGTTAGCGCTTGAACCAGTGACGCCAGAGGCGAGCGAGACGAGAAGGGCCGTGTTGCGGCCAGTAAAGAAATAGGTGCTCCGGCGCTGTGGCGGATCAGATATCCCAGCATGCCCAAGGTTGAGCTGTCTGCCCATTGCAGGTCGTCGACAAAGAGGACAATGGGGTGTTGAGTCGCGAGAACCAGAATGAGTTGGTTGACAGATTCCCACAGGCGCCACTCGTCCGCAGTCGCCGGTGTGGGCTGGCGATCGAAGATCGGTCCGACCAACTCGGGCAGCAGACGTGCGATCTCAGCACGCCAGACTGGGGATAGGCTGGATTGCACGCGGACGGCCAGAGTCGACCACTCAGGACAGGTCACGAGGTCACGCAGGGCGTCGATGATCGGCTGATACGGCAGTCCCTTCTCCAGCTCGTGAGTTGCGCCAGCGAGCGCGATAGCGCCGCTGGCCGCGATGAACTCTTCCGCGAGGCGAGTCTTACCTATTCCCGGCTCGCCCTCGATTAACAGCAGTCGCCGGGCGTCGTCCTGCTGCGAGGCGCGTAGAGCTGCCATCTGGAGCTCGCGGCCGGTGAAAGGCAGTGCGGTGCTAGCTGAAGGCCGAGAATGGGACGATCGCGTGCCGATGGACCTGGGGCGAGAGTTGGCCGATTGAGGGCGGGCCGTCGTGTCCAGCGTATCAGTAATGACCGCGTCATACAGGGAGCGCGTCTCGGACATGGGAGGAACTCCCATCTCCTCATCAAGCAGTTTGACCAGTGTGTCGTATCGGCGAATCGCTCCTGCACGGTCGCCCAGCATATAGTGCAGGCGGATGCAGGTGCGCTGCACGTCCTCCTGCAGCGGGTCAAACGCCAGCGCCCGATCGAGGGCCGCGAGCGCCTCGGCGAGAGCGCCGTTCTGCTCGTGTTGCCCCGCCAGAGCGGTCAATCCGCGCAACATCAGGCGGCGATAGCGCTCGCGCTGGCCGGCGACCCACTCATCGAATTCCGGGGAGTCCGGCAGACTGAAGCCGTCGAGAAAGTCGCCGCGGTACAGTTCCAGGGCAGAGGACAGCAGCGCAGGGTCGGCTGTCGCGACCGACAGTTGCGACTCGAACAGACGAACGTCCACTTCTGCGTCTGTGGCCAGGGATAGGGTCTCTTTTTCCGTGACGAGCGATGGTCCAATGGCCGTCCGCAGGGCGTGCAGGACGGCCCGCAGGGTTTGCTGCGCGGCGGCACGCTCTGCATCCGGCCAGAAAAGAGCGAGCAGCGTCTCTCGTGCCAGAGGCCGTTGGTGTGCTGCTAGGTAATACACCAAAGCCCGGCTCTTACGTCGGGGAATATTAAGAGGGTGCCCATCCAACTCCAGATGCGGCCAGCCGAGAAGGCAGACTGAGAACATGAAAGAATTATAGCCTCTTGGGCAGAGGCGCGTCCACAAACGCCGTGGCTCACTCTCCTATCAGTAGTGCCCGAGCCAGTCTGCGTTCGGGATGAGCTGGGCGTAATCAGCATAGGTGATGTGGGTTTGCCAGTACCCCACCAACTGGGCGGCGACCACGACGGCGAAGAACACGCCCACGATTAGCGCACCGTAGACCCAGGGGCTGAGTGCTTTCTGTGTCAGCGGCGGACGGATTTGCAGTGCCCCGCGACGGGGGCAGGCGGTGATGCAGCTAAGGCAGGAGGTACATTCCGGGCTATCCACTCTCTCTATGCGCGCTACGTCGATCCGGTTGGGACAGGCTTTCGTGCATAGCTTGCAGTCGATGCATCTATCGCGGTTGCGTACGATGCGAAGCGGGCTGAAGAGGCTCACCAGTCCCAGGAGGGCTCCATACGGGCAGAGGTAGCGGCACCAGAAGTTGGCCACGAAGATCGAGAGAAGGCACATCAGAACGAGGAAAGTCGCCACGCCCGGACCCATCTGTGTGAAGAAGTACAGCATCTTTACGTCGGCGATCTTGTTGTATTCTCCTTGGAGGAACTCGGCGGAGGCCCGGGGTGACATGGCGAAGACCACGATGTAAACGAAGAAGAAGAGGATCAGGTACTTCAGACTCCGCAGTGGCCAATCGATGACCGCCGGCAGCAGGAGGTTGCGTCCTAGGACCCGGCGCCCCGCACGGGCCAGCAACTCGGAGAGCGCGCCGATCGGACACATCCAGGCGCAGATCGCCTTCTTGAACAGGAAGGCCACGCCGAGGATGGCCAGGAATAGGACGACGGCGGCGGGATGCGTCCAGTCCACCACACCCGCCCCGAGCCACGCGTTCAGCGAGACCAGCGCGCTGATCGGCAGGAAAGCCTCGACGGAAGTCGGACGCGCGACAAGAGGTGTCGCTCCGCCCGTCTCGAAATGGCGGACAAATAGGTAGAAGCGCCACCCGCTCCAGAGCAGAAAGAGAGCGAAGGCGGCCTGCACCAGGTTGCGGGCCGTGACTACGTTGAAGCGTGCCCGGCGGCCTCGCGGCGGCCGGGCACGCCGTGATGTGAGGAGATCTTTCTCTGTTACAGCCATGGTAATCTGTGGCTCCCAGGGTACATGTCGCTATGTCGTCTATTCTACTACGTGCGAAAGACACGCGACACGACTTTTGTCACAGGATTGGCGTGGATGCGCGGCTGGATAACGGGTTGCGTTCGCACATTTGTGGAAACCTGGCATCGGGCCTTCTTGACCCAACCGTATGGATCGGTCATAATATCCGTATATATGCGGATGTACGATCGTGAGGAGGTGACGTTCGGTGGCTTTGACCAAGCGAGTGGAGTTGCTGCTTGATCCCAGGCAATACGCGCAACTCGAGGAGATCGCCAGGGCCCGCAAGGAATCCGTGGGCGCGCTCGTCCGCCGGGCGCTGGAACGGGAGTACCTGAGACCAGCTCGGGAGGAGAGACGGGCCGCGGCGGAATGGCTTCTCAGTCAGGAGACCGATTTCGGGGACTGGGAGGAGGTAAAGCAAACGATCATCGACGAGAAGACGAAAGAGATTATCAAGAACATTGAAGCTTCTTGACACCAATGTGATCATATACGCCGTCGGCCGCCCTCACCGCTACAAGCGGGCGTGCGCTAGACTAATTCGGGACGTGTCTGACGATTCGGTCGACTTCAACGTCGATGCGGAGTTGCTCCAGGAGGTCCTTCACGTATACACATTTCGTGGTGAGAGGCCGCTGGGGCTCACGGTGTGCGAGAAGGTGCTGAGCCTGTTCCCCAGTGTGCTCCCAGTCGGCCGCGATGAGATCGTCGTGGCACGTCAGCTAATGGTGCGATATCCACAGCTCCTCCCACGCGACGCGATCCACGCGGCAGCCGTGCAGACGAATCGTCTGGAAGGCATCGTGAGCGCGGACAGGGTCTTCGATACTATCCAAGGTCTGGTACGCTTCGACCCACTGGTATTGTATCCCGACGCCTGATCGGCGATTCATGTCTGGACGTGCTGCAACTGATCCAGTACCGCTTGCCGAATCTGCTCCGCCGATGGTCTGAGGCCAACGATACGCCCCTCTTCCGTCAACTGC
This sequence comes from Chloroflexota bacterium, assembly GCA_004297765.1. Taxonomy (GTDB): domain Bacteria; phylum Chloroflexota; class Dehalococcoidia; order FW602-bin16; family FW602-bin16; genus FW602-bin16. The sequence goes on along the minus strand of SCTZ01000112.1, from coordinate 6,990 downwards.
TCGAGGAGGTCGCGCTGTGTTCCTCCGCAGGGACAGGCTGAAGGCTGGGCTCCCCGTGATGTGATAGTGTCCGAGTAGCATGCGGAGCAACGCCAGACGCTTTTGGAGCCCGCCCACTTGCCTCTCTTGGCCAGTGGCCGACCGTCAACCTCGATTATGTCGAGGGAGAGATCCACGACCGGGGCATCGCTTATGGAAGTGCCGATGCCGAAGCCATCGACAACCTCGCGAAGCTCGGTGATCTCCTCCTCGTCGAGGCCGCCGCTCACGAACAACTGTACGTGCCGGTAGCCGCGCAGGTCTAGCTCCCAACGTACTTCTTGAAGAATCTGGCGGAAGTTGCCTCGGCGGGAGCGCGGCGTGTCTAGCCGCACGGCGTCGAGTCGGGGACCGAGCGCCTCGGCGACGTTGATGGCCTCCATCTTCTCATCGTTGAACGTGTCGATCAGCGCCACCCTTTTCACGCTCGGCGCGATCACTTCGTCGAAGGCGCATACAGCCTCCACTGTGTTCCCGATGACCAGGATCAGCGCATGTGGCATGGTCCCGCTAGCATCCCGTCCGATGAGCGTGCCGCTGGCCACGACCGACAAACCGTCGCAGCCTCCAATGTATGCGCTGCGCTCGACCATGGGTGCCAGTGCTGGGTGCAGCCGGCGTGCACCAAAGCTCAGCATCGCCTTCTCTCCGGCCTGCTTCCGACAGCGGGCAGCCTTTGTGGCGATGCCCGAAGCCTGGCACAGGAAGCCCAGAATAGCCGTCTCATACACGGCAAAATCCGTGTACTGACCCTCGATCTCCAGAACGGGCTCGAAGGGACGGAACAACGTGCCTTCCGGCAGGCAGCGTACCGATACCTTCAAGGCCTGTAGCAGCTCTGTGAGCTCTTCCACTCCGGCCAGGATGCCCCAAGGCCAATTGTTTGGAAACACTTTGGCGATCACCTCGGCTCGCACGCGCTTGTCGAGTTGTTTTGCCTTCAAGATCTGCACAGAGCGTTCGAAATAGATGTCGGTCACTTCACCGGCCAGAATCTGTTGCAAGCTTGCCGTGTGCATGCTTCTTCCCCTCATTGCCGACCTGGAGAGTTACCCCAGGCTGAGCCCCAGAACCTCGCTCAGACGGCGTAGCTCCCTAGCTGCCGCTCCGCGCAAGGCGGTATCAGAGGACCGCTGAAGATCCGCTAGGCCCAATAGCGCAGCGATCGCGCTCCTGATGTCGAAATCGTCGTCCATCGCTCGCATGAACTCGGTGGTCCACCGATCGACCTCGGCTCTGGGGTGTCCGATCTCTTCTTCAGTCGCGGCCTGATCCAGTCGCTGAGCCACTGCTGACCACTCGTCCAGAGCGCGATCCTCGTAGTCCATGGCGGCGCGGTAGGGATGGCTGAGCACATACAGCCGCAGCGCGTCCGCGGTGAAGCTGCCCAGCAGATCACGCACGAAAACCATGTTCCCAAGCGACTTGCTCATCTTCTCGCCGCCCAGGCGGACCATCCCTACGTGCATCCAGTAACGAGCGAAGGGTGTTGCCCCGGTGACCGATTCGGACTGAGCGATCTCGTTCTCATGATGGGGGTAGATGAGATCATCGCCGCCGCCGTGGATATCGACCGGATTGCCCAAATGCTCCAGAGCAAACGTGCTACATTCTATGTGCCAGCCCGGTCGTCCCGGTCCCCACGGGCTCGGCCAGGATGGTTCGTCGGGTCGCGAGGGCTTCCATAGTATAAAATCCAGTCGGTTCTCTTTGCGCGGATCGTCCGGATCCTCGCCGTGCTCGCGGCCGAGCTCGATCATCTCCACGGGTGCTAAATGGCTTAGATTGCCATAGCCCGGGAAACTTGCCACGCGGAAGTACACCCGGCCGTCGCGCACGTAGGCGTGGTCGCGTTCAAGCAGAAGCTGTACCATGCGCGCTATCTCTGGTATCGAAGCGCTGACACGGGGATAGTCGTCGGCAGGCAGGACATTGAGCGCGCTCATGTCCTGGTCGTATTGCCGGATATACGTTTGGGCCAGGCTGTGATAAGATGTACCCAGCGAGCGGGCGCGCTCAAAGAGCGGATCGTCGATGTCGGTGATATTCTGGACATACTGCACTTGGTGTCCTTTGAAACGCAGATAGCGCCGTACGACATCGAAGAAGACATAGGTGCGCGCATGACCGAGATGCGTGGTGTCGTACGGAGTGATGCCGCACACATATAGGCGAACGGGGCGTGTGGGAGGTACGAAGTCCAGCTTCCGCTCGGTGAGTGTATCCTGGATCTTCATCGACAAAGCTGCACCAGCGGCATCGTCACTTTCTCCTTGCCCTAGCTGCTATCCTTCCAACGGGGCTTTCCTGGGTCGGATCGCGTAACTCTGGCGGTGGTATCTCGTTATTATATAGGCACATAGCCGACACTGAATTATACAATACGGCATGGCACCAGAGCGCCCACTACGTTGATTCAACGCTCGGTGATGAATCGACACGGATGTAGCGTATCCCGGACTGATTATCACGCGAGTCTCAGCCGACTAATTGATTAGTGAAGATTTCGGAATGATAGTGGAGACCGGGGGCGAAGCTCGTTCGGGCAGGGGCAGACCACCTGCCCTCATACGGGTATGTCTCGAACTCGCTTGGACAGACTGCCCGACAACACCACTGTGGAAGCGTCACAGGAATGACTGAGGCCATCGATCGAGCGACAACGGCCAGAGCAGTGACAGTGCTATCCATCGGACAGCAGGTGGATCTTTCGCTGGCGCTGGAATCGCGCGTCTTCACGGCTGCCGGGCGAATCGATGACTGGGATGACAATCGCTGCTGTGTGGCCACGTTGATGTCGGGCATCACCATTGGGACGGGGTTGCAGGTAACGGCACGGAGGGCCGATGGGCTGTACAGGTTCGCGATGCAGGTCGCGGATCTCCGAGTCAATCCGCCTGGGTTCTGGCTTGTCTGCTCGGGTCCCTATCAGCGGATTCAGCGTAGACGGTATGTTCGTCTCGGTGGCTTGCACGTCAGCGTACAGACCTGGCGCAGCGGACAACGAATCGCCGGTGTGACGCTGGGAGATATCAGCGGCGGTGGGCTGGGAATCCAATCGAAGACGCCTCTTCGGGTTGGAGATGTCTTGCGCCTGGAGTTCTCTTTACCTGAGAGAAAGCTGTTCCTCCTTCGTGTCATGGGAATTGTGCAGCGCGTTGGCGCTGATGGAACCTACGGCGTGCAGTTCCGAGGTGTGCCGTATGTCACCAGCGAGGGCATCGTCTCATGGGTGTTCTCGCAACTCAGTCGCCGCCTTTCCCGACCGTGATGGTCGTTGATTGCAGCGGAGCTACCTTGCGACCTACCGCACCATCTCGCAGACTGACTCATCGACGATAACCGAAGCACCGGGAGTTTGCCTATGAAACAGGCCATCGACTCCGAGTCCACGGAACTAGCGCTCAGCCTGCTGAAGGTTGGGGCATCGGTCAAGCTGGGCATCCGGCGCGGCGAGGAGGTGCATTTCGCGCCTGGGGTTCTGCAAATCATCCACGACAAGCGTGTAGGCGTGACCACGCGACTCACTGGGCTTCAGCCTGGCATGTCCCTCACTCTTTTTTGTAGGGGATCCGGCGCTTTGTGTGCATTCCCCGTCACGGTCATCGCACTGTCACCTGATCAGCGGGTGGTCTGGTTCAACTTCACCGGCGCGGTTAAGAGGTTGCAGAGGCGGCGCTTTGTGCGGATCGATGGACTATCTATCCCCACGAAGGTGGATACTGGCAAGTCGATGTTGGGCACAGGGATGATCGTGGATCTGAGTGCGGGTGGGCTCCGGCTCACGTACAAGGGCAACTTAAGGGTTGGTGACAAGCTGAGTCTGAAGTTCACGTTGCCAGCCGAAAGACCGGTCATCGTTAGTGCGGAGGGCATAGTTCGCCGAGCGCAAGAGCATGATCTTGGAGTGGAGTTCACGCATATTCCGCAGTCCTCTAGAGAGGCCATCGTGTCGTGGGTGCTTGATTACCAGCGCAGAGAGGGAATCAGACGCTGAGGCCTCGGATGCAGTGGGCTGGCATCGGCAGGGACGGATTTGCTGGTCCCCTGCGCGGGCGCCAGCAAATCCGATGCCTCACGCTGGTGCCCGTGCAGGCACGAGAGTCACGGGAAAGGGAGTCTAGCTGGTTCGAACGTGGGATTGCCCCTGCAACGTGAGTCTGAAGGCGGCGCCTTCTTCGCCCCGCACGAGCTTGTAGAAGTCGCATGCCAGACAACTAGCCTGTTTTGCTGCGAACGCACCCTGAACTTTGCCGCCGCAGAGGGTCCCCGCGATAGCCCAACAGATCCTGCCTGCGTTCTGACCGGCGTTGATCCCTTTGCCCTGCTGCTCCACCGATGCGGGACAAACCCCTAACTCAGTCGCCTTGCTTCCGCCCTGTTGTCGGCCGCACTTCTTGTACTGCCAGCACTGTTGTTTCATGATGCTCGTCCTCCTTGACCGCGTATCAAGCGTGAAACGCGCCGTCCGACTGCGGACGCGACCTCGCGATTTTCACTTCCTGGTAAGAAGTATCGACCTCCTCCAAGTTTTGTTAAGTCCCAGCTTTGTGTTCTTGGCGCAGGACCATTGGGGCTTCCTCCTGACGATAGGTTGGATCCCCGCGGTTCGACGCTGTGGTTCCGAGGATCGGCTATAATAGGCTGTGATCGTCCCGAGGCAAGAATCGAACGAGCTTAGTGGCGTTGGAGACGTGAGGCACCCAGCATGAGCAGTGACAGGCCCGTCTACCGTGGCGACAGGGAGAGCGCCGAGTTCAAGCTGACATCTGATTACCAACCGACCGGAGATCAGCCGGAGGCCATCGATCGCCTTGTGCGTGGTCTCGAGGCAGGAGCCAAGCACCAGACGATGCTGGGCGTGACCGGGAGCGGCAAGACCTTTACCATGGCCAATATCATCGCGCGCTGCGGTCGGCCGGCACTCATCCTGGCGCATAACAAGACACTGGCTGCTCAGCTCTACTCGGAGTTTCGCGAGTTCTTCCCGCAGAACGCGGTCGAGTACTTCGTCAGCTACTACGACTACTACCAGCCAGAGGCTTACATCCCACAGACCGATACCTACATCGAGAAGGACGCGGATATCAACGACGAGATCGACAAGCTACGCCACGCGTCCACCAGGGCTCTCCTGGAGCATCGAGACGCGGTGATTGTCGCGTCTGTCTCGTGCATCTATGGTCTGGGATCGCCTGAGGAGTACAGCCAACACCTTCTCACCATGAACAAGGGCGAGCGGCGCAACAGAGAGAAGATCCTGCGGCGGCTGGTGGATTTGCAGTACGAGCGCAACGACTTCGACCTATCCCGCGGCAAGTTCAGGGTGCGCGGCGATAGTCTGGAGATCCATCCCAGCTACGACGAGCTGGCGATTCGCGTCGAGTTCTGGGACGAAGAGATCGAGCGCATCGTTGAAGTTGACCCGCTGACCGGCGAGATCCTGGTCGAGCATCCACGCGTGGACATCTATCCCGCGAAGCACTGGGTGACGTCGGCCGATCGTCTCCTGGCGGCCTGCGAGGATATCGAACGAGAGCTGGCGGAGCGCTTGAAAGAGCTCGAGGGTCAAGGGAAACTACTGGAGGCCGCGCGCCTGCGCCAACGGACCAACTACGACCTGGAGATGCTGCGTGAGACCGGCTACTGTGCCGGCGTCGAGAACTACTCGCGCCATCTGGACGGGCGCGCCGCGGGGACTCCTCCCTTCACGTTGCTGGACTACTTCCCCGACGACTTCCTGCTCTTCGTCGATGAGTCACATATCAGCCTGCCCCAGGTGCGAGGCATGTACGCCGGGGACCGCGCGCGGAAGGGAACGCTGGTGGAGTACGGCTTCCGGCTGCCCTCCGCTCTGGACAATCGTCCGCTGAACTTCGAGGAGTTCAGCAAGCGCGTTAACCAATCCATCTACGTTTCCGCCACGCCAGGACCTTATGAGCTGAGCATCAGCCAACAGGTCGTAGAGCAGGTCATTCGCCCCACCGGGCTCCTGGATCCAACGATCGAGGTGAAACCGGTCAGTGGGCAGGTTCCCGATCTCCTCACTCAGATTCGCGAGCGCGTCGATCGCGGCGAGCGCTGCCTGGTAACCACGCTCACCAAGCGCATGGCTGAGGATTTGGCGGACTATCTGAAAGAGATGAACGTCAAGACCCACTACCTGCACTCGGACATAGACACTTTGGAGCGCGTCGAGATCCTGAGGGACCTGCGCCTGGGAGTCTACGACGTGGTGGTCGGCATAAACCTGCTTCGGGAAGGGTTGGATCTGCCCGAGGTCAGCCTGGTCGCGATCCTCGACGCTGACAAAGAAGGGTTCCTTCGCTCTGAGTCCTCGCTCATACAGACCGTCGGCCGCGCTGCGCGGCATGTGGACGGGCACGTGATCATGTATGCCGACAACGTGACGGAGTCCATGAAGAAGGCCATCTCAGAAACCTACCGGCGGCGCGGTATTCAGATGGAGTACAACGAGCGCCATGGCATCAAGCCGCAGAGTATCCGGAAGGCCATCAAGGATCTCACCGACCGCTTGCGCGCCGTGGCCGAAGAAACGCCGGCCTACTCGGTCAATCGAGATATTCCCCGCGATCAGATCGCCCGTCTGGTCAAGGATCTGGAGTCGCAGATGAAAGCCGCCGCCAAAAACCTGGAGTTCGAGAAGGCCGCCCTCTTGCGCGACCAGATCGTCGAGTTGAAGCGCGACCTCGTGTAATCGAATGCGGAATGCGGATCTGGATTGCGGAAATTGGAACTTGGCTGCCGCCATGTGATTTCCTGTCCTGCTGACCTCTCTCATCAATCCATCCCCTAGTACTACAACCGTATTTTGTCATTCTGAGCGCCGCAGCGCGAAGAATCCGTACCTCCGGGGGCGAGGGGCGCGGATTCTTCGGCGTGCGCGCCTCAGAATGACCGACAGAGGCGGTGCTCAAGATGAGAAGTTCG
>SCTZ01000111.1 GCA_004297765.1 Chloroflexota bacterium | reverse complement strand
GAAGCCGGCTGAGCACGGCACCCAGCCCCCTTCGAGGGGGCTTCGTTGGATTAGCCCGGCGGCTTCAGCCCCGGGCGGTCGCAGTATGGCGTGACGCGCCGGAGAACGCATAAACCCTATGGTCTCAGGTAGATCACACGAAAAAGGAAGTGGCGCTAGCTCTATGCCAAAGAAAGTTCTGATCGCGGGGTATCACGGATTCGGGAACACGGGCGATGAAACGATCCTGACGGCAATGCTGCAGAGTCTGAGAGCGTCGGAGCCCACACTGGAGCTTGTGGTGGTTTCCGGAAGCCCTGAGATGACCGCTGCGCGCCACAGCGTGCGATCCGTTCTTTGGACGGACTTGCCTGCAATCGTCGCGGCTGCTGAGGAATGCGATCTCGTTATCCTCGGTGGCGGAGGAATCTTTCAGAACTATCGGGGGCGGAGTATCACAGCCTCGAGCCTCTTGAGCTCGTTCGCGGATGGGCAGATAGGGCAACGTGCAGAGCGAGAAAACGAGATCGGCGAGCTCCAGGCGCAAAGTGCTGTACAGAATCGGCGAATAGCGACTCTACAGGGCCAGCTCGCGGAGCGAGAAAACGAGATCGGCGAGCTCCGGGCGCAGATTGAGTCCGTGGAACGGAGCTTCGGGTGGGGGCTCCTGCAACTGCTGTGGCGCACGGGTTCCTGGCTTGCGCCACGGGGCACGCTGCGATACCGCGCGTTTTACGCCATGATACTCACCCAGTGGGTCTTGAGGACAGAAGGGGTCGGCGCAGCCTGGCGAGCAGCCAGGAGCGAGGCCTGGCGAGGTCCCGGCGCGGCCATGACTATCCATTCTCGCCAAGAAGAGAGATTGTCGAGGGAGTTGCAGGCTATCATCGCGCAGCACGAATCTGCTCTCGAAACTGTGATCTTCTTGCCATCAGTAGAGTGGAATATCTCACTCTTCCAGCGTCCTCAGCAGTTGAGTCTAGCTCTAGCGCGCCAGAATTGTCTGGTTTTGTTCTGCGAGCCCTGGAATCCGGGCGCCCGCTCAATAGGCTTCCATCGGCTGGATGATCGTTTGTACACTGCCCATGTGCCGCTGCGCGTTCTCAAGGGCGTCAGATCGCCGGTTGCGTTCACGCTGGTCTACAATGGGGCCTGTTTGTCGGAGCTGGACAGCGCGCGCGTAGTGTACGAGCACATCGACGAGTTGGACGTGTCCCTGTTTCCGGGAGACATCGATGCGCTGGAACGCGATCACGTGAAATTGCTCAGAGAAGCTACGTATGTTGTGGCTACGGCGGAGAAGCTCCTGGGACAAGTAAGCGAGCTAAGACCCGACGCGCTACTGTGTCCCAATGGCGTGGACTATCATCTGATCAGACGCACTATCGACGAGACTACCAAGCCTCCGGATGATCTGAAGCCTTTGCTGAAGGATGCTTCTCTCGTGGTTGGCTACTACGGTGCGCTGGCAGAATGGTTCGACTACGATCTGCTGGCTAGGGCTGCCGCTGAACGTCCTCACTACCGATTCGTACTCATCGGACCGGATTACGACGGCTCTATTGGAAAGAGCTCGATTACGAAGCTCGAAAACATCTCCTGGCTTGGGCCAAAGCCCTACCCGGACGTGGCCCGCTACCTCAAGTACTTCGATGTAGCGACGATTCCCTTCAAGCTGAACGACATCACACATGCGGTCTCTCCTCTCAAGCTGTTCGAGTATATGGCCGGTAGAAAACCTGTTGTTACAACGGATATGCGGGAGTGCAGACGGTATCCAGGCGTGCTGATTGGCGGGAATCCTCGAGAGTTTATCAAAAGGCTCGATGAGGCGCTGGCCCGCCGCGACGATCATGCCTACCTGGCGCAAGTAGATCAGGTGGCGCGCGACAACAGCTGGGACGTGCGTGCTCAGGCGATTCTTCAACTCATACGCTCTGGTGAGGGGAGTTGATGTGGCGGTGGGAAAAGTGGCTTCTGTCCCTGACAGGACTCCTGCTCGTCGTGGCCGCTGTCTACGGTGTGGGAAACTGGAGTCTGACCGGGCTGGCGAAGTATTGGCTTGCGCTTGTCGTGCTGCTTGGATTCGCAGCCTGTTACGCTTTACGTTGTAGCTTGCCCCAGCGGGGCTCGACCCGCGTCTTCTTGCTCGCTTTCGGGACGCTGATCGTCCTGGTGCGTCTGGGCTGGCTGGTCCTGGCGCCTACTCTCCCAGTCTCGGATTTCGATCGCTACCACAGCTACGGCTCCGCCATTGCTCAGGGAAAGTTCGATTTTCCGCCTGCTCAAGAGGCAGGTTATCCTCTGCTGCTCGGGCTCTGGTATCGTCTCTTCGGCGCGAACGTAGAGACTGCCCAGGCGCTCAACCTGACATCCAGCTTGGTGACGGGATTGCTGCTGTTCTTGATAGCCAAGCGCTTGCTGGGAGAGCCGGCGGCACGTGTCGCGGTTGTGCTATTTGCCTTGTGGCCCGCGCAGGTGATGATGGGTAGTGTACCGGCAGCCGAGATGTCATACACCGCCTTCTTGCTCGGGGGCATCGCCGTGCTGCTGGGTGGCTCGCACGCTGACTCATGGTCCAAGCGTCGGCCGCTCATTGCAGGCGCTTTGCTGGGCGTGTCGTACACCATTCGCCCGGTTTCGGTGCTTGTCCTCGTTGCTTGCAGCGCCTGGACGGTTCTTAGTTCACGCGACCGGCCCGCGACGCGCCTGAGGCGTACCACGCCGATGGTCGCGGGCTTCCTCGTCGTCATGGCTATCTATCTGTCGGCCCGTTGGGCGCTCGGAGGTGCTTCGCCCCTGGTGTCTACGCTCCCGTTGAATATTCTCGTCGGCACAAACATCCAGGCAAAGGGAATGTGGAATCCCGACGACCAATCTTTGTTCACTCGGCTGATGACAGAGCGAGGTCCCGCTGGAACCGGTGCCGTCGCGTGGCGTGTGGCGCTCGAAAGGATCGTGGCCGATCCAGCCAGGTTCGGCGCATTGCTGTTCGAGAAATACAACATCATGTGGGGCGATGACTCGTACGGGACCTACTGGAGTACGATCAAACTGGAGGCCAGTCCTATGGGGCAACTCCTGGAGAGGAACCGAGACGTACTCTATGCTGTCTCCCAGTCATTCTACGTCTGGCTGCTGTTGCTCGGTGCGGTCGGCTGTTACAGGCTTCAGAGGGAGCGGTCCTATGGCGGAATCGGCTTGCTTCTGTTGATCTTCCTGGCTTTTGTGTTTCTGCACAGCCTGATCGAGGTGCAGTCGCGTTACCATTATCCGTGGGCACAGTTCTTCGTTCTGTTGGCCGGTTTCGGCCTGGTTGGCGAGCAGAAACGGCACGAAGGGACCGTCTGAGAAAGTGTGTGAGAACCCTACCAGCATCGTCAGGCCCGCCTCCGCGGTCCGCGAGGCGACGCCTAGACCGCGGCGGTCTCGGAGACCGCTGCGGTCTGCCGGACGTGGAGGTGCTGTCAACAGATTCGGGAGCGGATTGAACGGATGGCCGCGGCAGGCGGCGGGGGTCTGCCTCAGGGTACTCCGCGTCTCAGCCAGTCAGGCACGCATAGCCACTGGCGGTGCACGCGGCGTTCCCGGATCTTTGGTTGGAGACGCGTGTCTGTTCAATTCGCCACCGAATCCGTTGACAGCAAGGCCCCCGGCCAGATGCACGGCACGCAAGCGTGACCCGCACCCCTCAGCACCGTGGCGGTTTGCAAGGGCTGGCTCATTTGTTAAAATGGCCTGGTATGAGTGCCCGTATTGCGAACGGCAGTTCCTGGGAGTGGCATCTGAATCTGACTGAGGACCCATCTGGAGGATGGCATTGCTCCAACGATTATGCGCAATCCTGCCATTGTGGCTGCTGCTGACGCTGGCCATGCCAGTGGTTCAGGGCCATAGCTTCGGATCGAGCGATCCCGCCAGGGATTCGTCTTCGCCTCCTTCGTTCTCCGCGGATGGTGAGACGCGCTTCCTCAGTCCCGTCAGCAATCCTGTAGGCGTATCAGCAGCCCAGCCACCGGATGGGGCGCCGAAGGCGGAGCCTGTCAGCACGGTTAGGACAGCGGACGGACGTGAAGCGGTGCCTGGCCGGATCGTCGTCGCCTTCAACGAAGGAGTCGAGCTCGCGGAGCGGGCCGATGTCCACAGTCGGGCTCGTGTGCCAGGTGTGCTGACCGCGCAGGCGGCATACGGCGTCGGACCGGACGCGGAAGTGGTGAACATCGGGGGCGCAAGTTCTCTGGACGACGCGATTCGTGTGTATCAAGCCGATCCCCGCGTGCGCTACGCTGAACCCGACTACGTGATACGTGCCGCGGAAACGCCCAATGATCCCGATTTCAGCATGCAATGGGGCATGGCTAAGATCCAGGCCGCGGCAGCCTGGAATGTTACCCACGGGTCACCATCGGTGAAAGTGGCCATCCTCGACTGCGGCATCGACGAGGCCAACCCCGATCTAGCTGGCAAGGTGACCCTGCGAATCGACTTTACCGGGTCCCCGCAAGGCACCACCGATCTGTGCGGTGGTCACGGGACTCACGTCGCTGGGATCGCCGCGGCCAACACTAACAACGGTATCGGCGTTGCCGGCGTGGGTTACGACAGCCGTTTGTACAACGTAAAAATACTGGACGACAAAGGCGAAGGGACTGAGAGTACGTTGGCGATGGGTATTCGCTGGGCCGCTGACAACGGGGCTCAGGTGATCAACGCCAGCGTGGGAAGGCAAGGGGCCTGCTCGCAGTTAGAGCAGGATGCCATCGACTACGCGTGGGCGCGCAACGTCGTCATTGTCGCCGCGGCAGGTAACGTCGGCTCGTATGAGGTCGCAAGTCCGGCGAGCTGCAACAACGTGGTCGCCGTCGGGTCCACCAACACAAACGACCAGTTGTCCTGGTTCTCCAATTACGGCAGTTGGGTGGACGTGGCCGCACCCGGCGAGCGCATCTGGTCGACCGTTCCCGGGGGCGGCTATGAGTACAGGTCGGGGACCTCGATGGCGACACCTCACGTCAGCGGCTTGGCGGCGTTGGTGCGGGGGGCCGGCTGGTGCACCAGCAACCAGGATGTGGTGGGGCGCATAAAAGGGGCCGCGGACAAGATAACCGGTACTGGCGCACTATGGGAGTCCGGGAGGATCAACGCGGCTGCCTCCGTGACGGCCCCTACTATCGCGGCCACCCCGAGCCACCTAGCGTTGGCTCCTGGGCAGACTGGCTCCATCACGGTGACGTGGACCGTCGACCCGTGTATAACCGGCCAGGTGCGGATCTCGGAGGACGGCGGCCCGGAGTCGCTGCAGACCTCGGGACCCTCGGGGTCGGCCGCGGTGACCGGGCTTACCGCTCCCCACACCTACTTCTTTCGGCTGTACAACTCCGTGAACGCGGCGCTCCTGGCCAGCACCACGGTGACCGTGACAGCCCGGACCAGCAGCTTCAGCGACGTGCTGCCCAACGACTGGGCCTACAATAATATAGAGCAGCTCTTCCAGCGGGGCATCACTAGCGGCTGCTACTATAACTCGACCACGGGCGAACGGCGCTATTGTCCGGATGCCGCTGTGACCAGAGCGGAGATGGCCGCCTTCATACTGCGGGCGCTGGGCGATGCTGATCCGGCACACTTGCCGGCTTATCGTGGTCTCTTTGCCGATGTGCCATCCGGCGCATGGTACGCGCGCTATGTCGAGCACCTCTACGACCACGGCATCACTGCCGGCTGCGCCGCCGGTCCGCTGCGCTACTGTCCGGATGCCGCTGTAACCAGGGCGGAGATGGCCGCCTTCGTGTTGCGGGCGCTGAATCATGCCGATTCGGCACACTTGCCGGCTTATCGTGGTCTCTTTGCCGATGTGCTGTCCGGCGCATGGTACGCGCGCTATGTCGAGCACCTCTACGACCACGGCATCACTGCCGGCTGCGCCACCGGTCCGCTGCGCTATTGCCCCGATAACAACGTGACGCGACGGGAGATGGCGGCCTTCCTTGCTCGAGCCTTCCCGCAATAAGTACGTCAACCTCCTCTCCCTTGTCGCAACAATGGAGAGGAATCAACAATGCCGACGGGTGGATCAGATCCCAGCCAGGAATCTGTGGGGCGGGCAGCGGACGATGGGGGGACCCTCACCCTAGCCCTCTCTCTTTCGCGAAAGGGAGAGGGGACAGGTACGCTTTGGTGCTGGGTATGTTCTGCTGTCGACGACATCGGGATAGCTGACGCACCATTCCCTCTCCCTTCGCAAAGGGAGAGGGCTAGGGTGAGGGTCGGCCGGGTGTCTACTGCCCGTGGCTTGCCGCGCGGGGTCCTCACCTCTCGCCGTGGCGAGGGCCCCTTTACCTGGAGCATGGGCACGTGGGACAAGCTGTCTGCCCCGAACGGGGTATGAGGGGAACAAGTCCCCGCGCTACTGTTCAGATAGTCAGCTAACTACGAGGCTCCCATGGATGATAAGGTACGCTTGCCCGAAAAAGATCCGCCCAAGGAGGCATCTGTTCGTAGCGAGTGCGAACTGTCCTCGCAGGAATCCGAGACCCTGCGAAGGGAGATTGCCGGCTTGCGGTCGGTGAATGCGCAGTTATTGAACGATGTCCGGTGGCTGCAGGAGGAGGTCACGGCGCGTGATCGTCTGATCCAGGGCATCTATGCCGGACGCGTTTGGCGAATGGTGGCGCCGCTGTTCCACGTCCATCACTTTGCTCGGCGGCTGCTGGGTCCATCTCAGCCGTCGGAAGCCCGGCGGGGGGGAGAAGCAGCGGAAAGCCTCATTGGGGTGGCCGCCGCAACCGGGCCTAGGCCGAGTGTGGATGCTCGTGCGGACGCGGGGGAGCCGATACCCTGCCGCTTCCCAGTCCAGGACGGTCGATGCGACCCGCGGACAGGCACAACCCGGGAAAGGCCGGAGCACTACGACGTTCTTTGTCTGGGTGTGCTGGATTGGGATTTTGTCTTTCAACGGCCCCATCAGATAGCCGTCCACCTGGCGCAGGCGGGACATCGGGTCTTCTACGTCAGCCCCGGCAAGAGGTGTGCGCCACACGAGCGGCGTGGCTTCGTGGCTCGCCAACGCCGCGAAAACGTCTACGAAATCGCTCTGGAAGACTACGGCCCGGTGAAGTTCTGGGGTGGCGAGGCTCCAGATGATAGCTTGGACCTGATCTGCGCCGCGCTTGACTCGCTCCGGCAGACGTACGACGTGGTGGACGCCGTGGTCCTGGTGCAGCAGCCATTCTGGCGGCCTGTGAGCTCACGACTGCGACAGACGCTGGGCTGGAGGATCGTCTACGACTGCATGGACGATTGGGCTGGCTTTGCCGAGGTGGATCCGGCCGTTCGCGCTATCGAGCGGGAGCTGGTGAGGGAATCTGACCTCATGCTGGTCAGCTCGCAAACGCTGCTCGACAAGTGGGCGGACTCCAAGGGCGACCAGTGCGTCCTGGTGAGAAACGCGTGCGACTTCAACCACTTTCGCCTGGCGCAGCCGAACGACCTGCTTGATGGGATGAAGCGTCCGCTGGTTGGGTACTTCGGAGCGATAGCGGAATGGTTCGATTTCGAGCTGGTACAGTTGCTCGCTCGAGAAAGGCCCCAGTACACCTTTGTGTTCCTGGGCTGGCCTGCGCCGGGCATCGACGTTAGCCGTCTGCGAGGCTTGCCGAACGTGCATTTCCTGGGACGCCAGGTGTACAGTCTCCTGCCCTACTACCTGTACAATTTCGACGCCTGCGTCATTCCGTTCCTGGTTAACGAATTGACGCAAGCCGTCGACCCGGTGAAGCTCTACGAGTACATCACCCTGGGGAAACCGGTGGTGGCCACCCGCATGGCCGAGTTGCTTAACTACGCGGGATACCTTTATATTGCCGACAGCCATCGCGACTTCCTGGCGAAACTCGATGCCGCTCTCATTGAGAGCGATGCCGACCTCGTTCGTCGGCGGACCGATCTGGCGCAGCGCAACACCTGGCACGCGAGAGTTCAGCTCATAGAGGAACATATCGAGCGAATCAGATCCGGAACTGCCGATGGCGTATCCGTGAGCTAGCCAGCGCTCTCCGGAAGACTTCCGTAACAACGGTACTTTGTCATTCTGACTCGCCTAAGGCGAGTCAGAATGACAAAGTACGGATAATCGGCGACGCGGGCCTCGCAAACCGTGTGTCCAGAGCGGTTCTGCCCCCGTAAGCGCACTTGAGCGTGGGACTCCAACACTACAACCGGACTTCGCCGAATCTGTCATTCCGACTGGTCTCAGGCGAGGAGGAATCCGCGCAGGAATGCGCTTGCCTGTCATCCTGAGCCGCAGCGAAGGATCTCCCGGTTGGACGGGACGAAGAGGTTTGAGCTACGAGGCAGGTCCTGCTGGGACGACCGACGGGGAGATTCTTCCTCGCCTCAGGCGAGTCAGAATGACAAAACAGAGGCGGTGCTCAGAACAAAGTACGTCTGAAAGCTTTCATCAAGGCCGCCCGATATATAACCAGTCCATATGTGCAATATTTCCACTAATGGAAATACAGGCATGAGGGGATATGGCAGGATACAGCGCGGTCTTGGCCTCGACCTAGCCCCACAAGTGGCGTGACGAAGCCGTGAGCCGGGGACGGGGTGAAGCCCTATCCCCTCTAATCAGAGCAATTACTTCCAATGATGAGCCTGTGGCGGCTTGACAGCATGGAACTATTATGGTATAAGTGAGCAGCATCCATTGGACCGGACACGAGTCATAGGATAAGGGAGAAGGGGAAGGTAGATGGACTGTCGTGCTTGCAAGTAGAATGTCAATTATGTTACACTAGGCGTGCGTTAGCCAGTTATGCGCTTCCCCCTTCCCAGCGACGGCGACAATGATGTGCAAGCCAGCGATGGCGCTCTCTTTGCGAGAGTTGTGCTGGGCCAGAGCCTTAGAATGATCGGCTCTGGCTTTTGCTATATAGGGCGCTATCCGGGATCCGAAGCGAACTACTCCTAGGAGTCCGAAGATGACGGCTGCGACGATTTATCCGAAGGCCGGCAGCGAGATCCTAACCTTTGTCGAGCAAAACAGCGGGCAGCCCGTAAAACGGTGCTTCCAATGTGCCAAATGCACCTCCGGTTGCCCCACGGCCTATGCCATGGACCTGACGCCGCGACAGGTGATGCGGGCTGTACAGTTGGGCCTGGAGCAGGAGTTGGTGAACAGCAGCGCGATCTGGCTATGCCTCTCCTGCAAGACCTGCGCGATCCGCTGCCCGGTAGAGATCGACGTGTCCCAGGTGATGGGGGCGATTCGACAGCGGGCCCAGAGTCAGGGCATCCAGCCGGCTCAGCCCAGCGTCGCCGCCTTCCATCGACTCTTCCTCGACGGTATTCGGCAGGCCGGTCGAGTGAACGAATTCATGCTGGGCGCCCGACATAATATGGCGACGCGGAATTTGTTCGCTAACGCATCGCTGCTGCCGGCGCTGATGAGTCGGGGTAAGCTGCCGATGATGACGCGCAGTATCAGAGGGTTGTCCGAAGTGCAGGCGATCTTCCAGCACGTGGCCGAGATGGAAGCTGGGGAGCCCGGACAGGAGGCGCACCATTGAGCGGGCGAGAGTACGCGTACTACCCTGGATGTTCGTTGCACGCGACGGGCATCGAGTTCGATAACTCGACCCGTCTGGTCTCCAAGTCCCTGGGCATCCAACTGCGCGAGATCGACGATTGGAGCTGCTGCGGCGCCTCGTCGGCCCACGCGACCAGTCACCTCCTATCGCTGGCCCTGCCGGCGCGCAACCTGGCTCTGGCCGAGCAGCTAGGGCTGCCTGTGACCTCTCCCTGTCCCGAATGCATCTGGCGCCTGCGTTATGCCACGCTGGAGCTCCAGAACGATCACGAGCGAGCCAGGATCGAGCATGTCATCGAGAGGGAGTTTCACAATAGTGTGCCGGTTGAGCCACTGGTTAATGTGCTGGGTAGCGCGGATCTGGATGTTCCGGTCAAGAAGCCGCTGACGGGGCTGCGTGCGGTGGTGTATTACGGCTGCCTGATCGCGCGGCCCAAGGCAGTGACCGACGTGGACGATCAGGAGGATCCCCGGGTTCTGGACCAGCTACTGGTCCGATTGGGCGCCGAGAGCGTCGACTGGGATTTCAAGACGGAGTGCTGTGGCGCAAGCCTGGCGCTAGGTCGTCCGGATATCGTTCGGGACCTATCGTATCGCATCCTGAGCAGCGCCAAGCGGCTTGATGCCGATTGCATAGTGGTGGCCTGCCAGATGTGCCAGGCCAACCTGGATACGAAGCAGAAG
The DNA here is from genome assembly GCA_004297765.1 of Chloroflexota bacterium. GTDB lineage: Bacteria > Chloroflexota > Dehalococcoidia > FW602-bin16 > FW602-bin16 > FW602-bin16. Next base: position 72,126 of record SCTZ01000111.1, on the reverse strand, counting down.
GAGATGGAGGCATACTTCGGGGACCAGTTGAATATGCCGATCATCTACTTCACGCAACTGATGGGGCTGGCCATGGGCTTACCCTGGGATAGCCTCATGTTCGACAAGCACATGGTTGACCCACGACCGCTGCTGCGGGAAAAGCAGCTGATTTAGCATCGGGGTATTCCCTCACCCTAACCGTAGTTTGTCATTCTGAGCGCCGCAGCGCGAAGAATCCGCGCCTTTTCGACCCTTGTGCGGCAAGGGAGTACGGATTCTTCGGCGTGCGCGCCTCAGAATGACAAAGTGCCGCTAACCCTCTGGGAGAGGGAGAGGGGACGGGTAGCTCCCTCCTCTGGGAGAGGGGACAGGTAGCTCCCTCTCCCAGAGGGAGAGGGCTGTCGCCAAAGGCGACTCGCCGTGGCGAGGGGTGAGGGTCGACTGACGGCAGACGCCGATAGGCGCGTAGAGAGGGTGCCAGGATGGCGAGGATAGGCGTTTTCGTTTGTCACTGTGGAACCAATATCGCGGGTGTGGTGGACGTCAAGGCGGTGCGCGACGCCGCTAGCAAGATCCCCGGCGTCGTCTTCGTGGCGGACAACAAGTACACCTGCAGCGACACCGGACAGGGTGCCGTGGTGGAGGCGATCAAGACCCACAAGCTGGATCGCGTCGTCATCGCGGCCTGCTCGCCGCGCATGCACGAGAAGACGTTCCGCAAGGCGGCTGACCGGGCGGGTATGAACCCCTACATGGTGGAGATGGCCAACATCCGCGAGCATTGCAGTTGGGTACATGGCTCCGAAAAGGAGGCCGCCACCGACAAGGCCCTCGACATCGTGAAGATGATGGTGGCCAAGACCACCCGCGACGAGCCGCTTTTCCCCAAGCAGGTCGGGCTGGTCAAGCGGGCCCTGGTCATCGGCGGGGGCATCGCCGGCATCCAGGCCGCTCTGGACATCGCCGAATCGGGCTACGAAGTCGTGCTGGTGGAGCGGGAGCCCACCATCGGCGGGCGCATGGCCCAGTTGGACAAGACCTTCCCAACCCTGGACTGCTCGTCGTGCATCCTGACGCCCAAGATGGTGGATGTAGGGCAGCATCCCAACATTCGTCTGATGACCTATTCCGAGGTGAAATCCGTCAAGGGCTTCGTGGGCAACTTCGAGGTCGAGATCCTGAAGAAGGCTCGATTGGTGAACGAGAAGACCTGCACCGGATGTGGCGTCTGCTGGAGCAAGTGCCCCGAGTACGTCGACTCGGAGTTCGACGTGGGAATGGGCAAGCGCAAGGCTATCTATACGCCGTTCGCGCAGGCGGTTCCCAACATTCCCGTCATCGATCAGCCGCACTGCCGGTACATCAAATATCTGGAGGCCCAGAAGAACCCGCTGGAAGAGGGACAAAAGCTTCCGCCGCAGTGTCGCATCTGCGAGAAGCTCTGCCAGTCCCACTCCATCACCTGGGATCAGCAGGACGAGCTGCTCAAGGAGCAGTTCGGGGTGATCGTGGTCGCCACCGGCTATAAGCCGTTCGACTACGGGCTGTACGGCGAGTACGGCGGCGGGAAGATTCCGGACGTGATAAGCATTCTGGAGCTGGAGCGTCTCCTGAGCGCCTCGGGTCCGACCGGTGGCGAAGTGAAGCGTCCGTCCGACGGCAAGCACCCCAAAGAAGTGGTCTTTATCAGTTGTGTGGGGTCGCGCGACGATCGGATCGGCAAGCAGTACTGCTCCAAGGTCTGCTGCATGGTGATGTGCAAGCAGTCCATTCTGCTCAAAGAGCACGATCCCGACGTGCAGTCCTATGTCTTCTACATCGACATGCGGACGCCGGGCAAAGGCTACGACGAGTTCTATCGGCGCTCGCAGGAAGAGTACGGCACCATGTTCTTGCGAGGGCGGGTGTCGAAGCTCATTCGCCAGGGCGACAAGGTGATCGTGAAGGGCGAGGACTCCTTGATGGGACGCCCGGTGGAGATCGCCGCGGACATGGTGGTTCTGGCGGTGGGTATGGAGCCCAACGAGGGAGCGGTGGAGCTGGCTCAGACGCTCAACTGCAGCTACGATCAGAACCAGTTCCTCTCCGAGGCGCATCCCAAGCTGCGTCCCCTGGAAACCCAGACCGATGGCATCCTGCTGGCGGGCACCGTCAGCGGTCCGCGGGATGTGCCCGAGTCGGTCGCGCAGGGTAGCGGCGCGGCCGCCAAGGCCCTGGGTATCCTGACCAAGATGAGCCTGGTCAGCGATCCGCTGACATCCATCGTGGATCCTATGAAATGCGTCGGCTGCTTTGGCTGTATGAACGTCTGTCCGTTCAACGCGGTGGAGCAGGAGACGTTGCGAGACGGTCGCGTCGTCTCGAAGATCAACGAGAACGTCTGCAAGGGCTGTGGCCTGTGTGTGTCCACATGTCGCGGGGCTGCTATCACGCTGCGGGGCTTCAGCGATGCCCAGCTCTTGGCCGAGGTGACGTCGCTATGTCGGTAGAGTACAATCCGAAGATCATCGGCTTCCTGTGCAACTGGTGCTCCTTCGCCGGGGCGGACATGGCGGGCACCAGCCGCATCTCCTACCCACCGAACATCCGCATAGTGCGCCTGCCCTGTTCCGGTCGGGTAGACCCCGTGATCATCATGCGGGCCTTCCGGGAGGGGGCCGATGGTGTTCTCGTGGCCGGTTGCCACCCGGGCGATTGCCATTACACCGAGGGTAACTATTACACTCGTCGTCGGTTCGCCGTGCTTCACAACTTCCTCAGCTACATGGGGCTGGAGAGAGAGAGACTCCGGCTGGAATGGGTCTCCGCGTCCGAGGGACGGAAGTTCGCCCAGGTGATCAACGAGATGACCGAGGAAGTGCGCAAGCTGGGTCCGAGGAGGAAGAGCGTTGAGCAGAGAGCAGGAAATCCGTGACAAGGCGAGGGAACTCCTCGCGAACGGGACGGTCGACGTCGTCATAGGCTGGGAGACCGGCTCGGACGGCCTCAACGCTCGGCCCACTTTTATCTACAAAGCCGAGGAGGCGGACCGCCTCGTCTTCAATCAGACCTGTGTTCACAATCTGGCCAAGTACCTGCCGGAGAAGAAGAGCAAGCGCATCGCAGTGGTGGTCAAGCCCTGTGACGCGCGCATGGTGAACGTGCTGCTCTTCGAGAAGCAGGGCGTGCGCGACAAGGTTTTTATAATTGGCACGACCTGCGAGGGCGTCGTGGAGCGCACGACCTGGGGCGCCCAGGGACAGGAGCTTCAGTCGCGCTGCAAGGCGTGCACGCAGCACACTCCGGTCACCTACGATGTGCTGGTCGGACCGGAGGTGCCCGAGCCGACGTCCGAGATCGACCGCTTCGCCCTGGTGGCCAAGATGGAGGCGATGTCCGAAGAGGAGCGCGCGGACTTCTGGGCCGCGGAGTTCGACAAGTGCACGCGCTGCTACGCCTGTCGTCAGGCCTGTCCGGCCTGCTACTGTGCCGAATGCGTGGTGGAGCAGATCGATCCCGACTACGTGGGCATTCGGATCGCCCGCGAGGAGGTCCAGCTCTTCCACATGATCCGCGCCTTCCATCTGGCCGGTCGCTGTGTCGGGTGTTCCGAGTGCCAGCGCGTTTGCCCCGTGAACATACCGCTGGGCTTGCTCAATGCCAAGTTCAGCAAAGATATCAAAGAGATGTTCGCCTTCACGCCCGGTCTTAGCGCTGAGCAGTCTCCGCCGCTGGAGACCTTCAAGAAAGAAGACCGGCTAGGTGTTGGGGAGTAGAGACGATGCAGATGCTATCGAAGCAGAACCTTCGGGGCTGGCTCAGCCGAATTGCCAAGGATCATCGTCTGATCGCCCCGACCCAGGTGTCGCGGGTGATCCTCTTCAGACCGGTGGCGGACGTCGAGCAGGTGATACTCGACTACGTCAACAGCGTGCTCTCACCGAAAGAGTGGTTCTTCCCGCGCACGGACACCCTTTTCACCATCGAGCGGAAAGAGGATGGCGTCGAGCTGACGCCGCCCAATCTGGACCAGAAACAGGTGATCTTCGGCATTCGACCGTGCGATGCGCGGGCGATCAAGAAGCAGGACAAGGTCTTCCTGGGCGATCCTCCGGACGCGAACTACGGGCAGCGCCGCGCCAACACCACGTTGATTGGTCTGGCTTGCGCTCAGGCAGCTCCATGGTGCTTCTGCACTAGCGTGGGGATTCAACCGGACGACGCGGGCGACGTGGACGTCATGCTCAAGCAGGTGGGCGACAACTACCTGGTTGAATCCGTCACGGAGAAGGGCGCCGAGTTGGTCAAGCTGGCCACTGTCAGCGAGGGAGAGGGCACGTTTGTCCCCGCCAAGCTCGAGGTGGCGGTGCCGACGGAAAACCTGCCGGAGATCATGCGCAGCGCGTTCAAAGAAGAGTTCTGGGATCAGGCGGCGGAGAGATGCTTCAGTTGCAAGATCTGCGTCTACCTCTGTCCGACCTGCCACTGTTTCGATGTGCGCGACGTGTACGTGGACGGTCAACTGCAGCGGCTCAGGACCTGGGACAGTTGCCAGTCGCCCCAGTACAACAGGCTGGCCGGCGGTTACAACCCGCGCGGCACGAAGGGCGCGCGTCTGCGCCAGTTCTACTATCACAAGTTCCTGTACTATCCTGAGAAGTGGGGCGAGTACCTATGCGTGGGGTGCGGCCGCTGCCTCTCCAACTGCCCCGTGAACATTGACATTCGCGAGATGCTGACGGCCGTGCGGAAGCGTTCGGCCACGAAAGAGCCCGTCGCCGAAGCCGTGTAGGGGCTGGGGGTTAGGGGTTAGGGGCTGGTCCCCCAACCCCCAGCCCCTAACCCCTAACCCCTACTACGTTTAATGGGTGGACGATATGACCACTGAGACACACGAGTGCACATGTGCCAGCCGCGCTAACCCCTTTATGCCGTATCTGGCCAAGATCCGGAGCATCGAGGATCTGACATACGACGTCAAGCTGTTCAACCTGGAGTTGCTGGACCCTGAGATTAGGGAGAAGTTCGAGTACGGGGTTGGCCAATTCGGCTTCGTCTCCGTATTCGGCATAGGCGAGGCGCCGTTTGACATAAGCTCGCTGGGTCACCGCAAGGCGGGGATCGAGTTCGCCATCCGGCGCGTGGGGACGGTCTCGCGGGGGATGCACGAGCTGCAGGTGGACGACGTCGTCGGAGTGCGCGGGCCGTTCGGCAACACATTCCCGATGCACGAGTACAAGGGCAAGGACCTGGTCATAATCGGGGGTGGAATCGGCATGGCCCCCATGCGCTCCGTGATCAACTACATCATGGACTTTCGGGACGACTACGGAGATGTCTTCATCTTGAACGGGGCGCGCAGTCCGCAAGATCTCGTCTTCAAGCCCGAGTTCGAGATCTGGCAGTCGTCGCCGCGCACCCGATTGGAGCTGACGGTCGATCGGGGCGACGAGAGCTGGAAGGGCAGAGTGGACCTGATCCCCACGGTGGTGGCTGAGGTCAAGCCGTCACCGAAGAACGCGGTGGCCATCATCTGCGGACCGCCGATCATGATCAAGTTTACGCTGCAGCAACTGAAGAAGCTGGAGTTCGGCGACGACCAGATCGTGACGACGCTCGAGAGCAAGATGAAGTGCGGCATCGGCAAGTGCGGGCGCTGCAATGTGGGCGAGCACTACGTCTGCCTCGAGGGGCCGGTCTTCACCATGGCCCAGATCAACCAGTTCCTCGAGGAGTTTTAGTACTACAACCGTAGTTCACCGAACTTCTCATCTCGAGCACCGCCTCTGTTTGTCATTCTGAGGCGCGCACGCCGAAGAATCCGCGCCCCTCGCCCCCGTGAGGTACGGATTCTTCGCGCTGCGGCGCTCAGAATGACAAAGTACGGTTGTAGTATTAGGAACACCCCCGTTACTGCGTCGTTCCTCAAGTGGAGTATCCTGTCGGACAAGACCGCCGCGGTTTCGGAAACCGCGGCGGTCTCTGGCGATCCAACGAAAGCGACCGGGACAAGAAACGATCTCGGTCGCTTTTCTGTATTGGGGCTTGACCGGGAGGTCGCGTTGTCTATAATTAGGCGAGGCCTGGTCACAAAAGTGAGAGACCATGCTGCCTGGGAGCGCCCGCCTCAGGCGGGCGCTCCCAGAATACGCTTTCGCGGTCTACGCCGACCATCTACTTGTGACCACGTCTCAACTGGGCCGGAATGTGAGCATACAAGGCAGGAGGTGGCACGATGGCTCAACCCGTTGTGGTGACGATTACCAGTCAGGTTGGTGCAGGCGCAGAACAAGTGGCTGCTAGTGTGGCCGAAAGGCTGAGTGTTCCTCTCCTGGATCGCGAAATCTTGTCACGCGCCGCCGCGCGGGCGGGGGTCTCCGAGGAGACAATCGAAGAAGCCGAGCGCGTGCCGTCGTTTCTGTCCCGCATGGTTGAGTTGCTCGGTCGTTTTCCCGCCAGCCCGGAGCTAGAGTTCCCGGCGCCGAACGTGCCGGCCGTTCCGACCATGACGGTGGACGCGTATCGCCACCTGATGGAGGACGTGGTCAGACGGGTGGCCGATGGACCCGGCGGCGCCATCGTCGTCGGGCATGCTGGACAGGTCATGCTAAGAGACGTGCCGGGCGTTCTCCACATCTTCATCGGCGCGCCAGCAGATCGGAGGGTGCGCTGGCTGGCGGAGCATCAGCGTCTGGATCTGCCGGCGGCTGAGAAGCAGCTCAAAGAGATTGGGCGGCAGCGCGCGAGCTTTTACCAGACCTACTACAAGGTCAACTGGACGGATCACCATCTGTATGACCTTATGATCAACATGCGACAGATCACGCCCGAGTTGGCGGCCGATCTCATCATGGAGACAGTGCGGCGGACATAACGTCGCGGGAGAGGTGCTATGAAGACAATCGGACGGACCGCGCTCGCTGTTCTCGGCTTCTTTCTTGCCTTTCAGGTGGTGATTCGGATCGTGCGCAAGATCCATCCCTTTCCAATGCCCTTCGAGGCCGCACTTATTCTGGAGAACCCACTCCGCCGCCGGACTTTCCCGCCGGAGGCGGTGCTGGATCGCCTGGGGCTGCAGCCGGGCATGCGGGTGCTGGAGATAGGACCGGGACCGGGTGTGTACACGCTGCCACTGGCTCGGCGCCTCGAACCCATGGGAGAGGTCGTGGCCATCGATATCCAGCCCGCCATGATAGAGAAGCTCCAGCGCAAGCTCAGTTGGGCCTACGTCCAGAATGTTCGGGCGCAGGTGGGCGACGCCACCAGGCTCGACCTTCCGTCGGACTCCTTCGACGTCGCCTTCCTGGTCACGGTGCTGGGAGAGATCCCTGACAAGAGAGCCGCCCTGTCAGAGATATACCGCGTTCTGAAACCGGGTGGTCGCCTCTCGATCACGGAGATACTGGTAGACCCCGATTACTCTTTGAAGAGCACTGTCATCGGCCGCTGCACTGAGGCTGGCTTTGTTCTTGAGGAGGAGTACGGCAACTTCTTCGCGTACACGGTGAACTTCCGCAAGCCCGCGTAGGTGCTTGCCCTTTGCGCGAGCGCGTCCCCGCTGCTTGTGCGACCATGCCGTCGATTCATCCTACCAGTTGCTAGCGGCTTTCACTTTTCTTGTGTTACACTATTGTCGTGTAGTATCAGAGGAGTGGTGTGTATGAAACAGCGCAACGTTACGTTGTCCTTGCCCGACGACGTATTGCGGGAGGCCAGACATCTTGCCGTGGATCATGGGCTTTCTCTATCCAGGTATCTGTCGCTGTTGCTCGAAGAGCAGGTTGAGTCGGCGCGTCAGTACCGGGCTGCGCGGGATCGACAACTTCGGTTGCTCGAGCATGGACTGAACCTGGGCACGCAGGGGAAGGTTACCTGGACTCGCGAGGAATTGCATGAGCGTTGAGTTCTGCGACACCAAGGTCATCGTGTATGCTTATGATCTATCCGCCGGGGCAAAGCGGACTCAGTCCCTGAAGTTGCTGCGGCACTTGTGGAAATCAGGCGATGGTGCCCTCAGCATGCAGGTTCTGCAGGAGACCTTCGTCACACTGACTCGCAAGGCAGTGCCACCGTTGGCGCCTCTTGATGCTCGCGCCATCGTAAGCGATCTGTCTACGTGGAAAGTGATCGAGCCTGGACGGCAGGACATCTTGGATGCGATCGATGGGGCTCTACGCTGGCGGGTGTCGTTCTGGGATGCGATGGTGCTGACTGCTGCCAGGAAAGCAGATGCAGCGGTGATCTGGTCTGAGGATCTCGGCGATGGACAGCGCTATGATGGCATCGTCGTCCGCAACCCATTTCGCTTGGGTGCCGAGCAGTAGTCCTAAGACGCCTTGGTCTGATCCGGGTTGCCGAAGGCGAGCGGGCAGCTTGGCGCGTTAGCGATGCATTCTGCGCACTCGAACTGCATAGTGGTGTGCGCGATGGCAAAGCGCTCGGCAAGCATCTTATCGAGGCGGGCCCGGGCCTCTTCCGTCTGAGCTACCGTCAGGTCGTGCGATAGGACGTGGCAGCTCAGCATGTGTAGATCCGGTGAGATGCTCCAGACGTGCAGGTCGTGCACGTTGACGATATCGGAGTCGCTCTCCATGGCCTGGCGCAGCTCGTGAAGGTTGACGTGGGGAGGCGTGGCCTCCAGGAACACTCCCACCGCTTCCTGGATGATGCCCCATGACCCGACTGCTATGATGCCCGCTACCAGCAGGCTGATCAGCGGATCCGCCCAGAACCAGTTGGTGGCCATGATGATCAGCCCGCCCACGATCACTCCGATCGAGGCCAGCGCGTCGCCCAGGACGTGCAGAAAGGCGCTGTGAATGTTGATGCTGTGTTGCTGGTCGCGGCGGAGCAGCAGGATGATCACCATGTTGACTGCCAATCCGGCCAAGGCTACCCCGAGCATCAGCCGAGTATCCACGGCCTCTGGCTGCTGGAGGCGGTGATAGGCTTCCACGACGATAAACCCGGCTATCAGCGCCAGGCTGGCCGCGTTGATCAGGGCGATGAGGACGCCGACCCTGTGGAAGCCGAAGGTCATAGCTGCTGTCCCCGGTCTCTGGGCCTGCAGTACGCCGACCCAACTGAGCACCAGGGCCAGGATATCGGTGAATACATGGCCTGCGTCGGAGAGCAGGGCCAGACTATTGGCCAGATAGCCGCCGACAGCTTCTGCCACCAGTATCCCCACCGTCAACGCCACGGCCAGGCGGAGTTTGTTGCCGATTTGCCCCGATGTCTGTAGACCCATCAGGTGTACTCCTCTCACGAATCGTCGGCAACTTTCGTTCCAAATCGTGAGCTGAACCAGGGCAGGAGGTGCAATCGACAAGCTGGGTATGTGAAGTCACCTCCGCGGGGCAGGCGTCGGCGTCGATTGCCGTACCGGCGTGGGTGTGAGTGTCCGGCTTGCTCCGCCAAGGTTCCCCGGGGGATCTTGCCTGGTCCCCGCGAAGTAGTCGTAGACTAGCCGAGACAGCTCGGCGATCGGCTTGAGTTCTCCCGCTCGGTCTGACAGCATCGCGATCACGTACGCTCCGCTGGGGGCGTAGACGACGCCAACGTCATGGGACGCGTTGTCCCAACTGCCCGTCTTGTGGGCCACCTTGGTTTCTTTTGGTAGGAGGGTTAGCAATCCGCCGTCGATCTTCTGACGGCTGAGCAGGTCGATCATCTCCTGACTTGCCGCAGCATTGATGGCCTGCTTTCGAGCGATCATTTCCAGCAGAATAGCCACATCCCCGGCCGACGTTGGCAGGCGATCCGTGTTGACGTCTGTGTGCGTCAGCCCTATCGATGTCAGCTCCTGGGCCATGTTCCGACCGCCGGTCTTGTCGTACAGCATCATGGCGGCCACGTTGTCGCTCTCAGTGACCATGGCCTCCAGCAGGTTTCGGATGGAGACCTCGGTCCACAGCGGCCACCGCAGGTCGCCGATCTGGAACTCCTGGTAAGGAGGTGTCACCGTGAGAACCTCGTCAAAGCTTAGAAGTCCTAGCTCGCGCTGCTTGAAGACCTCGAACATCACAAAGAGCTTGTACACGCTCGCCGCGTAGAACTCCTGATCGGGATTGATTACTGTTCCTCTTCCGTCCGCGAGCCGTTTGACCACCACTCCGTAGCTGGTGATCCGGGTGCCTAACTGCTGTCGAATGCGGTTGTCGAGAGTGCTGTCCCTGGTCAGCGGCAGCGGCTGGTATCGTGGCGAGGGCTGAACCGACTGCGGTCCGCGGAGCCTTTGGGCGACCGGCGTCGGCGTTCCGACCGGGGTTGCCGTCCTCATCGGAGTAGGCGTCTTCTGCGGTGTCGGCGAGAGTGCCACAGAACTGGGCGCGGACGGGGTGGGCGAAGACCCGGGGACCGAGCGCGACTCAGTGGCGTTCCCGGCCGCGTTCTGGGGTGGGGGAAGCGCCTCAGCCGCCTCGCGTGGAGCGCATCCCAGCAGAGTTGCCCCGATTGCCAGAGCGAAAATAAGTAACCAGGTGTAGGTGCTCTGCTGCATAGATCCCAAGTGTCTCCTTATCTGCTGGTTCAGGGAAGTCGCCCTGTTTCCAGGATCACCAGGTTATCTGTCACCGGTCGTCCGTCCCGGTCCGTGGCGACAGATCGTTCCCCGGTCGCCCGATCGTAAAGTCCCACTGTCACCCTATACTGACCGGGGGGAAGGTTGGATGGTATGGCGATCGGACGTCGATCGACAATGAACTCGCCGGAGCGCCACAGCCGCGTTGGGTAGAGTGCCAGGAGCGCGTATCCATCTCCCTGGGCCACGGGAGGCCCCGGTGGCCCGTACACGTGCACGAAGATCGTGCGGTCAGTCGGCTCGGCCGCGAGACACTCCCAGACGAGCGTCACCATAAGCTCGGTCGACTGATGTGTGACGCGGGCTCTGCGTAGTCGCAGCGTATCTCCAAAACTGGCGACAAGATCGCTCGTCGACAGCTCTGGCGGCTGTGCTGTCGAGACAGTGCCCACGTCACGCAGGCGCAGGGTGGATGCTGAATAGTCGGTCACGATGACTCTTTCGGCGGAGCGCACCGCAGGTGCTAACTGTTCGACAGATTGTGGCAGGCCGTGAGGTGCGTAGAAGTAGTCCCAATCCCGCAGACTGGGCGGATAGGACGCGGAAAGCACGGGCGGCGCCGAGCCCGCATTGACGGAGACCAACTGATCCAGCCCAACGTACGTGGGGGCCATGGTCACGCCCCAGTGCCCCAGCGGATAGGGGTTCTGTTTGGGGGCGAGCCAGGTGGGCAGGTTGACCACGAGCACTGGGCGTTCTTGCCTGGGCGGCATGAGATCGACGAGTTGGCGGACAACGTCCATCCCCGCGCGGTACATCTCCAACCGCGGGCCGAGGATGCCGATGCTTTGCCATGATAGCAGCGCGATTCCGAGTATGGCCGCACCTGTGCCCAGCGGTGCGGGTTTGAGCCTGTGAGCGAGTAAGCCGAACGCACCGCCCCAGAGCAGAGACACGGGCACCCCCGCCAGGTACAGCAGACGGGGCCCGTCGACCACATATGACCAGGGCAAAGTGGCCCAGGCGGGCGCAACCGCGATGACGAACCAGACCAGAAGAAGGACGACTACTCTCGCCTGCCGCGCATACAGGTACAATAGAGTCAGGAAGGCAAGCGCGGCCGCGGCCGCCCAGGGAAGCAGAGTGACCGCAGCCTGATCCGAAACCTCAGTTGTTCGCGGGAGCAGGCCGGAGATCGGATAGACCAGACCCTGTAGGAAGTAGAGTCCATTCGAGCGCAGTGACTCCGGGTCGATGGTGAGCGAAGTGTCCCATTTCGGAACCGCCAGCCACAGGGCGATATAGGACCCGACGAGGCCGAAGTGCGTAGTGACCAGTAGCCGTCTGAGGGTCCGTGTTCCCTGGAGGATGGTGAGCTCCAGGGCGACCGCCAGAAGCGGGAGAACCACGCCGTATTCGTGTGTGAGCATCGCCAGCGCAGCCGCGCACAGCGAGCCGACCAATGCGAGCGCGCTGCCGTCACATCGGGCGGTCCAGTAGAGCAACAGGGCGGTCAGAACGAAGAAGGCCACAAGAGGATGAAACAGGGCCCCGGCCCACGGCACAACCTGGTACGTGAAGGGAAACAGGATAAAAAGCAAGGCGGCCGCGATCGCGCCCGTTGCGGAGATCAATCGACTCCCGAGCGAGTATACAAGCAAGCCGTTAAGTCCGTGCAGCACCACCGGTAGCAGGTGCAAAATCGTCTGGTCGTAGCGACCTAGCACTTTGTGGAGAGCTTCCCATATCAAGAATGGGAGTGGCCGGTAGTATCCATACTCCTGAGAGGACATTAGGAGCGAGAGGACGGAGCGACCCTGACCCCGCACCAGATCCAGAGGATCGTCAAAGAAGAACGGGAAGGTAAGGCTATCGCGATAGATGGCGAAAGCCAATCCCACGGATAGAACGGCAACCGCCAGATCCAGGGCCCGAGCTCGCGTACGTGTAGATCCCATCGGGCTCTATTGTACGGTGGCCAACAGGTCAAAGCAAGGGCATGAGCCGCTCGCAAATGCCGCCCTGCCCGGGGCGATATGCTAGAATATGGCAAAACACCTCGGATGATAGAACATGCCCATTCGCGTTCTGGCCACCGATGTGGCCGCAAAGATAGCGGCTGGCGAGGTCATTGAGCGGCCGTCGTCCGTCGTCAAGGAACTGATCGAGAACGCGCTGGACGCGGGCTCGACGCGTATCATCGTGGAGATTCGCGGCGGTGGGGTCCAGCTTATTCGGGTCGTCGACAACGGCTGTGGCATCGCGCCGGACGAGGCGAGCCTGGCCTTTCAACGGCATGCCACCAGCAAACTGAGCGACCTCGCGGATCTACAGCGCATCAGCACGCTGGGCTTCCGGGGCGAGGCGCTTCCCAGCATCGCGGCCGTCGCGGAGATGACTCTGGCGACCAGGCGCGCGGAAGATGAAGCCGGCACTCTGGTTCGCGCTGCTGGCGAGCAGGTAGAGCAGGGGCACTGCGCCTCTCCACTGGGGACGACCGTGACAGTCCATAACCTGTTCCAGTCCGTGCCGGCGCGGCTGAAGTTCCTCAAGTCAACGCCCACTGAGAACAACAATGTCACACTCTTGGTGACCCACTACGCTCTGGCCTACCCGGACGTGCGCTTCTCGTTGCACATCGAGGGACGCGTGGCCTTCCAATCGACGGGCAACGGGTCCCTTAGGGACGCGCTGGCTAAGACCTACAACACCGACGTGGCCAGCAAGCTGCTGGAGATCCGCTATCCCGGGGCGACCGAGACCGCTGAGGAGTCACGGACCAGCGCGGGCGTTGAGGTGGAGGGATTCGTCAGTCCGCCGGCCATCGCGCGGGCCACGCGCACCAATCTGAGCTTCTTCCTGTCTACGCGCGAGGGAGCTGAACCCTCCATCTGGAGCGGTGGCCGGCCTTGCCGGCGCTGGATTCGCAGCGGAATGCTCAGCCGGGCGGTGACCGACGCCTGCCGCAGTGTTCTGCCGGAAGGGAAGTTCCCCATCGCGGCCCTCACCGTGTCTGTTCCGGCCGATACGGTGGACGTCAACGTTCATCCGGCCAAGTGGGAGGTCAAGTTCCTGCGCGAGCGCGAGGTGTATGGAGCGGTCTTCGGGGCCGTACGCCAGGCGTTAGGGCAACTGGCGCCCATTCCGGAGATGCGTGCGCGTCCCTTCGTGCCCCCGGCGCAGGGGTTCAGCGCTGGCACGCAGTCCAGCGCCTTCGAGATGGGCGGTTGGACCATGAACGTGCCGTTCGGGAGCGAATCCTCGCTGCGCGCGTCGGCTCCGTCCGCGATACCTGCTCCGCCCATCCCGGTCTCGCTGCCCATCCTGCGCGTGGTCGGGCAGTTGTCCAACCTGTGGATCGTGGCCGAGGGGCCTGAGGGACTCTACCTGATCGATCAGCACACGGCCCACGAGCGCGTCCTGTACGACCGGCACAAGGCGGCCCACCAGGCGCGCAAGGTGGAGATGCAGGGCTTGCTGGAGCCTCTCGTCCTGGAGATGTCGACGCGACAGTCGGAGGCCATTGTCGACAAACTGGACGAGCTATCGCAACTGGGCTTCCACCTAGAGGCGTTCGGGGAGAACAGCTACCTGCTGCGGGCGGTGCCTAGCCTGCTCCACGGCAGCGAGCTGAGCCAGACTGTCAGCGAGGTGCTGGAGTCGATAGTGGACCAGGGCTCGGGCCAGGATTGGATCCACCGCTTCATCGCGAGCCTGGCCTGCCATGGCGCCATCCGCGCCGGCCAGACCCTCAGCCTGGACGAGATGCGCGAGCTAGTACGCCAGCTCGAAGCCACCGCCATGCCACGGACGTGTCCACACGGGCGGCCGACCATGATCATGCTGAGCTCGGCCCAGTTGGAGCGGGAGTTCGGGCGGCAGTAGGAGTTGGGATTGCGGAATTCGGAATGCGGAATTTGGGCGCGGAGCAGGCGCTCGGACCGGGGCACTGTGTGCTGGATCTGACTTCTCACGAGCTTTCCTGCTTGGTAGGGCTCTCTTGGGCAATCACGGTTCGGGTGAAGACTCATGTACCCGACTCCAACATTGCAGATCGGGCAGCCAGACCAGATTGACCGCGCCCTTCGACAGAGCGGGATTACTGTCTGTTGGGCTGCAACGACGGCATCCCAGGGCTTGCCGGTATCAGGCGCCCAGTCGGCGACCTTGAGCACCTGACGAGTTGCCAACAATCAATCGTCCTTGCGCAGCTCGTGCGGTCGGTCGAGGACATTGACGAAGGTCACTTGGCCGGTATCAGTCCGTCAATGGGGCACGACAAATGGGTGCTCTCTTGTGTTACAATAGAATCGAAAAGATGCGATGAGAATCTATGAGCTTGTCATCGAACCAGACCGGGAAGATCATATCGCTCGCCATGGCGTCGTTGTTGCGGAAGTGGAGGATATAACCTCTGGCAATCCTTTCATCAGCCGCACCCGCCAGCGTTATCATCGGTTGATTGGGCAAACCGCCGCTGGTCGGTACTTGACAGTCATCGTAGGTTTCCGAGGGGACGGAGTGTACGGCCTGGTCACCGCCAGAGAAGCAGATCAGGCCGAGCGGCGTCTGTACCAACGGCATCGGAGAGACTAATATCATGGCAAAAGTAGAACGAAACACATCACCAAAAGATCGAGCCAAGAGTCAGATCTCCACCTTCAGAAGTGTCGAGGAAGAGGCGGAGTTCTGGGATACTCACTCCACGACCGAGTTTGAGGACGAATTCGAAGAAGTAAGAGATGTCCGGTTTGTGGTCACCAGAGGCCGACCCAAGAAAGCTATCACCGTCCGGCTACCGGAGGAAGCATTGGCTGATCTTGCCAGAGAGGCACAACAGAAGGGTATTGGTCCTTCTACACTCGTTCGTATGTGGATCCTAGAACATCTCAGAAGAGGGCACGGAAAGACCGCTTAGGCGATCGGCATGCATGTCGACTGAGTTGCCGGAAGGGGACTACGGGAGACAGAATCCGTTGACAGTTTCTCCGGCCAACCCCCATGTCGCGATTCTGAGCAAGTCGGTTGGTCCGGGGCCCCGGGACCGGCAGTTCCCCGACAGAGCCGTCTGCGCCATCCGCGCACACCAAAACGGGCGGACCCATTAGGTCCGCCCGAAAGCACCTAAGTACGAAAACTCTACTTCGCTTAGATCACAGCCGCAGGTAGGAGTGCGCGTAGATCCACCTGTTCTCCAGGGCCTCGACCGTCTTGGCGACCGCGCGGAGGTCTTCGTTGGTCAGGTCGACGCCACTGTTGTCGAACAACTCGCCGGCGGCGTAGGCGTCGAAGATGCCCAGGTAGAGCTTGCCCATCGGGGTCGAGGCGTCGCGCTGGTCCAGGATGCGGATGACTTCCAGCATGTCGCCGTCCAGGGCGTCGATGATGGCCGAGTCGAGGCCGGCGCCCAGCATCATGGCCAGGAAGACGCGGTTGATCAGCGGGCGCATCTCGTTGGGTGCGCTATTGGAGATGTTGGACAGACCGCAGGTGGTCATCGGCGGCGGATCACTTATCTGCTTGAAGAAACGCACCGCGTTGATGGTCTCCAGCGCCTGGTCCTGGTTGCCGTTGATGGTCATCACGAGGGGATCGAAGTAGATGTTCTCCATGGGCACACCGTGCTCCATGGCGGCAGGAATGATGCGCTCGACGGCCAAGGCGATACGGGCATCGGCCGAGGTGGGCAGCCCGACATCGCCCAGCGTCAGCGCGATGATATCGGCGTCGTACTTGGCGGCCAGGGGCATCATGGCGTTGAGACGGGCCTCGGTGGCGTCCGTGCTGTTGATGATGCAGCGGACCTTGGCGCGCTGGAGGCCGGCTTCGATGGCCGCGGCGTTGGTGGTATCAAGCGAAAGCCGCACGCCCGGGGCGGCCTCCTGGACGATCTCCACCATCCACTGCATGACCTCTACGCCCGTCTTGCGCGACGGACCGATGTTAAGGTCGATTACCTGGGCGCCGTTCTTGGCTTGCGCTGCAGCCAGCTCCTGAATCGTGGCGGCATCGCGCGTCTCGATGGCGGTCTTGACCTTCTTGGATAGTACGTGGATGCACTCGCCGATAATGATCATCGGTTTATCTCCCCCTTCTTGATTCTCTCAACTAGTGCGTGTCGCCACCTGCTTATCCAGCAGGGCCTGCACCGACGGGAAAGCCGTCAGATCGGTGTGAGGCAGGAACAGCGCGGAGGTGTAGTCGTCCATGTACGAGACGTCGGCGATCAGTTCGAGGTAGGTCATCTGACCGGCAATCTGATCGACCTTCTGGCGTGCCGATTGGCTCACCAATGCGCGGTGGGCACCCTCGGCGGACGTGTTGCCCAGGAATTTGAAACGATCCCAGGGCAGATCGGGCAGCAGACCGATCTCGATGGCTTCCTCCACGTTGATGTGCTGTCCGAAGGCCCCGCCGATCAGCACTTGCTCTACCATGCTCACGTCAATGCCCACGTTCCTGACCATGGCCGCGATGCCGGCGTAGATGGAGGCTTTGACGCGGATCAGATTATCGATGTCCGTCTCTGTCAGGACGATGTCCTGTCCTGTGCCGGAGTCTTTGGACCAGACGATCACGTACTCTTTGCCGTGCTCGCCCACCCGCAGGCGCTCTGGCTCTGCCATGCGGGTGCGGAGGCGATCCAGATCCATCTTGCCGGACTTCTCGACGATGCCTGTGATGAAGAACTCGGCCAATCCGGAGATCATCCCTGAGCCGCAGATGCCCATCGGGACCACGCCGCCGATGACCCGAATCGTTGGCTGAAGTGTGCGGGAGTCGATCCGAATGTCCTCGATGGCTCCGGCGGTGGCACGCATGCCACACTGAACTCCGGCTCCCTCGAAGGCCGGACCAGCGCTGCAGGCGTCCGTCATCATCCAGTCGGCGTTGCCTAGGACGATCTCGCCGTTGGTTCCCACGTCCATGAAGATCGTGAGCTTGTCTGATTTGAAGACGCCGGAGGCCAGCACGCCCGCCGTGATGTCCCCGCCTACGTAGGCGGCCACGCAGGGCAGCACGTCTATCTGGGCGTTGGGGTTAATGTTGATGTGCAGCTCGGCGGCGGTCACTAGTGGGAAGTGCGTCATCGCGGGCACGTAGGGCTCCTCGCGAATGGTCCGCGGCTGCAAGCCGAGCAGCAGGTGGGACATGGTGGTGTTGCCGGCGGCCACGGCGTCGTCGATCTCCAGCGGATCAACGCCGTTGCGCTTGGCCAGCTCCGCGATCACCTCGTTGATGGTCTCCACAGCCAGCGACTGGAGCGTCTCTAGCCCCTTGCCCTTCTGACTGAAGATGATGCGAGAGATGACATCCTCGCCGCGCGTGATCTGTTTGTTGAAGGTAGAGGCCTGGTCGAGAACGGCTCCGGTACGCAGGTCCACCAGGTCGATGACCACCGTGGTGGTCCCCACGTCGATGGCCACGCCGAGAGAACGCGCGGTGCGATCACCCGGTCGCAGGTCGATCAGGCAGGGCGTCTCCAACTGGCGTCCGCCGGACACTGTCTGGAGCACGGCCGTGACCTTCCAGTCGCCATCCCGCAGAACGCTATAGAGCTTACGAGAAACGTTCAGCCCGAGCGTGAAATCTGTGATGCCCTGCTGGTTGGACAGCTCGCGGCGCAGACGATCCAGGTCGCTTGCGTTATCCTCCAGGCTGGGCGGAGGCAGCTCGACATAAATGTTGCGGACACGCGGCTCGATCGGCCAATCCATGGTCAGGGCGGAGGCTGCCAGGGCTGCCGGGGTCTCGACGACCTTCTCCTTCACCTTGGGCGGCGGTATAGTGACGACCAGATCGCTTTCGACCGGCGTGGCGCAGGCCAGAACCCAGCCCTGTTCGCGCTGCTCAGGAGGCAGGTGCCTGCTCTGAGGACAATCGGCCGTTCCGCTTTCGATCTTGACTTTGCAGCGCCCACAGCGCCCCTGGGCGCCGCATGGCACGGAGATCGCCGCACCGGCCAGCTCAGCGGCCTCGTGTAGCAGCGTCCCCGCCGGAACACTCGCTGTTAGATTGGATGGCTGGAATGTGACAGTGTAGGTCTCTTGCATGTAGTCCTCTGCGTGGGGGTTGGGGGTTAGGGGCTGTCCTTCCGCAGAAGGACTAACGCCCCAACCCCTGCCGGCGCAGCCGGCTACGCCGGCGTTAGCGTCCAGATCTTCTTCAGGAAGCCTGGGATGTCCACGGCGTCCTTGGGACCGACTATGACTTCCCAACCCGGGAGCTCATCCTCGATCTCGCCGCGGAGCACCGCGACGTGGCCGGGGATAATGACCTTCTTGTGGCTGATCTTGTCAGCCACGCCCGAGGCCTTGATAGCCTTGCCGATGCGCTCGCCGTCGAATTTGCCGGCGGCCCACGCAGTTAGCACAGACAGTCCCTCGGCGTCGGGAAGAACCAGCCAGGAGGCGACGCCGCTGCCGTCGATCTCGCCCACCACCGAGAAGTAGGTGAGAGAGAAATTGGTCGTGACGAAGAGCGGGCTGTCCGCCTTGGGATTACCAGCCACTTCGTAAAGGCCCGGCTGCATCTGGATGGGCTTCTGCGGGTCGGTGTAGATGTTGAGACGCAGGGTCACCAGCGGGTAGACCACGGCGGGATCGAAGGTGTCGAGAACGATGACCCCGGCGTACTTAGCGATATGCTGAGCGGCCAGGGCCACTTCCTCGGCGCGATCCGCCGCCTGCTCACCCGGGAAGGTGATAATAGGGTAGCCCAGGTCCTTGAAGCCCTTCTTGAGGGCCAACTTGCGGATCTGGGTCAGGTTGATGAGCGAGCCGCGGAAGTCGCGCGCGCCGGGATCGAGCACGATGTCCTCGACACCCGCATTGGCGACTTCCTGCGCCAGACCGGCCAGCTCCTCGAGTCCGCCCGCATCGTAGACGGCCAGCGGGCACTTGTACTTCAGCGCCAACTGAGCCATCGCCGCCGCGTTGTCTTTGGTCGCCGCGTAAATCAACGGTGTGCTGGTCGCGACCTTCTCGAGAGCCGCTTCCATGATGGCGGGATCCTTAGCCATGAGGACCAGAGGACGATCAGTGTGCTCGGAGACGATTTCGACGGCCTTCACGAAGGTCGCTTTGTCGCCCGAGGCGTTGTCGACCGCGACGCCGTTCATGGTGAGCGTGAAGCCCACGCGCTCAACCGCGTAATCCTGGACGCTCTTGGCTTTCTCCGCGATGTCGTTCGCGGACTCGGTGTCCTTCACGCGCAGCAGGAGTCCGGGCGGATTGATGAACGTCTTCTCATGGCGGAACATCACGGTCTCGTTACCAACGGCTAGCTTCTTGTCGTTGTTGCCGATGGTGACCAGACGAATAGGTGGACGAGAGGCGGCCTCGAGCGCCTGTTTGGCGGCGTCGGACAGGTCCGGACACGCCGAGAGCTCGATGCCTTTCTGCGCCAGCTTCATGGCGAAAGCCAGGCAGGTGGGAAAGCCGCACTTCTTGCAGTTTGTCTTGGGGAGATGCTTGTAGATCTCAATACCCGACAAGGCCATTGCCGATATCTCCTTTCAAATGACGGGTCTCACGCGGCTTTTCGCCGGCTAGCCCATGAGGGCGTCGATGCTCTTCTTGATCAGGGAAACGGTCTTGGGATGGCGCAGGACCAGGATGTCGGAGCCGGCGTTGAGCAGGGTTTGGGCCGTGACGGCCTCCCATACCTCGGCCCGATCCTCCAGCGCGCCCCAGGCAACGGGGACGCCCTCAGCCGCCTTGGACTCCTTCTGGCGCCAGGACTCGTTGCCGACCGTGTTGATCATCGGCAGCGCCGCCATGGCATCGCCTTGCAGACCGGCCAGGCGCAGACGCTCCATGATCGTGTTGGTGTACTCGAGACCGTAGCCCAGGGCGCCGGTGGTCGGATCCATCAGGATGCGATCCTTGGGCAGCCCCATGTCGCTCATGAGGATGTTCAGTTGCTTCTGCATGTTGATCTCGATGGGAGCGCGCCCGATGGCGACGTGGCCGTTGGCGATACAGGAGGCCACGATGGTCCGGTAGTTTTTCTCCTCGCAGTAGCCCAGGGCGAATCCGGCGCCACTGCCCGCGTCGGCCACGGCCACCAGAACTTCGTTGTCTTTCTCAGCGACCTCGGGCCCGTAGAAGATCAGCGGAACGTCCACCGCGTCCAGAAGTCGCTTGGTCAACTCGGTTGCCTCGGCGGCGCCGGTGTTCTTCATGTCGGGATGGGCGCTAGTGAGGGCCACGGCGACGATATCGGCGCCAAGCTCCACGGCCTTTTTGGCCCATAGCACGGGATCGTCCATGACGTCGCCCCAGGCCTTCCGGATGACGGGCGACCAGTCGGGGGGGACCATGTCGCGGACCTCGATTGCCACAACGGGCTTATGCGGGATGGCGCCCTCGTACTGGAGGAACGGCAGCGTGGTCTCGCCACCGATGGTGACGGTCTTGCGGCCGTTGCCACCCAGCGTGACCTCTCGGATTTGTCCTGCCCATTTCTCGGCGGGGCTGGGTACCTGAATTGCAGGCATAGAGAACCTCTCTCCTTTCATATGATAGACCGACGATCGTTCGAGCCCGCCTTCGGGGAGGTGTCCGAGTTGAGCACTCTCGACCGAGAGGGAGCGATGTGGAGACCAGAGGCAGCGCGGATCTCTTGCGGGAGTCCTCGGGAGGAAAGCAGCCCCCATCGCGCGACCAGAAAAGAAGCCTCGACGCGCGGCACGCAGATGCTGGGCAAAGCAGGGTGGCCCGAGCGAGGGCCGACATCATTGTACAACCTTGCTTCCTTACCGTCTGGGTAAAGAGATAGCGCTTGCTCGGCGGTCACCGGAGGCGTGTATGCGCGGAAGCGTACGGTCCGGTGCAGGTGCGGGACATGGCGTAATTAATGCGCATTCCGGAAAACCATGATACCCTTTACGGCGAAGCCTGTCAAGCGCGACAGGCGAGCAGACAAGCAGGCGCGAAAAGGGAAAAAGGCAAAATGGGAAGAATGGGGAAAAGGGGATTCTCGGCTCACCCCTTTTCCCCTCGTGCCCTATTTCCCTATTCGCCCTCAACGGATCGCTACTGCTCGAAGCCGTGCCGGGGTTCCTGTTCAGAGCTCGGCTGAGATTCGTGTTCGGCCGTCTGGGCCGGCTCCTGCTTCTTCTTGGGCTCCTCGCCCAGGATGTCGAAGATCTCGCGCTGGGCGCGGGCGAGCACGTCGCGGATGCGGGCCAGTCGATCCGGCTCCGTGCGCACGTTGCGCGTGCCCTGGAAGACGGTCTGACCGAGGTCACGAAACTCCCGGGCCAGGTTACGCGCCTCGTGTCGGACGCGCGGGGCCCAATCGCGCTCCCACTTCACTCGGACGTCCTCGAAGACGTCCTCGCGCTGTGATAAGAAGGCGCGTCCCTCGTCCGTGATGCTGTAGACCCGTTTGCCGTCCTGGCTCATCGAGGTCACGTAGCCCTGATCCTCGAGCATCTGCAAGGTCGGATAGATCGATCCCGGGCTAGGTGAGTAGAACCCGCCGAACTGCTGCTCCAGGTCCTTGATGATTTCGTAGCCGTGCTTGGGCTTGTCCTGCAGCAGTGATAGGATCATGTACTTCATATCGCCGCGCTCGAAGAACTTCCCCCGCGCGCGTTCCCAGAACCACGATTTCGTCATGGCACACTTCCTCCGTGCGGTACTGCTATATCGCGATATATCGCGATATTCTAATTATGCCGTTAGGAGCGGGTTGTGTCAAGGGGGTGGGGGCTTTTCATCCGTCCGCAGGCTTGCGTTCGGGGGCGCAAATACGGTATGGTCTGTATTGGAGCCTGGCGTGGTCGTGTCGCGGGTGCTGCGCCATTGGGGTATTCCGTGGCGCCGCCTACTATGCGGTTGTGGACCCATGACCAGGAGTTCCCAAGCCTGGAAACCAAGACTCACAAGGGGAGGATAGGCGATGAAGAAGCTAGCCAATATGATCCGCTTGGCCGCCGTTACGCTGGTGGCCGCCTCGATCGCGCAGGAGTTGCGCAAGCCGCCGGAAGAGCGCACCTGGCATGGCAAGGTCGCGGGCTTCGTGCCATACGATTACCGCGTGCCGACGGTCGAGCGGTTGCGGGAGGCCTACTGGGACCCCGACAACCCGCGCGTTTTCACCGAGCGTGCATTCGGCCTGGGTTGGGGCGTGAACTTCCCCGCCCTGTTCAGCCGCCTAAAGGAGCTATACCAGGAGTACTGTGCGCATTAGTACTGTGTGACTGATGAAGTGATGCGTATCCGCCGGATCTGACCGATCGGTCAGATCCGACCGATTCGATAGGCCCCGCAGCTCTTCGCCTGTCACATTACGAGTAACACTGCACTAGCAAAGGCGCTCACCGAGTTATCCGAAACCTGGTCACAATTCTGGGAGGGCGCGCGTCTCGTCCGAGAGAGCCCCGCACGGGCGAGACGCGCGCCCTCCCAGGAGCGGCCGGGTGTCTCAACTAGCCTTCGCGGGGCCAGACGCCGGTGAAGCGACTGGTGGCGACTTGAATGCCGTCCTGGTTGACGGTGTTGGTCGAGAGCGTTACCCAGATCTTGTCACCCCGAGGGCGGCACTGCTCGACCGTGGCTGTGGTGGTGAGCGTGTCCCCGGCCAGGACAACGGCATGGAAATCGAATCTCTGGCGTAGATGGATTCCGCCCGGTGGCAGCTCCAGCCCGTCCGGCACGAACGATCGCAGACAGTACACCGCGGCCAGCATTGGTGGTGCGACGGGCGAACCGGACGCGGCCCTTTCGCCCACGATCCGCACGCCCGCCACCGCCCCGTCCTCTACGGCTTCCACGTAGGCTGACATTTCCTGAGGTCCAACTCTCCAGACGAATGGCTCGAGCACGTGCCCGGGTGCCATGTCGGCCCAGTTGATGTACCTGGCTGATTGTGACATACGTAACCTCCGTCTCGGCGGAGGCTATCAGACGCGACCGGGCCTGTCAACCCGGTTCTGGTTGCGTGTCTGGTTGCGGGGCTCCGAAGCCCAAGCGTGATATTTCAAAAGAAGAAACGCTACCGATACTTCCTCAAGCATATGTCAATCGCCTCACGACCGCCGCGTAACCGTTATCTTGGTGCATATTCAGCACGCGATACGTTAGTATTGACATATGATTCGCTCCCATGCTAGACTGAACGAGGCAGGTCTGGCAGTCGTAGTGACGGTCTATCCCACAGCGGAAAGGACTGAGAGGAAGATGCTGCGTCCGAGATCGATGATCTTCACCTTCTTTGGGGACTACGTCAGCAAGCGCGGAGAGGAGATCTGGGTGGGCAGTATCATCGAGCTGCTGGAGTGCTTCGGGCTCTCCGAGCAGGCGATCCGCTCGGCGCTGTCCCGGATGTGCAGTACCGGTTGGCTGAAGGTCAGGAAGGTCGGCAACCGCAGCTATTACTCGTTGACCAGCAAGAGTAAGAAGCTGTACGCCGAGGGCGGCCGTCGGCTCCTGGAGCCGCGTGATACCAGATGGCAAGGCAAGTGGTATCTCCTCACGTACTTCATCCCAGAGCAGAAGCGCCACCTGCGCGATCGTTTGCGCAAGGAACTTGCCTGGCTGGGCTTTGGGCTACTGAGCAACGCCACCTGGATCTCCTGTTATGATCTTCGCTCAGAGGTCGCCAGCCTGGTGGATTCGCTTCAGATAACGGATCGAGTTCAGCTCTTCGAGGCTCAGTATGCCGGCTTTGCGGATGGGCGCGCCCTGGTGGCCCATTGCTGGGATCTTGCTGGGATCAACAAGATGTACGCAGCCTTCCTGTCGAAGTATCGTCCGGCGTACGAGAATCTGCGTCTCAGGCTAGAGAGCGGCGAGCCTGTAGAGTTCAGAGAGTGTTTCGTCCAACGTGTCATGGTCGTCCACGAGTACCGCAAGTTCCCCTACATCGATCCACAGCTTCCGCGCGAGTTGCTGCCGGATAATTGGCTTGGCCACGAGGCGGCGTCGCTGTTCCGTGATTTTCACGACCTGCTGGCCGACCAGGCGGAGTCCTTCTTCAACGAGGTCTTCGAGAAAGGTACGCCGAGGTCAGCTACGACGAGTGGGCGGGAGAAATCCTCAGGTGCGGCCGGCAGCAAAGCCCAGCCTCTTCCGTCGAGCTCGAAACGCGGCCGCAAGCGTGGATCGCGCTCGGGCAGCGTGAAGCGTGGGATGGGCATGGGGCTCACGATTGATCAATTGGTGGGCTTTTCTAGCTAGTGCTTTGTGGCTCGTGAGCTGACAGGCGAACACGTGCGCGTCGGTCGGATCGGTCCGATCGGACTGATCGGTCGGATTCGGCGGATTCGCATCAGTTCAGCAGTCACACAACACTTGCGCGGAATGACGGCCGATAGACGGGCTTGCCCTCCCGCAGCTCACGCAAGGATGCCGCGCCGGTGCAGAAGGCGGCGATGCGCAGCTCCTGGATGAGCTGTTGCAGGGCATCTTCGACCGCTTCCGGTGAGATGGTGGCGGGACGCAGGAGAGGCCAGGCTAGTCCAGCTAGATCAGCTCCCAGCGCGATGGCCTTGGCCGCGTCCAGTCCCGTTCGGATGCCTCCGCTGCCGATAAGGGGCAGATCGGGAGCCGCTTCGCGGCAGGCTATGATTGACTCGGCGGTGGGGATGCCCCACTGGGCAAAGGCCTGAGCCGCCATACGCAAGGTTGTATTCTCGTTGCGGTGGGCCTCCACCGCGGCCCAGTTGGTTCCGCCCGAGCCCCCGGTATCGAGGGCGGCGACTCCCGCCTCTTTCAGTTGACGAGCCGCTTCTCGGGATAGGCCCCAGCCGACCTCTTTGGCGACGACAGGGACGGATAGCTCTCGGCAGACGCGCTCGATCTTGGGAAGCAACCCGGCGAAGTTGGTGTCTCCCCCGGGCTGGAGGGCCTCCTGGAGCGGATTGAGGTGGAGAATCAGTGCGTCGGCCTCCAGCATTTCCACGGCGGTCGCGCATTCCCGCGGCCCATAGCCATAGTTGAGCTGAACGGCGCCCAGGTTTGCCAGGAGGAGGATATCGGGTGCCAGGTCGCGCACCTGGAAGGTGGATATCAGAGAGGGGTCTTCCAGGGCGGCTCGCTGGCTGCCAAGTGCCATCGCCACGCCCATACGCTGTGCCGCGGCGGCCAGGTTTCGATTGATCTGGCGGGCCTCCGGTGTGCCTCCGGTCATCGAGCTGACGATGAGCGGGGACCGCAGAAGCTTGCCGAATAGGGTGGTAGCCAGATTCACGTCATCCAGATTCACGTTGGGGACGGCCTGGTGGACGAAATGGTACTCCTCGAAGCCAGCTCGGATGTGCTCGAACTGTACGTCCTCCTCCAGGCAGATCCTCAAGTGGGAGAGCTTACGATCGGCATGCATCAGGTGGTCCTCTCGGTCATCAGCTCAGGGCTGCCCCAACGCTTGAAGAGGTTGTGCTCGATGTCGAACATGTCCAGCATTTTGCCGACCGTATGGTTGATCATGTCGTCCAAGGTGTGGGGACGGTGGTAGTAGGCTGGCATGGGGGGGAGAAGGATGCCGCCCATCTCGGAAACTGATAGCATCTGCCGAATATGGCCGGAGTGGAGGGGCGTTTCCCGAAACACGAGGACGAGCCTGCGCCGCTCCTTCAGGCAGACGTCTGCAGCCCGGACGAGCAGATTATCGTTGTAAGAGTTGGCGATGGCCGAGAGCGTCTTCACGCTACAGGGCGCGATAACCATGCCGTCGGTCTTGAAGGAGCCGCTGGCGATGCGGGCTCCCACGTCGCTCACATCGTAGACCTCTTTGGCCAAAGACTCCACATGCTTGATGTCGAAATCGGTCTCCAGGGCGATGGTACGGTGGGCCGGGTTGCTGATCACCAGATGGGTCTCGATCTCCGGGCGTTGGGCCAGTACCTCGAGAAGCCGGATGCCATAGATTGCGCCAGTCGCGCCGGACATGCCGATGATAATGCGCACCGGTTCGCTTGCTGCATCGTTCCTCAACCGACGAACCTCATTGCCGTTACGTCCTATGCTCCTGAAGCTCGTGCATGAGCCGCAGGCCGATGAGGGTGATGTGATGATCGACCACTTCGATGACACGGCTCTCTCGTGCCACTATATCCGCTAGACCGCCGGTAGCCAGGACCTTAGCGGTCCCCCCAAGCTCCTGCTTGATGCGCGCAACCATCCCCTCCACCAAGCCGACGTAGCCGAAGAGAATACCGGATTGCATACTGGCTACGGTGTTCCTGCCAATGGCTTGCTTGGGGCGAGACAGCTCTACGCGGGGGAGCTTGGCAGTATGTTCAAAAAGGGCCTCGCTGGCGATCTCGATGCCGGGCGCGATGGCTCCTCCGAGGTAGTCGCCCTCGCGGGATATGGCGTCGAAGGTCGTGGCCGTGCCAAAGTCGATGATGATGGCTGGTCCACCGTGAAGCTTGTAGGCTGCCAGCGCGTTGGCGATACGGTCTGCTCCGACCTCCTTGGGGTTCTCGTACAGGATGCGGACGCCGGTCCTGATGCCGGGACCGACGACGAGAGGCGTCTGCTGGAGATAGCGCCGGCACACATCCTCGAAGACAGGGATCAGCGGCGGAACGACGGAGGCAATGACGACCGATTGAACGTCTCGTGCGCCCAGCCCTCGATACGAGAAGAAGCTGGCCAGAAGGACCATGTATTCGTCGGAGGTTTTGTGCACCTGGGTGGCCATCCTCCACGTGGCCACCAGCTTATCTTGCTGAAAGAGGCCAGTCACGACGTTAGTGTTGCCGATATCGATAACGAGTAGCATCCAGTCCTCCTGCCTACTTGACCTCTTGTAACTGCTGAAGAGCCGATGTGGCGGTCTTCACCATTCCGGAATCACGATAGGGCGTGGCGACCCCTGGAAGCGCAGCGACCACGGTGGTGTAGTGGGTCCAGCTGTCTTGCCAGCTTCGCAGCTCCGTCGTCGCGGCGGCACGCTCCGTGGCGTTCTTCTTGTTGGAGTCCAGCCAGCGGTAATAGTGTAGCATGCCGATGAGGTAATGGTTAAGTGTCTCGACGAGGGATCTCTCGTACGTCAGGGTATTGAGGACCCGTTCTGCCAGCTCGCGGTCTTCCGCTAGCGGCATCGCCTCCTTGTAGTCGGCGATCATACTGTCCAGCAGCTCCAATGCGACCGCTTTTTCACGCAGCGTGGCCTGGAAATCCTTGTCGTCCTTGGTAGCCTGGTAGATCTGGGTGAGAGCGTCTCCGCCCTGGATAATATCGTCCCTGACCCAGAGATGATTCGGTGTCCAGCCGCGACGCTTGTTGCCCAATGGTCCAACGTACAGGGCGCCGAGTACTACGTCGTCAGATTTCATGAGCACCTCGGCCACTTTGCTGGCGGCCTTCGGTCCGAACCGAAGTGTGGCCCAGTCTTGTGCCAGCACCTCCGGCGAAGCTTGAGTGTCCCAGATCAGGCGGCTCACCGCATAGAAGTTGGCATCAAGCCACACCGTGGAGCGTAGCTCGGGTCCGCCCCATCCTCCACCTTTGGCCCAAACCCATACGGCTCGCACCCCGTGCTGGTACGCGTACTCCAGACCAGCCGGTGGGCGATCCTCCTCCCCGCCGTCCGCGATCAGTCCGCCGACGTAGTTGGGGAAGGCCCCCTTGCCCTCGTACTCTCGCGCGACCTGTTCCTCGATCATCTGGCTGACGTCCTGCGTGCCGATATTGGGGTTCATGCCGTTGAACCGCCAGTAATCGGTCTTGGTCTGTTTGAAGGAGACGATCAGCTTATCTCGGTTGGGGACGCCGCTCAGCACAGCCCTGGCATAGTCGGGGTTGGCATGGAACCCGTTCTCGCCCAGGTCCCAGGCTCGGTGGATGTATGTCTTGCCGTGTCGTGTTACTACCTGATCGTAGACCGTGTTAATTACCAATTGCAGGCGCCGGACGTCGTCCAGATTCCCACAGGCCGCTTTGTTGCCGATTGCGGGATTGTTGCCTGTCAGGGGGCCCGAGGAGTAGTTCTCGCCGGTTCGCACCATGACATAGTCGATCTCCGGAAGGGTTGTCAGAAGGTTGTCCAGCGAGTACGATAGCAGGTCGCGCGTTCTTTGCTTAGCGATGCAGAAGCGTGTCAGATCGTCATCGTAGGTGGCCTGTGTCCTGTAAATGGACAGGGTCTGCCTGGGAAAGCTGATCACGTCTCCCATGGTGGCGATCCTCAAGTGTAGCTGCCGAGCACGGGCTATCTCATCTCCAGCCTTCTTGCGGTTTTGCTCGACCCATGCGGTATACGAGGCGTACTTGTCTGGAGCAGTAATAGCTGGATCGAAGTCAGCGTACGAGATGAGACCAGGCCACGGTTCGATGAAGACAGTGTTGTATCCTGCGCGCAGGGCGTCCTCCGGGGACGGGTACATGGTAGATCCGGTGGGATCGGAGACGGCGCGCAGTGTCATCTGTGGGCTGCGCATGATATCGAGAGGCTCGAACAGCGTTTGCCGATTCAAGCGCAACAGATCGATAAGATGGAAGACGCCATAGACGCTGCCCAGCAAGTCGGCGCCCTGGATCCTGGTCACCGACGCGACGCCGTGCATCTCCTGCACGATGTGAAAGCCTTCCGCGGGCATCTGAATCCCGGAGGAGGCCTGAGCGTTCTCCAGAGTGGAGAGCCAGGTGTTGGACGCATCACCGATCACGAAGGCAAAGGGACCCAGGGACGTCACATCGGTGTCGTAGACCACGGTGGGCTGAAACTGGTACGCGCTAGCGAGCAGAGCCGACAGATCAGAGGCGGCCAGGCTCACGGCCGCGTCATCCCGCCAGGACGTGGGCAGCACGATAAGTGCCTGACTACCTACCGCTTGCTCCATCTTAGGCTGGCTGGCCTCGATGTTTGGGCGTAACACAAGCGCTAGAGGTATGCCAAGAACCAGAAGGATTAGCCAGAACGAGAAGGCGGACCGGTACCTGCGCATTGTCTCCAGTTTACGTAGCAAAAGTGCGGCAGTTGGGCGTCCTCCGAATTTGCCCTAGCTTAACATAGCACCTGATGGTGTGTCAAAGGACTGAAGACCGATCCTGCGCAGTGGATTGGCCAACTAGCCGAAAGAGTTATCAGATGGTAAAATAATGCGGCACAGCGTGCCGTGGCACGGTGGGCACGCATTGACTCGTGTCGGGCGAGTACATGCGGAGTCAAAGGCTCGCAGCGATGGAGGTACGATGAAGATCCACGAGTATCAGGCCAAGGAGATCCTGGCGCGGTACGACGTACCGATCCCCAAGGGGCGGCCCGCCTGGACCCTTGATGAGGTGCGCACTGCGGCTGCCGATCTAGGCGGCCGCGTAGTTGTCAAAGCGCAGGTTCATGCGGGCGGCCGCGGCAAGGGTGGCGGTGTGAAGGTGGTGGACGGCGTAGACGACGCCGTGGCGCGCGCCAGTGACATGTTCGAAAAGCCGCTGGTCACACCCCAGACAACCGCGGAGGGCGTGCGAGTTCGGGCGGTGCTGGTGGAGGAGGCCATGGCCATCTCCAAAGAGTTATACTTGGGCATCGTCCTGGACCGGCAGCGCGGGATGCCCGTTCTGATGGCGAGCGCGGCAGGCGGCATGGAGATCGAAGAGGTTGCCGCCACCACGCCGGAGAAGATCGTCAAGGCCTGGGTGGACCCTGCCACCGGTTTTCGTCCATTCCACGGCCGCAAGCTTGCCTACGGTATTGGCCTGTCTGGGGATCAGGCCAAGGCTGCGGTGAAGCTTGTGGGCAACCTGTACCGGGTTTTCACCGACCTTGACTGCTCGTTGGCGGAGATAAACCCGCTGGTCGTCACGGGTGCGGGCTCAGTGCTGGCCCTGGACGCCAAGCTCAACTTCGATGACAACGCGCTCTTTCGCCATCCCGAGATAAAAGAGTTGCGCGATACGGGCGAGGAGGCGCCGCTCGAGGTCGAAGCCTCCCGTTACGGTATCAACTACATCAAGCTGGACGGATCGGTCGGTTGTATGGTCAACGGGGCCGGGCTGGCTATGGCGACCATGGACCTGATCAAATACTATGGGGGTGAGCCGGCCAACTTCCTGGACGTCGGCGGTGGGGCGAACGCAGATCAGGTCACCAATGCCTTCCGAATTATCCTCAGCGATCCCAACGTGCGCGCTGTGCTCATCAATATCTTCGGCGGTATCACGCGCTGCGACGTCGTTGCCAACGGCATTGTCGAGGCCGCGAAGCGGGTCGACCTGCGGGCGCCGATGGTTGTTCGACTGGTGGGCACCAACGTGGAGGAAGGGCGCGCTATCCTGGCGAACTCCGGGTTGCGCCTGGAACTAGCGTCCGGCTTGGCCGAGGCGGCTCAGAAAGTCGTTGCTGTCGGCGTTGCGAAGTGACCTTAGTTGTGTAATCTGCTTGAGTCGGGAGCACCGCGCCAGCATCGGTGGCCGACGCGCTGAAGAGGAGACGATCGCACGTGAGCATACTAGTAGACGAAAACACCCGCGTGGTCGTGCATGGCATGACAGGTCGTGAGGGCACGTTCCACGCGCAGCAATGTTTGGAGTACGGAACGAAGATCGTGGCGGGGATGACCCCGGGCAAGGGCGGCACTACGCACCTCGGGGTCCCGATCTTCGACACGGTGGACGCCGCCGCCCGCGCAACGGGTGCCAACGCCAGTCTGATCTTCGTCCCCGCCGCCGCCGCGCCGGATTCGATTCTCGAGGCCGCAGATGCAGGCATGCAGACCGTGGCCTGCATCACCGAGGGAATCCCCACGCTGGATATGGTGGGAGTCTTGCGGTATCTGGAAGGCAGCCCAACCAGGCTGATCGGACCCAATTGCCCGGGCATAATCTCGCCGGGCAAGTGCAAGATGGGGATCATGCCTGGACAAATCCACAAACGCGGCCCGGTCGGGGTTGTCTCGCGCTCAGGCACCTTGACATACGAGATCGTGGAGCAATTGACGTCTGTGGGACTGGGTCAGTCCACCTGCATCGGCATTGGTGGGGATCCGCTGATTGGGCTGAGCTTCGTGGACGTGCTGAAGATGTTCCAGCAGGATGCTGAGACGGAAGCGATCGTGATGATCGGTGAAATCGGCGGCACGGCTGAGCAGGAAGCCGCCGAGTATATTCGGACCAGCGTGAACAAGCCCATGGTGGCGTTCATCGCCGGACGGACCGCTCCTCCCGGCAGGCGCATGGGACACGCAGGTGCCATCATCTCCGGATCCAGCGGTACCGCTGCGGAGAAGGCACAGGCGCTCCAGGCGGCCGGCGTCACGGTGGTGGATAACCCGGCTGATGTGGGCGAAACCATGCAACGCGCTTTAGCTGCGCGCGGCTGAGATCGGGACCAGGTGGGGGCTGTGGGCGTTTGGGCAATCGCGGGTGCGGCGGCAGTGGCTGTTCTGGTGAACCTGCCGATGGGCTACTGGCGCCGCCAGGTGAAGAAGTTCAGCTGGCAGTGGTTCCTGGCGATTCATCTGCCGATTCCCGCGATTTTCGCCATGCGGCAGGGTATGGAACTCTCCTTTGCCTACATACCCCTGTTCTTCGCCAGCTCGGTGGTGGGACAGCTCGCGGGGTCCTATCTGTGTGGCTATTGGCCCAGAGTTCGTAGAACCGACGCGGCCGCGAAGCGGCGCCGGGCGCAGTAGGACCTGACGCTGATCGTTTGGACTCCTCTGGAGAGCGCGGATGTGTTCGTGCGTGACGGTTGGAGCTATCTGTGTCGATGGCTGGGGGTGGAGGTGCGTCAACTCCCTCTCCTTTCCGCAGAAGGGAGAGGGCTAGGGTGAGGGCCCCCCTGCCACTGCCTGTAAGATGGCCTCCACCACAGATTCCTTGGTTGGATCTGATCTACCCGTCATTGGTTTCGATCGGCGGTAAATCGGAGTCAGGGGCTGAACCCTCACCCTCGCCCTCTCCCTTCGCGAAGGGAGAGGGAATGATGTGGCAGCTAGCCTGCCTTATTGCCCTTCAAACATTCCAGCACACGTGTCCACTCCTTCATTCTTACGCTCGTTGGCCCGCTAGCTTTCGGTTCCGTTTGGGGCGCGAAATGGCGCGAAATATGGTACAATATGGTGGTTCCTGAGGACCGCGGGTGCACTCTGGCCATGCGGCCCAGCGAACCGCAGATAGCTCTAACCAGAGAGGCTATCTCGTGTCATGGCGAAGGGCTTGTGCCCTGCCCCTCTGCCACCTCCCGGGTGCCCGTGCGGGTCAGGCAGCAGATGTGCCAATCTGCTGTGCCGGTCTCGAGATAGCTGCGATGTGGCTTAACCACCGAAGTCGGCGTGAGAGGCGATAGGGCGGACCTTCGTGTCTGTCGCCTGTCGCGACTCAGGCTTGATAAGGATGTTTGTGAGCATACGGACCCGGTGGACGCGCCAATAAGGCAGGAGAAAGTAGTGGTCACTAAGTACGACGATAGGCGAGACGCCTATACCGCAGACGATATCCAGGTTCTCGAAGGCTTGGAGGCTGTCAGACGCAGACCGGGCATGTACATCGGCAGCACCGATGTGCGCGGTCTGCATCACCTGGTGTACGAGATCGTTAACAACTCGGTGGATGAGGCGCTGGCCGGCAACTGCGACCGCATTGTCGTTACTATCCACCCCGACAACAGCGTGACGGTTGTCGACAACGGTCGTGGTATTCCCGTCGATATCAACGCCAAGACGGGTAAGTCCGGGCTCGAGTTGGTAATGACGGTCCTCCACGCCGGCGCCAAGTTCGGCGGCCGTGGTTACAAAGTCTCCGGAGGTCTGCACGGCGTGGGCGCATCCGTAGTCAACGCACTGTCCACGTGGACGCGCGTCGACGTGTGCCGCGACCGCAAGCTCCATCGCCAGGAGTACGCGCGTGGGATTCCCCAGACCAAGCTGACGGTGGTCGGCAAGGCCGAGGGGACAGGGACCACAGTGTCGTTCCTGGCCGATACGGAGGTTTTCGGCAAGCTCGACTACAACTTCGATACCCTGGCGCAGCGTTTTCGTGAGATGGCCTATCTCACCAAGGGTCTCAAGATCATCTTCCAAGACGAGCGCAATGACCGTGAGCTCACCTTCTACTTTGAAGGCGGCATCATCAGCTTCGTTCGTCATCTCAATCGCACGCGGAACGTGCTGCACGCTCGTCCTATCTACTTCGAGAAGCAGATCAACGGTACTATCGCCGAGGTCGCGCTGCAGTACAACGATGCCTTCGCGGAAACGCTCTTCAGCTTTGCCAACAACATTAACACCATCGACGGTGGAACGCATCTGACCGGCTTTCGCTCGGCGCTGACCCGTGTCCTGAACGAGTACGGGCGCAAGAACAAGCTTCTCAAGGAGGATGAGCCCAACCTCTCCGGCGACGACGTACGCGAGGGCTTGACGGCCGTGATCAGTGTCAAGCTGGTCGAGCCGCAGTTCGAGGGGCAGACCAAGGCTAAGCTGGGCAACGCCGAGGTCAAAGGGCACGTGGAGTCGACTGTCGCCGAGGGGCTGGCCATCTGGTTGGAGGAGAATCCGGCAGATGCCAAGCGCATCATCGAGAAGTGCCTGACCGCGGCGCGGGCGCGCGAGGCCGCGCGAAAGGCGCGCGACCTGGTCATTCGCAAGAATGCCCTGGAGGGCTCGACCCTTCCTGGCAAGCTAGCGGATTGCTCCGAGAAAGATCCGGCCCAGTGCGAGGTATACCTGGTAGAGGGCGACTCCGCCGGTGGCTCGGCCAAGCAGGGCCGCGATCGGCGGTTCCAGGCGATTTTGCCTCTGCGTGGCAAGATCCTGAACGTGGAGAAGGCGCGTGAAGACAAGATGCTCGGCCACGAGGAAATCCGGGCCATCATCACGGCGGTGGGCGCGGGCATCGGACGACACTTCGACCTGAACAAGCTCCGCTACCATCGTGTCATCATCATGACAGATGCCGACGTGGATGGCGCGCATATTCGCACGCTCTTGCTTACCTTCTTCTATCGGCATATGGAGGAGTTGTTCACCAACGGCCATCTCTATATCGCGCAGCCTCCGCTCTATCGCATACAGGCTGGCAAAGAGCACCACTGGGCCTATTCGGAGAAAGAGCGCGAGGAGATCCAGGCTCGCTACAACGGGATGAAGAACGTGAACATCCAGCGCTATAAGGGTCTTGGCGAGATGAACCCGGAGCAGCTTTGGGAGACGACCATGAACCCCGCCACGCGCACGATCCTCCAGGTCAGCGTGGAAGACGCTGTCAAGGCCAACGAGATCTTCGACATGCTTATGGGTGACGCCGTGCCGCCCCGCAAGCACTTCATTCAGGCCCACGCGAAGAGTGTGAAAAACCTGGACATCTAGCAGAATACTGGAGGGCATCCCTTCATGATCGAAGGCATCGTGATCAAGCCATTGACGGTCAACGCTGACGAGCGTGGCTACCTGATGGAAATGCTGCGGGAAGACGATGAGATCTTCGAGCGTTTCGGGCAGAGTTACGTTGCGCTGAACTATCCCGGGGTGGTAAGAGCCTGGCACTACCACAAGCTGCAGACAGACCACTTCGTGGTCGTGAAGGGTATGGTCAAGGTGGGCCTGTATGACGCGCGCGAGGACTCGCCGACTTACGGCCAGGTGCAGCAGGTTTTCCAGGGAGAGCGCAATAACGTCCTTGTGAAGATACCGGTCGGTGTGATGCATGGGTACAAGACAATCGGTGTCGAGCCCTCCCTGCTGATTAACTTCCCGACGCGCCTCTACAACAGGTCCGAGCCCGACGAGTATAGGGTGCCCTGGGATACGCCAACCATCCCCTTTGATTGGTCGCTCAAGAATGGATAGTGCAGTAGGGGCTAGGGGAAGGGGGCTGGTCCCCATCCTTCCGCGGAAGGACCAACCCCTGGGTGTCTAACTCCTACCTAGCCTGGCATTGAGGGCAGAAGTAGGCGGTGCGGCCGCGGAACTTGGCGACCTGCGTCGATCCTCCGCAGACGGGACATCGGTCGCGGCCGTGAATGGATGGCTGGTATCGACCGTGAGTGCCGTCCAGGTCCACGTAGCTTGATTCTCCACCCAGGCGCACGGCCTCTTTTAGCACGGAGACCACGAAGGTGTGAAGCCTCTCACTTTCCTCGTCGGCTAGAGAATCCGCCGTCCTGGCCGGGTGCAATCGCGCGGCCAGGAGTATCTCATCGGAGTACGTGTTTCCAATGCCGGCGATGAGGGTTTGCTCCATCAAGAGTCCCTTCACGTCGAGTCGAGGCTTGGACTGCAGCACGGCCCGGAACGCGTGCAGGCTGAAGTCGGGCTCCAGTGGGTCTATTCCGAACTGATTCCAGCGGGACTGATGCTCCTCGGGCGACCAGAAGTGCGCATGGCCCATGAAGACGCCGATCAGCGCCAGTCGGGCGCGGTCCTCCAGATGGAACGTGATTGACGCGGTGGGTGCCTGCGCTCCAGAGGGGAAGTAACGTGCCTCCCCTCTCAGACCGAGGTGCAGCCAGAGGTTACCTTGCTCTAGCGTCAGAATGGCCGATTTCGCTCGGCGTGCTGCACCGACGATCGGACCATGCACCCTCTGGCGGTAGTCTTGCAGAGTCAGGTTTATCATCTTGGGCTGCGAACAGTCGACGTCGGCTATTGCCTTGCCGACGATCCTGTCTTTCAGCTCGCGGGACAACGTTTCGATCTCGGGCAGCTCTGGCATGTTATCCCTCGGTAGATGGCTTGGGTGCGCTGGCTTGCAGCGGGCTCACGCGGGAGCGCATGATGCCTCTGCCAATGTAGCACGGTCAACAGTGGTTGTGCAACAGCTCAAGTGAGACGTGGTGATAGCGGTGGGGAAGTCCGCCAACCTGGGAGCGCGGGCAGGATGCCCGCGCTCCCAGGATTGGTTGTTGTTTGCGACCGCGTTCAGCACTGTGTTAGTATACGACCGGCGATGCCGCTTCGTGGAGAACGGAACTAAATGAATCAGACACATATTAGGAATTTTTGTATTATCGCACACATAGACCATGGCAAGTCGACGCTGGCGGATCGGCTGCTCGAGCGGACCGGCACCGTCAGCGCGCGCGACATGGAAGAGCAGATGCTCGACCAGATGGATCTAGAGCGCGAGAAAGGTATCACGATTAAAGCCCAGGCTGTGCGGATGATGTACACCAGCCGGTCCGGCGTAGAGTACGAGTTGAACTTGATCGATACGCCTGGCCACGTCGATTTCGCGTACGAGGTCTCGCGGAGCCTGGCCGCCTGCGAGGGAGCCGTGCTGGTGGTGGACGCGTCACAGGGCATAGAGGCGCAGACCCTGGCGAACGTCTATCTGGCTATGGAGCACGACCTGACCCTCATCCCCGTGGTAAACAAGATCGATTTGCCCAGCGCGCAACCCGAGCGCGTGGCGCTCGAGATCAACGAGGTGTTGGGGCTACCGCAATCGGAGATCATCCTGGCGTCGGCCAAAGACGGCACAGGGACAGACGAGATTCTGGAGTCGATTGTCAGGCTTATCCCCTCGCCGACGGGCCGGGAGAAGGCGCCGCTCCGGGCGCTTATCTTCGACTCGAAGTATGACCCGTACAAAGGTGTGATCGCCTACGTGCGGGTGGTAGATGGGAAGGTCTGCCGCGGCGATCGACTGAGGATGATAGCCACCGATCGAACGGCGGAGGCGCTGGAGATAGGGGCCTTCCGCCCGTCGCTGACGCCCATGACCGAATTGAGTGCGGGAGAGGTCGGCTACGTGGCCACCGGGCTCAAGAACGTCAAGGAGTGCCAGGTTGGTGATACTATTACCCTGGCCAATGAAGACGCTGTCGAGCCGCTGCCTGGATATCGCCCGGCCAAGTCCATGGTTTTTGCGGGTCTGTATCCTCTGGACAGTAACGACTACCTCCTGCTGCGCGACGCTCTGGACAAGCTGAAGCTCAACGATGCTTCATTGCTCTACGAGCCGGAGACCAGCGCCGCGCTCGGTTTCGGCTTTCGCTGTGGGTTCCTCGGGCTCTTACACATGGAGATCGTGCGCGAGCGACTCGAACGCGAGTACGGGCTCGATCTGCTGGCGACGCCGCCCAACGTCGAGTACATCGCCGTTCGCCAGACCGGAGAGGAGGTTGTGGTCTCCAACCCGACCAATTTGCCGTCTCCCGGTGAGATCGAGGAGATCCGGGAGCCCTGGATGACCATCAGCGTAGTGACGCCGGGCCGCTATATCGGCGCGCTGATGGAGCTGGTCTCTACGCGTCGCGGGCAGTTCAAGCGTCTCGAATACCTGGATAGCCAGCGCGGGGACGCGAGCGAGGCCGGGAAGATCGCGCCCTCCGAGTCCGACGCGCGCGTCTTGCTGCAATACGACATTCCTCTCGCGGAGATCCTGGTGGATTTCTACGATGAGCTGAAGTCGCGTACCCAGGGCTATGCGTCGCTAGACTATGCTTTCTCCGAATATCGCACCGGAAACCTTGTCAAGCTGGACATCCTGCTCAACGGGCAACCGGTGGATACTCTCTCGACCATCACTCACCAGGACAAGGCATACGCGCATGGGAAGGCGATGGTCGAGAAGCTGCGGAAAGCTATCCCACGCCAGTTGTTCGAGGTCGCCATCCAGGCTGCGATCGGGAGCAGAGTGATCGCTCGCGAGACGATCTCCGCCATGCGAAAGAACGTGACCGCCAAGTGCTACGGAGGAGACATCACGCGCAAGCGGAAGCTCCTTCATAAGCAGGCCGAAGGCAAGAAACGGATGAAGCGGCTGGGCAACGTGGACGTTCCACAGGAGGCTTTCCTGGCGGTCCTCAAGCTGGATTGACCGTCTGTGACCGATGTGATATCCTCTGCGTGCCTTATCATGCGTGGATCCGATCGGTATCCCGCAACTCCGTGGCGTGGCGTAGTCAATGATGGGCGGTTTGGCCAGAGAAGCCATTGCTCCCCTCGTTCCGGTCTGGCTGATCGGACTCGTGGTCGTCTTCCGGCAATTTGGCAAGCGTCTCTCCGGACCGTTTGGCGACGCACTGCTGGTGAGCGCCTATGTGCCGGTGGCGGCGGTGTTCTTCTGGCTTCCGCTGTTCGCATCTGGCTTCTACATGCCCAGGGGGGGCGGGGGCGATCTCAGCTCCTACTACTATCCCACGTACCGTTATCTGTCGGAGATGCTGCACGCGGGCATCCTTCCACTGTGGAACCCTTATCTTTATTCGGGTAACCCGTTCCTAGCGGATATCGAGGCGTCCGCTCTGTATCCTCTGAACCTCGTCTTCCACGTGTTCGTTCCGGTCGTCACCTATCGTGCCGTAGAGGTTCTGCTCATTGGTCACTACGTGATAGCGGCGGCTGGTATGTACGTGTATACCCGCAGCTTGGGACTGTCGCGCCTCCCGTCCTTCGTATCGGGGCTCGTTTTTGCTTTCAGTGGGTTCAATACGGCTCGCCTGGGACACGCGAATATCCTACTCGGCGTGGTCTGGCTGCCCTGGATCATGTGCTTCCTCGATCGCGTCATCCTGCGCCGACGTCTGCTGGATGCCGTCTGTGCCGGGGTGCTGTGTGGTATCGTGGCGCTGGGAGCTCATCCTCAGGTTCCGATCTACTTCGCTCTCTTCTTCGTCTTCTACGGGGCCCTGCGGCTGTATTTGCTGAGGCGAGAACAGCGCTCATCCGGGGCTAGCCAGTCCTTGCCTTTGAAGAGATACGCGGCGCTGTTGGTTCTAGTGGCGGTCTTGGCCGGCGGGGTGGCTGCTGTGCAGTTGCTTCCCAGCGCGCAGTTGTCCGCTCTTTCGGTCCGAGGGGCAGACCTATCACTGGATCGTGCGTCCGCTTTTTCAGTCGAGCCGATGGGTTTGGTCATGTTCCTGGTGCCACATTTCTTCGGCGATGGACCGGCCGAGCATTGGGGCGTGAAGAGCGGGCTGGTCGAGGTCTACGGGTATGCCGGCATCTCGACGCTGGTTTTCGGTCTTCTGGCGCTGACTTGTGCACGCAAGCGTCGCGCCCTCGTACTGCTGTTTGCAGCGATCGTTCTCGTGTTTCTTCTCCTCTCCATGGGAGAAAACACGATTCTGCAGGTGCTGACGTATCGGTTTGTTCCCGGCCTAAGTAAGCTGCGGGCGGCCGGACGTTTTCTGATGTTCGTGGATTTCGCTCTGGCCGCGTTGGCGGCCCTGGGGCTTGAGACGATGATGCGGCCTCTGCCCGCGTTCTGGCGTCGTCCGCTGAGACGCGTCCTGCTTGTGCTCAGCGTGGTGCTGGGCACTGTGGTTCTCCTCGTGGTGCCTTTCTTCTACTATGCTCTCCTAACCAGCCAGGACAAAGACGCGGTTATCGTTCAGCGGATCGGCACGTCCATCAGCAGCTTGAACATCTCCGCCCTCTTTCTCGGTCTTAGCGTTGTGGTGCTGGTTCTATATCGCTACGCCGGCAGGCGAGCGCAGATCATCGCGGTCTTGGCCGGCATCGTCATCTTTCTCGACCTGTTCAGTGCGAATGCCGGCTTCAACGTGACGGACGAGAATCCTGTGCGGGGCTACGCTCAGGATAGCATTGCGAGCTTTCTATCTGCCAATGACAATAGGTTTCGGCTCGATGCGGCCACGGGTATCCCGGATCTCTGGCAACCCAATACATCCCTGATCTATAGGCTTCCCGACGTTATGGGGCTGGACAAGCCGCTGTTTTTGCGGGAGTACCGACGCTACTGGGAGAATCTGGGAAGTCGTAGCAATGCGGCGTACGATCTGCTCGGGGCAAGATTCCTGTTGGCCAGGAAGGACGTGGATCTGGACTGGAGCAAGTTCATGCTGGAGGCAGGCAGCTTTCCACGGTTGAATATCTATCGCAATACACGGGCCCTTCCGCGTGCGTTGCTGGTGCCACAGGCCGAGATGGCAAGTGGGGATGCCGCTCTAGCTCGGCTGCGGCGGCGCGGCTTTGATCCAACACAGGTGGTGCTCATCGACGCGCCCGTGTCTAGCGGCGATAACGCGTCCGCCCCGATTGGGGACGTATCGTCGGTGCAGTATCCGACGCCGAACGAGGTACTTATCAAGCTCCACGCCAACACGGCGGGCTATCTGCTGCTGAGCGACGTCATGTATCCCGGTTGGCGGGCGTACGTCGACGGCAGCGAGACCCGCATCTATCGAGCCAACTACGCCTTTCGTGCCGTCGAGGTCTCTCCGGGCGACCATCAGGTGCGATTCTGGTTCCAGCCTCGCATCCTATCGATCGGACTTGCCGTCAGCTTGGCCGGTGTGGCGTGCGTCATTGGAGCCATGATCTGGCTGATCGTGACCCATGCTCGGCGTCGTTCTGGTTCCGCCATGGTAGCATGACGGGTAATTGCCCAGAGGTGACCGATGGAGTGTAGCGGAGGTAGTCGGACCTGCCTGGACCGGAGCGTGGTGCTGTGGGTCGCACTCTTGGGTCTGGTGGCTCTGGTGGTGCTGAGCGCCTGTTCCAGACAGGAGAAAGACTGGAACGTGCGGTTGGTGGACAGCCGAGGCAAGACGATCGAGTTGCGGGTGTCCGTGGCGCAAACGGATGCGCAGAGGACCAAAGGTCTCTCGGGACTATCTGAGTTGCCCATGGACGGTGGGATGCTTTTTGTATTCCCAGGGGAAGGGCGGACTCCGTTCTGGATGAAGGACACGTTGGTGGCGCTTTCGATTGCATTCATCGACGCCAACGGCCGGGTGGTAGATATTCAGGACATGGAGCCTCTCTCAGAGGATCTCCATCTTGCCAGTTCCGACTTCATGTATGCCCTGGAAATGGG
The DNA here is from genome assembly GCA_004297765.1 of Chloroflexota bacterium. Classification (GTDB taxonomy): domain Bacteria; phylum Chloroflexota; class Dehalococcoidia; order FW602-bin16; family FW602-bin16; genus FW602-bin16. The sequence goes on along the minus strand of SCTZ01000111.1, from coordinate 30,963 downwards.
CCAGGGCTTCTTCACGCGCAATAATATTCAAGTAGGGGACCTCGTCACGGTGCGGGTAGACAAGCAGTGAGACTTATCTCTACTCATAACCTGTCGGGCTGACGGCGCACTAGCCTGCACCTGCGGGGAAACGGTCCGAGGTTAAGATGGCAGATAGCGGCATGCTCGCGCTCTTGCACGCGCTGGTTGGCATAGGTCCGCACCTTCTATTGGAAGCGCTGTGCGCTGTTTGGGCCGGCACGCCGAGGTCGCTCACCGCGGACGTGGCCCGCGTCATGGTGCTATTCCAGCCCCCTCCCAGGGTAGTCAACCTTCATTTGGTGCCTGTGCATGGTCCCTTCGTGCTTGTCGCGAATCATTACCAGGTGCAGGGCTTGTGGATTGGCTGGGTTGTTGCGGCTATTACCAACGCGTTGGCCGGCGTGCGGGCGGGAGATGAGAGAGACCTCCGCTGGGCGATCTTGTCTGAGCCGCGCTTGTTTGAGCTGGCCGGGCACTGGGTGCCCAATCCCCTTGCGTCGGCGCTTTTTCTGCGCGCCAGTCAAGTTTGGGGGATGATCCCGATTCCGGCGCGTCCAGCCAACGTTGCCGGCCGCGCTCGCGCCGCCATGCAGATCCTATCTGCACTGGGATGTCGTCCACAAGCAGACCATGCCCGACCGGTTCCGGTCGGCATTTTCCCGGAGGGCAAGGCCACGACCTCTCTCGAGGAGCCGCGTCCGGGCGTCGGGGCATTCCTGCATCGTATCAGCAGCCGAGGTGTGTGCCTGCTACCGGTTGGCGTCTTCCAGGAGGACGGAACCCTGGTGATCCGCTTTGGCGAGCCTTTTCGGCTGGAGGATAGTTCGACACGTGCGGAGGAAGATCTCGACACCTGGGCCGGCCGGGAGGTCATGATCGCGATCGGCCGACTTCTCCCGCCACGATTGTGGGGAGCCCACGCGGATGTCTTGCGGGAGCGTCAGGTCCAGCAGTAAACCAGTTCCTATCTACCCGCCCCGTGCCCCGATAGTAACCACTACTGGCTCGCGCTCGTCGGGCGACGTTGATCGCTCAGGATGGACGCTTAGCATGACCGCGAAGCCGACGAGCATAGCGAATCCGCCTGCCGTAAACGCCCAGCGCAGAGTGCCGGTGGCATCGGCCATGCTGCCGGCTGCCATGGCACCCAACGGCTGAGCCAGGGACCACACGAGAGCGCCCAAGCCGGTAAACTCTCCAGCGCGCTCGCGCGGGATGATGTCCGCCAATAGGGGAGCGAGCAGGGCTGTGGTGACGGCGTTCGCTATCCCGACGAGGGCCATAAGCAGAATGGCTTGCGGTACGTTGCGCACGATCTGCGCGCCGACACAGGTGACTAGCCCGAACAGGAACATACCGGCGGTCAGGACACGCTTCTTTCCGAGACGCTCAGTCAGCAGACCCGCGGGGACTGCGAAGATGGCCGCCCCCACGATGGCCGGTAGCACGAGGAGAAAAGAGACGTTCTCTTCCACTCCCAGGATCTGCACCCCGAAGCGGGTCACGAAGGGCGTGATGCCCCCGTTCCCCAGCCAGAAGAAGAAGACGGCCGCGAGATACTTGATGAGCTCCCGCCGCTCGAAGAGGTCACGCAGGTAAGCCCCGACGGAGATGCGCGACTTGTGTCGCTCTCGCACGGCTGACAAGGGTGGTTCCTTGATTGTGAAGAACGTGATCGCGAAGGCCGCGACAAGCCCGGCGGACACTAGCCAGAATACGAGGGATTGGTTACTGTCCCACAGCAGAAAGGCGAGAGCGATGGCCATGATGGCGCCCAACATGTTGAAAAGGGCCATGAATCCGCCGACACGCCCTCGCTGCTCGTGAGTGGTGATCTCGGGGAGCATAGCCATGTAGGGGTCGCTGGCCACGGCAAGGAAGAACGAGAAGACGGTCAATATAGCGACCACAGACCACAAAGGAGGGCGTGTGGAAAGGAGTATAAGAGCAGCCGCGGTCAGCGGCACGCCGATCAAGAAGAACGGGCGGCGCCGCCCCAGACGATTTGGTGGCAGGCGATCTGAGATAGCGCCAACCACCGGCTGAACGAATCCGCCAACGAACGATCTTTCCTGCGCCAGGAAGCCTACCATCATGTTGGAGACAGGGTAGGCGGAGAGGAAGAGCGGAAAGGCCGCGTTGGTGAACATGTAGACGAGGTTGGCGCCCAGACTGGCCGCGCTATAGAGCAGGATCTGTGCGGTGCTCAGCGGCTTCATGTCGGGCATGCTCCGTGTTGGGGGGCTGGGGGTTAGGGGTTGGGGGCGGAACGGCAGGGCGAAAAGGTGAAAAGGGCAAGAAAGGGGAAAACATACCTGTCTTTCCCCTTTCTCCTCTTCCCCTAGTCCCCAGCCCCTAGTCCCTAGCTCCCACGTCAGTCCTCGTTGGGCAGATTCCGCTTGATCACGTCCAGATGCTCGAGGGCCAACCCAGCGCCGACGGCTACGCAGCTCGTAGGCGAGTCGGCCACGTAGCAGGGCACTCCGGACTCCTCGGCCAGTAGACGATCGATGTTGCGCAGGAGTGCGCCGCCACCCGTCAGGATGATGCCACGATCGATGATGTCCGAAGCGAGCTCTGGAGGAGTCTCTTCCAACAGCGCCTTAACCGTGGCCACGATGCCGTTGAGCGGCTCTGCGATCGCCACGGCGACTTCTTTGGATGTCACGAGAATGGTGCGGGGCATGCCCGTTACTTGATCTCGGCCGCGGACCTCCATGGACAGCTCGTCCTCCAGCGGCACGGCGCTGCCGATCTCGACCTTGACCTCCTCGGCGGTGCGCTCACCGATCACGAGATTGTGCTTGCGCTTGAGGTAGGCGATGATGGACTCGTCGATCTTGTTGCCGCCGATGCGGCAGGAACGGGCGCAGACGATGCCGTACATGGAGATCACCGCCGCGTCGGTCGTGCCGCCACCGATAGCGACCACCATGTTGCCGCTAGGGGTGCCGATGGGGATCTTGGCTCCCAGGGCGGCCGCTAGAGGCTCGGGTATGAGATGTGCGGGTCTCTTGGCGCCAGCCTGCTCAGCCGCGGCTTTGACCGCGCGCTGCTCGACACTGGTGATCCCCGCGGGGACGCAAATCATGACTTGGGGCCGCAGGAGGTTGAGCCCCCTGGTCACCTCAGACAGGAAATGTCGTAGCAGCCGCTCGGTGACCAGGAAGTCGGCAATCACCCCATCGCGCACAGGATAGACTATGTTGATGCTCTGGGGGGTGCGACCGATCATGTCCCGCGCTTCGTTGCCAACATATAGTAGTCGATTGTCCTTGACGCCCAGGGCGACCACGCTTGGCTCGTTAAAGACGATGCCTTTCCCCTTGACGTAGACGAGGACGTTAGTTGTACCGAGATCAATTCCTACGTGCTTTTGAAACATCCCCTCTCGATCCTCGCCCCCAGTTCACGGAGCTTGACGTCGACGCCTTCATAGCCGCGGTCGAGATGATAAATATCCATGACGTCGGTGTATCCATCGGCCACCAGTCCGGCCAGGATGAGCGCGGCACCCGAGCGGATATCCAGAGCTCTGACACGCGTGCCGACGAGCTTCCGCGGTCCACGAATGACCGCTGTCTGTCCCCGCACCTCGACGTCTGCACCCATCTTGCGTAGCTCGCTGAAGTAGGTCAGACGCTGATCGTAGACGCGCTCGTGGACGGTGCTCTGTCCGTGGGCCTGGGTTAACAGGACCCCCACGGCCGATTGCAGATCGGTCGCGAAGCCGGGATAGGGCAGGGCTTGCACGTTGACAGCCTGTAAGGGATGCTGTCTCCGGACGTGGAGGATTCCCTCGCCGCGCTTCACTTCTGCACCGGCCTCTTTGAGCTTCCAAATCAGCGAGTCCAGATGATTATGCTCGACGTTCTCCAGAAGGACGTCACCGCCTGTGATCGCGGCCGCGGCCGCAAAGGTTCCCGCGACGATGCGATCTGGGATGACGCGGTGGCGTGCTCCGCCGAGTTCATCGACGCCGTCCACGATAATGGTGTTGCTGCCTGCGCCAAAGATACGGGCGCCCATCTTGTTGAGAAGGCTTGCCAAATCGGCGACCTCGGGCTCACAGGACGCGTTCTTGATAACCGTCGTGCCGGCGGCCAGAACCGCGGCCATGAGGAGGTTCTCCGTCCCGATGTGGCTGGGGTAATCCATAAAAATCTCGCTGCCCTGGAGCCGGGAGGCCTGGGCGACGTACTGGTCGCCCTCCGATCGGATCTTGGCTCCCAGCGCCGTGAAGCCCACCAGATGAACGTCGATCGGTCGCTGACCGATCACGTCGCCGCCTGGTGGGCATGAGCGGGCTTCGCCGAACCGGGACAGCAATGGTCCCATCACCAGGAAGCTGCCGCGCATCTTGCGGACCAACTCGCTGGGGGCGGTGAGGCTGCGAATGTCGGCGGCGCACACCGTGACGGTGCGGGGACCAATCCACTCGACCGCTGCTCCCAACTGGCGCAGCACCTCGAGCAGAATGTGCACGTCGTCGATATCCGGAAGATCCTCGATGGTGACCGGTTCGGCCGTCAAGAGGGATGCCGCTAGCATGGGCAGCACCGCGTTCTTGGCGCCATTAATAGTGACGGCGCCTGATAGGCGCCGCCCTCCCTCGATGCGGAAATACTCTTCGTATTCCAGTTCGGCAGCCTCTGGCGTCTCGAGAGACCGATCAGGCCGCCAGGTCTCTTCTGTAATAGAATGCCGCTGCTTCGTCATTGTGGGGATCGACCTCTCCGGCGGCGCTCGGCAACTTTCAGGCGCAGCAGGGCGCGAGCCATAGCCGATTCCGCGCGGGCAAGGTCGATATCAGTCGTCTTCTCCTGGAGCCGCTGCTCGGCCCGACGTTTTGCCTCTTGCGCGCGGGCAACGTCGATCTCGTCGGCGCGCTCCGCGGAATCGGCTAAGACGACGACCTTGTCGGGCATGACCTCGAGGAATCCTCCTCCGATGGCCATCTGGATCTCTTCGCCTCCAGTCTTGATGCGAAGCTCACCCAACTTCAAGGCGGTCAGCAGAGGCGCATGTCGAGGTAAGATGCCCAGCTCCCCTTCGACGCCCGGTGCCACGACGGAGTCGACTTCCTGAGAGAAGACCACGCGTTCGGCGGTCACGATGTCCAGGTTTAACTTGGCCATGCCTGCTCCTCGTAGCCTAAGCGCTCTTCAGCGTCTCGGCCTTCTCCACGGCCTCGTCGATGGTGCCAACCATGAAGAATGCCTGCTCAGGCAGCTCGTCGTGTTTGCCTTCGAGGATCTCTTTGAACCCCCGCACCGTTTCCTTGATCGGGACGTACCGGCCGGGAGTGCCGGTGAATTCCTCTGCCACAAACATGGGCTGCGATAGGAAACGTTGCATCTTCCGTGCCCTGGCTACCGTGAGCTTGTCTTCTTCGGTTAGCTCGTCCATGCCGAGGATAGCGATGATGTCCTGCAGGTCCTTGTAGCGCTGGAGGACCTTCTGGACGCCGCGTGCCACGTTGTAGTGCTCCTCGCCAACTACGTGCGGATCGAGGATCCGAGAGCTGGAAGCCAGCGGGTCCACCGCCGGGAACAGACCCTGCTCGGCGATGGAGCGCTCCAGAGCGATAACCGCGTCCAGGTGCCCGAACGTCGTGGCGACACCGGGGTCGGTGTAGTCGTCGGCGGGCACGTAAATGGCCTGGAACGAGGTGATCGATCCGCGCTTGGTGGAGGTGATGCGCTCCTCCAACTGGCCCATTTCCGTGGCGAGCGTCGGCTGATAACCCACCGCGGACGGCATGCGCCCGAGTAGGGCTGACACCTCCATTCCCGCGAGGGTATAGCGATAGATGTTGTCGATGAAGAGGAGGACGTCCTGTCCTTCCTCGTCGCGGAAGTACTCCGCCATGGTCAGACCGGTCAGGGCGATCCGTAGGCGCACCCCGGGAGGCTCGTTCATCTGTCCGAAGACCAGCACGGTCTTGTCGATGACGCCCGAGTGCTTCATCTCTTTCCAGAGGTCGTTGCCTTCGCGAGATCGCTCACCGACCCCGGCGAAGACCGAGAAGCCGCCGTGCTGGGTCGCGATGTTGCGGATCAGCTCCTGGATAACCACGGTCTTGCCCACGCCTGCGCCGCCGTAGGCACCGACCTTCCCGCCTCGGGTGAAGGGGGTAATCAGGTCGACGACCTTCAAACCAGTCTCCAGCATCTGGGCGGTGGTCTCTTGCTCAGCAAGCTTGGGAGCGGGTCGATGGATGGGCCAGGTCTGCTCCGCGTTGACAGTGCCCTGGTTGTCCAGAGGCTCCCCCAACACGTTGAAAAGCCGCCCCAACGTCGCTCGCCCGACGGGCACGGCGATAGGACGACCGGTATCGATGGCCTCGGCTCCGCGCTGCAGACCGTCGGTTCCGGACATGGCGAGGGCGCGGACCCAGTTGTTGCCGAGATGTTGCTGCACCTCCGCGACTAGCTTGCCGCCGTCCATCGGGATTTCGATTGAGTTGTAAACACCTGGCAGCTCATCCGGCGGGAATTCGACATCCACGACGGTGCCGATAATCTGTGTGACCTTGCCGTTTGCCATTCTGCCTCCTTCGGGCCGTTGTCGGGACAAGATGACAGGGACACTGGCTAGTCCTACCCTGTCTCGTTATGCGAGAGCCGCCGCTCCGCCCGCGAGCTCGAGCAGCTCTTTTGTGATCTGCTCCTGGCGGGCCTTATTCATGACAAGCGTTAGTTCCTGCACCATTTCCTCCGCGGCGTCCGTGGCGTTGCGCATGGCCACCATGCGGGCGGAGTGCTCACTGGCCACGGACTCCAGCACGGCATGGTAGACCTGCATCTCCACGTACCTGGGCAGCAGGGCCGCGAGGACGGCCTGCGGATTGGGTTCGTAGATGTAGTCCGTGTGGCGCTGTTGGGTCTCGAATCCAGCCGGGGGCTGGATCGGGAGAAGCTGCTGGATAACGGGGCGTTGGACGGCCAGGCTCTGGAAGCGCGTATACGCCAGGTATACGCGGTCCAGGTTGCCAGCGGTGTACTCGTCGATCACGATTCGCGAGATCGGGAGCGTGTCCAGGAAGGACGGCTGATCACCCAATCCGGTGAAGTCGGCCATCAGGTCCCGCCGGTAGCGGACCATGAAGTCGCGTCCCTTGCGTCCGACGGCGATGACAGATGAAGGCACGCTTTGCTCGAGCATGAAGCTCGCGGCGCGCCGATTCATGTTGCCATTGAAGCCGCCGCAAAAGCCGCGATCGCTGGTGACCAGGACCACACCGATGCGCCGGGCCTCGCGCTCCTCGAGAAGCGGATGGATATCGCTCTCCGTCCGCGGCACAGAGGCCAGGTCAGCCAGCACCTCGCGCATCTTCTCGGCGTACGGGCGCGTGGCCAGCACTCTGGCCTGCCCGCGGCGCATCTTGGATGCTGAGATCATCTGCATGGCGTTGGTTACTTTTTGTGTATTCTGGACGCTGCGGATGCGCCTTCTGACCAGACGTACGCTGATCACTGGAACCTCCCGGCTAGCTGTCTTCTCCTGCGAGGGCGTGATAAATCGCGCCCCTACGGTCCGGGTCGTAGGGGCGTGATTTATCACGCCCACACGTGACCTATCACGTCCACACGGCCGCGACCACGATCCTATTTAGGCCGAAAAACTAGCCTTGAACTGCTGAATGGCGCCCCGAAGTTGCTCGACCAGCTCGTCGCTCATCTTCTTGCCAGTGGCGATCTGCTCCTTCAACTTCACCTGGGTCGTGTCCACGTAACGATGGAAGGCATCCTCGAACGCCTTGATCTTCTCGACCGGCACATCGTCCATGTAGCCGTTGATCACGGCGAAGAGTATCATGACCTGGTTCGCAAGTGGCATGGGCACGAACTGTCCCTGCTTCAGGATTTCCGTGATGCGCTGACCGCGGTCCAACTGTAGCCTGGTGGCGCGGTCCAGATCGGACGTACCGAACTGGGCGAACGCGGCCAGGTTTCTGAACTGCGCCAGCTCCAGCTTCAAACGGCCGGCGACCTGCTTCATCGCGCCCGTCTGCGCCGAGCCGCCAACGCGGGATACCGATATACCGACGTTCAGGGCGGGCCGGGTACCGGCGAAGAACAGGTCCGACTCCAAGAAGATCTGTCCGTCGGTGATCGAGATCACGTTGGTCGGGATATACGCTGACACGTCGCCTGCTTGCGTCTCGATGATCGGCAGAGCAGTGAGCGAGCCGCCTCCGTACTCCGGCTCCAGCTTCGCTGCGCGCTCCAGCAGACGGCTGTGTAGATAGAAGACGTCCCCAGGGTACGCCTCGCGTCCTGGCGGCCGCCGCAGCAATAGCGAGATCTCACGGTAGGCCCAGGCATGCTTGGAGAGATCGTCATAGACGATCAGCGCGTCTTTGCCTTGCTCCATGAACTCCTCGCCGATGGCGCAGCCCGCGTATGGGGCCAGGTACTGCATGGCCGCCGAGTCTGAGGCCGACGCGGCCACTACGATGGTGTAGTCCATCGCCCCGTGCTCTTCGAGGGTCGCGATGGTCTGCGCGATTTTGGCGGTCTTCAGACCGATGGCCACGTAGATGCAGACCAGGTCGCCACCTTTTTGGTTGATGATGGTGTCCAGTGCGATGGCCGACTTGCCCGTGCCGCGGTCGCCAATGATCAGCTCGCGCTGACCGCGCCCGATAGGGATTAGGGCGTCGATAGCTTTGATGCCCGTCTGAACGGGAGAGTCCACCGATTTTCGAGTCACCACGTTGGGCGCGATGCGCTCTACCGGGCGGGTCCTGCTAGTGGCGATGGGCCCCTTGCCGTCGATTGGCTCTCCCAGGGCGTTGACCACTCTCCCCACCATCTCCGGTCCAACCGGGACCTCGGCGATGCGACCGGTGCTACGCACCTCGTCGCCTTCTTTGATATGGGAGTACTCACCAAAAATGACGGCGCCCACGCTCTCTTCTTCGAGGTTGAGAGCCATACCGACGACGCCGCCCGGGAACTCGACCAATTCGCCGGCTTTCACGCCCGCCAACCCATAGATCCTGGCAATGCCGTCGCCGACCTCGACCACTGTGCCGACGTCGACGGCCTTCAACGGAGCGCCGAATTGCTCGATTTGCTGTTTTATGATGGCTGTGATCTCTTCGGCTCGAACTACCATCTGTAGCGTGCACCTCCGTGCCCGTTGTCGTTTGCTTGCGTGTTTATTTGTTTGTTTCGATCCTCACCCCGCCGCCGAGTCGGGTGCTGCGAATGCTGTTGTGTCCCTCTCTCGCGCCACACGCGGCCAAACCTTCCTACAGAGAGCGGTCGACCAGCTTGTCGCGCAACATGGCGAGACGGGTGTGAATAGTGCCGTCGATGACCTTGTCGCCGATCCTGGCCAGGAGTCCACCTCCGATGGCGGGATCAACCTTGGTCCGCAGCACGACGCGCTTGCCCATTAACTGACCCAGCCGTGTCGCCAGTTTCGCCTGCTCAGCCTCGCTGAGCTCCACCGCGGTGGTCGCCTCGGCGACCGCTACGTCGAGATGGTCGTTCAACAGCTTTTCGTATTCGTCTCGTATCTGGCTCGCAAGGAAAAAGCGGTCCTTGGTAGCCAGCAGCAGAGCAAGGTTGAGAGCCAGGGGAGCAATGCCCGCCAGGCGGGAGCGGAGGAGGCGGCTCTTGTTCTCAAGCCGGACCTTCGGGTTCTCCAGCAGGGCTGCCAACTCCTCTTCGTCCACAACAGCGGCCATCTCACGCAGGTCCGCCATCCAGCGGTCGAACTGCTTGTTCTCCCGGGCGATGTCGAAGACCGCCTGGGCATATCGCTTCGCAATAGCGTTCCTCTGCACCGCTACCTATCTCCTACACCGGCGACTCAATTCTTGGCCAGGTCCCCGGCCTCTACCAGGATCTCGTCGATCAACTTCTTGTGGGACGCCGGATCCAAGGTACGATTGATGACCTTGCCCGCGGCCAGGATCGTCAGATCGGCGAATTGCTGCCGCAGCTCGCCGATGGCCTTGTCGCGCTCGAGCTCGATCTCGCCCCGGGCCTTGGCGATGATGGCTGTGGCCTCTTTCTGGGCTTCCTCACGTGCCTCTTGCTTCATCCGGTCGCCGATCTGGTTAGCCTGGGCGATGATCGCCTGTCCCTCTTTGCGCGCGGCCTCCAACTGGACCTCGAAGTCCTGCTGGCTCTTGGTCATCTCTTGCTTGATGCGCTCGGCGGCCTCCATGCTCTCCCTGATCTTGGTCGAGCGCTTCTCCAGCATGGAGAGGATCGGCTTGTAGGCGACCAGGCGCAGAAGGGCCAGCAGAATCACGAAGTTGATAATCTGGGCGATCAGGCCTGGCACATTGATGCCTAGCGCTTCCAACCGTGTACCCTCCCTGGTTTGTTGGCTGCGATTCTCACGCGGCCCGCAGACCGCGCACTACAGCACCTCGTCGTGTCCGCCAACGCGCGGAACGCCATATTATAGCGTACCGCAGGCATAACACTCAAGCTGCCTGGCTTGTTGATTGTGCCGCAGGCGAGCCTGACCCATAGCGCGGGACGAGTCCCTGTCAAATGTCGTCACACCTTCTTCTAGTTCCGTCGCCGCGACCCGGACCACCTGACCGCGCGGCTCACGCCATGGTCTGTCGATGAGGCGGCTCCGCCTGGTTTCAGCCGCGGTCCGGCCGCGGGCGGCATCGAAGGTGTTAGACGAACTTGATGAGCAGAGCGACGACCAGGGCGTAAATCGCTATGGCTTCGGCGAAGGCAATAGCCAGGATCATGTTCGTCTGGACCGTGGGAGCCGCCTCGGGATTGCGGCCGATGGCTTCCATCGCTCGTCCGGCCAGAAGTCCGATGCCGATGCCCGGTCCTATCGCTCCGAGCCCGATGGCGAGTGCAGCTGCCAGTTGCTTCAGTGCTACTGGATCCATCGCTATGTTTCTCCCTCCTACAATTACCAAGGATTGGTGAATACTGTTATCTACCCTTCCTTTGGAGGAAGGGGTAGATCGCGATTCAAGCGCTCTTTGCTCGGAAGGCATGCCCATATAATGCCGAGCGAGCGCAGGATTCCCATGTTAGTTTCCAACCAGGAAGGCGGTGCGCACTAGTGCGCTTTAGCGTGCTCCTCGCCGTGGCCAGCACAGGCCACCACCGAGAAGACCAGGGTGAGCATTGCGAATACGAGAGCCTGAATAAAGCCGACAAAGAGCTCCAGCCCAAAGAAAGGCACGACGACCAGCCACGGCACTAGGAACATGAGCACCGCCAGCAGCACTTCGCCCGCGAAGACGTTGCCGAAAAGTCGGAAGCTGAAGCTGATGATACGTGCGATCTCCGTGACGAGTTCGATGATTCCCACCACAAAACCGATGGGACCGCCCTTGACATTGATGAACTTGCTGCTGTACTTCCAAACGCCATGCGCTTTGGCGCCCCACCACTCGATCATGAGGAAGGCGACGAGAGCCAGTGCCAGGGTGGTGTTCAGATCGGTGTTGGCACTTCGGAAGAAGGGAACGATCACGCCCATGACGGTATCGCCTTCTTGGACTGCTGGGCCATGGTCGTTCTGGGCCTCCGCGCTGGGTTGGTCTTGCCCGGGGACGATTAGCGCTAGCGGTCCGACCTGGGTTGCGACTACTCCATGGTCTTTGTGCTCGAAGAGCCCAATGGTGCCGAAGCCTGGCAACAACCCTAGCCAGTTGGAAGTGATCACGAACAAGAAGATCGTGGCGACCAGAGCAAAGAACTTGCGTCCGTTCTCCTTGCCGGCGATGCCCTCGATAAACGAGAGCGCGGCCTCCACTATGGCCTCCGCGAAGTTCTGCAATCCGGACGGGATCATCTCCATCTTGCGCGTGGCCAGCCAGAACATCACCACGAGAACGATGATGGTCAGCCACGTAGCCAAAATGGAATTCGAAATTGCCATGAAACCGAGGTCGACGATCTTCTCTGCCGGGAGAAGGATCTCTGGCATGGGGACTGGGACGAGGATCCTGGACAGGACAGCCAGGATGACTGCGACCAGGGCACCGACGACGATCATTGTCTTGGTAGACATCTTACCTGCTACGCATCCTCCTCGTTCTTGTCATTCTGGGTGGCCGTGAGCACCATGCGGTAGACGCCGTAAAACGCAGCCCCCAGACCCGCGAAGAGCCCCAACAATGTGAAAAGGGGAAGGAGACCCAACGCGGAATCCAGCCATAACCCGCCGAGAATGCCCAGGGTGATACAGATAGCTACGTACCACCCGAGGCCGATCAACTGCAATGCACCGATCTGCTGACGTTTCATCGCATGCCTCCCGGCTCGCGGGCCGTCGGTATTATAGCATAGGCTTTCAGGCAAAATCAACGGTTTGATTCGCCGAGAAAATACGAGCCTCTCGAACTTGAAGTTTCTCGATAGCCGCAGCGAAGGATCTCCCGGTTGGAGCGGGCAATGGGATTTGCCATAAGAGAAGGGTTGTGCTGAGACGACCAACGGGGAGATTCTTCCTCGCCTCAGGCGAGTCAGAATGACAGAAAGTTGGGCGGCGCTCGGGATGACAAACGTGACAAGCGATTAAGGAGAGACAATTAGAGCCAGGTCGAACTCTATTGACCAGCCAGGAGTCTGCTTCGGACCGCGAGCAGCGAAGCTCGTCTTCAGTTGGAGTGTTGCGCAAAAATGGCGTCGTGTACGGCATGTCTGCGGGCAGGAGGCTTGGTGGTCGGGACAGGTGGCCTGGCGCGTAGATTAGAAGAGCGGGTTGGGATAGGGGCAATCGCGGTGGTCCCTTACCCCTCGCGTTCCCGCCTGAAGAGCCGACGAAAATCGCCGTCGAACTGTTGCAGGAAGGCATGCATCTCCAGGACGTCGTCATACCCGATCGGTGTGAATTCTTTCGGAACGCTCCTCTTTGGTGGAGCTTCCTCGCGGGCCCGGTCGGGTTTGATCAGAGCTGCCACCAGCCTATCGTTCCGGCATGTCTCGCAGAAGATGGAAAGGAACCAGAACTCTTCTTCGTGGCCGAGTACGCTGACGTTGTCGGCCTTGTACGGTGCGCCGCATACGCCGCACTTCGCCCTGGCAACCAGGCGCTTGATATAGCGATCCTGCATCGCATCACCCTCGTCGGTCAGATGTGCTGAGGATTACCTGGACTATGCGCCCTGGTCGCTCAGGACCCCTTGGACTCCCCTTGGCCCGGCTCGAAGTCCTCGAGATCCAGGCTGTTAATGAAGTCGCGAAAGAGGGAAAGCTTCTCAGCGTCTTTTTCGTCTGTCTCGCCGGCTTCGACCTTCTTGGTGGTCTCGGAGTCGAGCAGGATTCCCGCCTTGTCCAGGACGGATTCTTCGGCGAAGATGGGGGCTTTGACCCGCACTGCTAGAGCGATGGCATCGCTCGGGCGAGAATCGATCTCCACATGCCGTCCATTCACGTCCATCAGAATCCTGGCGTAGAACGTGTCGTTGGCGAGGTCGTTGACGACGATGGAAGTGACGGTGGCTCCAAGCTCGGCGAGGATATTACGAAGCAGGTCATGTGTCAAGGGTCGCGCGACAGAGACCTGCTGTAGCTCAATCGCTATCGCATCGGCCTCTGCGGGACCAATCCAAATAGGGAGATAGCGCTCGGTGATCTTCTCTTTCAGAATGACCACCCGCTGATAGTTCATCAGGCTCATCCTGATGCTCTCAACGACCATCTCCCGCATCATAGCACTCCTAAACTAGCACCGATTCTTGGTTAATTGTACCGGCTGCCCAGGGGCAGTGTCAACATTGAGCGCCCTGGCGTTGTTGGGGCTAGGGGCTGGGAGGGCGCTATCAGGTGGGACCTCCTGTTTCTCACCGCGCAATCGCGGCTGCTTGGCGGCAGAAGCGCACGGCTTCCGTGAGCAGCTTCCGAACCTCGCGCGGATCCCAGAAATGCACGGCCAGAGGCGACAACTCCAGCGTGATTGGTCCTGGGAAGCCAGTATCCGCCAGGCTGGCGAGTATATCTGCCAGCGGCAGAAGACCGCGCTGCGGAAGTTGATGCTGTACCACGAGTGAGTATGCGATCGGGTGGCGGATCGGAAAGCGACGATCGGACACGTTGCTTAGATGGATGTTAACCAACCGAGGCCGAATCGCGCGGACCACCGTGAGTAGGTCGAGCCCCACGCTACCCACATGGGCCGTGTCCAGCGTGATGCCGAGATCGTGCTCTTCCAGGAAGCTGTCCCAATGGCGTGGATCTACCGCCACAGTCGGGAAGACCCTCGGGGGAGGACCGAACAAGGCATGGTTCTCCATACCGATGCGCAGATTGGGGCTGCATCTCTCTTTGGCCAGGAGCATGTCTTGTCGCCAGCGACGTGCTTCGTGGTCCTCGAACGATCGGACCAAGGGTCCGTGAAAGGTCACGACGCGAGCGGACAATTCGTTGGCTAGCTCGACCGAGCGTACGAATGTGTCGCGTTGGCTGATCCAATGTGGGAGCCGATGCAGGGGCGGGTGAACGCTAATGACCGGCAGTTCGTGCGACCTAGAAAGCTGCCGAACGTGTGCAACTCCACGCAAGGTGACCTGTGGGCTAATCGCCAACTCGACTCCGTCGAAGCCAGCCTCCGCCGCCAGCGCGAAGACGTAGCCCAGAGGATAAATCATGAGCGAGGCTGTGGACAATGTTATGAGCAAGAGCGGGACTCCTCACGCGTCGATTCTGCCAACGTTCAGCGATCACCCAGATCCGGGACTTCTCTACCCGGGAATTAGGGTAGGGAAGAGCACCTCGCATAATGCCGCGCAATCGGCATGATACACAGAGGTAAATTGCATGTTCCATGCCCCTGTCTGCCGTCTACAACAAAGGATCTAGCCGATGGATGGATGCTCTAGACCGACTCGGTTTCGGAAACCGAGTCGGTCTAGGTGGATTCGATAACCAGCGATGATCCCAGGGCAAACACAGCACTATTTCAGCGGTCCCGTATAGGTAGCCAGGGTTACGTAGGCAAAGATGCTCAAAGCCGCGATCACTGGGTACAGCATTGGGGCGCTCATCAACGCTCGACTGGCCTCGAGGCGGCCAAGGGCGAGGGGCAAGAGCGTGCCCACTGTGGCCGATATGACAAGCGTCGCGAACAGGCTGATTCCCATCACCAATGCTATCTGTAGCTGACCCAGCCACAGCAAAGTCACCAGCCCCGCCCCCAAGCCGCAGACCACGCTGACCAGCCCGCTGATGGCCATCTCGCGTAGGATCATGTCGTGCCCGAGTCCCAACGAGATGGCCCGGTTCGCCACGGCCAGAGATTGACCACCCACTGTCGCCACGACGATCAGCAGTAGGGGTACGAAGAAGATTAGCGGGTCGATTGATGGCGCATAGACCTGCAGGACCACCCCAGCGAGTGTTCCGCCGATGAGCGCCGCCGGCAGCCATTCCAGGCGGGCGAGAGCGGCTTTCCACAGCGAGCCCCGGCGCTCCAGATCGTCCACCGTGATGCCGCTCATCTGCGACAGGTCCTCGCTGGCTTCTTCGTGTACCACGTCCAGAACGTCGTCGACGGTCACGATGCCGAGTAGGTGTCCTGCCGGGTCTACCACGGGTACGGCCAGCAGGTCATAATGCGCCATCATGCCGGCGACCTTTTCCTGGTCGTCGTCTACCCGGACCTTCACGACGTCGCGGTCCAAGACCTCCTCGATCCTTGTCTGAGGACTGGCGGCCACCAGATCGCGCAGCGATACGACCCCGATCAAGCGCTCGTCAGAGTCGACCACAAACAGATAGTAGATCGACTCCTTGGGTGGCGCCTCACGACGCAGCTTCGCGATGGCATCGTCAACGGTCAGCGTGGACTCCAGCACGAAGACATCGCTGGTCATTATGCCGCCGGCCGTATCCTCTGGGTACTGGAGGAGCTGCTGGACCTGGCGGGCCTCCTCGACGTCCATGCGAGAGAGCAACTCCGAGGCTTTCTCTGGCGGCAGCGAGCCCAGAATATCCGCCGCGTCGTCGGGTGGCATGATCTCCAGGAGATCCGATGCACGCTCGCTATCCAACTCGCTCATGACGCTGGTCTGGATCGGCTGCTCCAACTCAGTGATCGCATCCGCCACGACCGTGTCAGAGAGGTCTTGCAGCACAGCGGCGCGCTCGTCGGCTTCCATCTGCTCCAGGATGTCGGCGATGTCGGCCGGATGGAGCTCTCCCAGCTTCGTCCGGGGTACGACGAGCTTGACGTCGGTCATCTCTGTGCCCAGCGGCTCGACGTAGTTCCAGGTAATCAGGCGCTCCGGTAGTGGAAGGCGCAGCAGGTTGGTGAGGCGCTCCGCTCCCAGCCGCCGGAGGAACGCGCGGAGGCTGATGTCTGCCCCGATCAATCTAGCCACGCCGCCGATCTGGGCCAGCTTCAGGTCGTTGACTTTCACGATCCGTCGGCCGAGAGTGTCGACGATCTGCTTGTCCATGATGTCACGACCTAGCAGCAACTCACCATTCTCCATGGCGTATGGCTGCAGGTTATCCCGCGCGACGCGCAGGTAGATTTGCGGCTCCTCCAGGTTGGTCACGTCCTGCCAGTGCACGTAGACTACGTCTGTCAGCAAGGGAATGCGCCCGTCGCGGGGCGCGGCCACCATCAGGGCCTCGACGCGTGGAAACACGTCGCTCAACGAGACCACAAGATCGGCAATGTGACCGACCTTGCGATTCTGCGCATCGTAGACGGGTCGTTTGACAAGATCGCTGAAGAAGACCATTGCGCCACCTCCGTTCGTTCATGCGTCGTGGCTGGCAGCCATCGAGAGACACGGAAAGATATGCCTCCGCCTTTTCTGCAGAGGCTCTTTCTGCCAGCCGGATCGGCCCACACTCTGTGGTGCGCGCCGCATGCGTAGCTCGGGCCACAAATGGTCTAGTGCAGCGCGAGCCACTGCCGAGTATCGATCGGCCTTGCTGGAAGATGGCGTTTCGCGGCGGGAGCGTCCAGCTTTGATCCGCTCCCGGCCCACACTAAGAAGGGGAAAGGAGGGGGATCAGGAAGCGGGACGCTCCGCGGGCGAGTGGGCATCGTCCTGGCGTTCCGAGTCCATGTCGTTGTCCGACATCTCTACCAGGTGCACCACCGGTCGCCGCGAGACGCGCGTGTGCATACGGATTGGTATCCTGTAGCGACGGTCGCTACTACCCGGGTCTGCGTCCATTCGGACTGGCACCTCCTACTTAACAACCACAACAAAATGCCCCTCTCGTTCGAGCGGGGCACAGCATCCCTGCGATGAACCGTCCCGAACTCGTCCGAGTTTTGGCAGCGGCGTGACGTTCATTGCTGGAGCCACATTAGATCAAGCCTTAATTCGACCAGACCTGTTACACCCGTGGGCGTCTCTCGACGTTTCTGGGCAGTGGCGTATATTCACGCCGACGCCTCACCTAACGCCCCGTAGGGGCAGGGTGACGGCATTCTTCACTTCGGCTAATTGTAGCACAGACCTATCCTGGAGCGCCAGAGGGAGTGCACTGCCGCACTGCCAGCGACGCTACTCCTCGGTAGGCTGTATCGATGGGGCGGTCTTGCGGGTCTCGCGCAGACCGATCAGAGCTGCCAAGAAGAGGATCCCGGCCATCACGCTGAAAACCCGCGTGATACCAATGATGTCGGCGAGCGCTCCAAGGGAGATCAAGGGTAGCACGGAGACGAGATTGCCGAAGGTCTGCTGGATTGCAAAGACCTTGCCACGCATCGACGCGGGTGCTCGCTCCTGTAGGATCGTCTGTGATGACACGATCACGAAGGCGTAGGCGATGCCGGACAGGAAGGCGAAGACGATCACGATGGATACCAGGCTGACGGCATCCAGAAGGGAGGTCGGCAGTCCCAACAGGGAGACGATGTCTGAGAGGACACTCCCGCCCCGGCCCAGAAGACCGAAGATGAGGCACACGGCCGCGATGAGTACTAGTCCGGCGGTGGCCAAGCGTGGCTTGCCCATGCGGGCGGCCAGCGAAGGTAGAATGACGGTCCCCAACAGGATGCCTACGCCGATGGGCGAGAAGATGTAGATCACGTCGTCCGGGGCTATTCCCAGGACCCGGCCGGCAAAGCCAGGCGCCAGCGTGGCCATGACCAACATCAGCGTGTTCATGAGGGTCAGATAGAGCATCGAGAGCGCGATGAAGCGGTCGCCTCTGACGAGATCCCAGCCTTGCCGGAGTTCCTCGAAGAAGTTGCGCACGATGGTTTTCTCCATCGCCCCGACGGCCTCGACCGCCACTGCGTCCGCTCCCGACCGGGGCTGACGGCGCAAGACGAAATCGCGCAGATCGCCAAAGCCCAGGAGCGGCCGTGTGCTCTCTTCATGGTCAGGTAGAAAACCGACCAGGATCCCGGCCACGACGTAGGCAATAGCGATCACAATGAAAGTGGTGTCAATTCCTAGCCACTTCACCAGTGGGGGAGCTACCAGGACGAACCCGGCCAACTGTGAGACGGTGAAAGTAATATTGAACAGACCGTTGGCCGTGACGAGTTGCTTCTTCTTGACCACCAGCGGTATCGTTGCGGCCTCGGCGGGCGAGAAGAATTGCCCCACTGTGGAGAAGATTAGGTTCAATAGGTAGATCAGCGCGAAGGCGGGCTCAACTACTATATACAAGAGCACCAGCAGGGCGCGCAGGAAGTTCGTGCTGGTCAGCACCATTTTCTTCTTCACGCGGTCCACGAAGACGCCGGCTGCCATGCCGAAGACGACCGAGGGGAGGATCGTCGAGAGGACTAGGAAGCTCATGTGAGTGGTGGAACTGGTGCGTTCCTCGACGAGGATCATCAAAACGTACAGGATCGCGTTTTGCGCGGTCTGACTGAGTACCTGGGCCATCCAGAGCGCCAGGAAATGACGGTTCTTTAGGACGGCCGCTGTACTGCTAGTCTTATCATGCATCGAGAGCTTATCGGTTGAAGGGACGTCGGCCAAGTGAATTGCCTACCCCCGCGAAAGGAACTGCTTGACTCGGCGCTCGAAGATCGAGCGCTCCAGCAGCACACGTCGCTCGCATTTCATGCACTTGATGCCGATGTCTGCGCCAACGCGGACCACGCGCCATTCGTAGCTGCCGCAGGGATGGATCTTCCGCATCTGCACCACGTCGCCCACCCGTATCTCCATCACCATGTCAGCTGCGACTTATCCCTTTCCTCAGCGCGTTGATGCGGTCACGCAGGTGCAGCGCGACGGCTCTTGCGGCCGCTGGAAAATCCTCTCTCCTGGAAGCGTATGTGACCTGGCGCGATGCGTTGATGATCGCGCTCTCGCCGAATGAATCAACTCCCACCCGGATCGACTCCTCCAGGTCACCTCCCTGCGGACCGACGCCGGGTATCAAAAACAGCATATCCGGGCACAACTCTCTCACGCGTTGGAGCTCACCGACGCTGGTCGCTCCGACCACCAAGCCGAGGCGTCCGCCGCTATCCCAGGAGGCTGCTTTTCTCGCGATCACCTCGAACAGTGGCTCGCCGTCTGCTGCTGCAGCTTGTTCGCCTGGAGTCGCCTCGATGCAGCGCAACCCTTGCACATCTGCCGCGCCGGGGTTGGAGGTCCGGCATAGCAGGAATACGCCTTTGCCATCGAATTCCAGGAAGGGCTTCACGCCATCGTAGCCCAGGTACGGGTTGACGGTGACTGCATCGAAGCCGAAGGTTTGTAGGAATCCGCGTGCGTAGGCCGCCGCCGTATGTCCGACGTCGGCACACTTGGCGTCCGCGATGACGGGTACCGCGCCACCTATGTAGCGCACCGTCTCGTATAGCATCTCGAGCCCTGCTGGACCGAACGCTTGATAGAAAGCCACGTTTGGCTTGTACGCACAGACGAGGTCACGGGTTGCATCGATGATGGCCTTGTTGAACTCCAAGACCGACACCGGGGGCATGAGCGTCGGGTCGGGATCGAGTCCAACGCAGAGCCAACTGTTGTTCGTCCTGGCCGCGGCTGTCAAACGCGCTCGAAAGCTCATTAGGACACGGTCCCCTGCGCATCAGATCTCATAGGGGACACTATATCACAGACGATCGGAAGAATGATATTGACTAGGACAAAAGTCCTACCCCGTTTTCGGCGTCGATCCGACAGGGACGCCATTTTTGTGGTTGACATATTACGTCTGGCGGTGCTAACGTAAAGGGCGTGAACGCCGAATCACATTCAGCTGCCAGGAGTTAGCCGCATGCTCGATCTGGTTCCCATCCAAGCAAAGAGTCTCGGAGATTACGGTTCGGTCATCGGTGATGATCGGGTCGCCAGAATACGCGCCGCCGCGGAGCCGTTGCGCGATGCGCGGGTGCTTCATCTTAATGCCACGGCCTTTGGTGGTGGCGTGGCAGAGATCCTGGCCACGTTGGTTCCACTGATGCGTGATGTCGGCGTGCAAGCCGAGTGGAGGGTTATCCACGGCGACGACAGCTTCTTCAAGGTCACCAAGTCTTTCCACAACGCGCTGCAGGGCATGCCGATTGCCTGGACGGCTGAAATGTGGCAAACATGGATGCAGTTCAGCGAGCTAAACGCCAATTTGTTTGACGGCGAGTACGACTTCGTTGTTGCTCACGACCCACAGACAGCCGGAATGCTCTCCTACCTCAGTGAGCGCGGCGTCGTCGATCCGGGACGATGGACCTGGCGCTGTCACATCGATCTGACCGAGGCTCAGCCGGAGGTATGGGATTTCCTGCGCCCGTTCGTGCAGCTTCACGGCGCGATCGTCTTCACCATGCCTCAGTTCGTGCGCGAGGATCTCAATCTGGAGCGGGTTGCGATCATCCCGCCCTCGATCGATCCGTTGTCCTCAAAGAACGTTGATCTGGACTCTGCCGGGGTGACGCAGATCTTGGAGCGCTATGGAGTGGATCCGAAGCGCCCGATCATCACACAGGTGAGTCGTTTCGACCCTTGGAAAGACCCACTGGGCGTGATCGACGTGTATCGCGAGGTGAAAAGCGAATTCCCAGACGTTCAGCTCGTGATGGTGGCGTCCATGGCGCATGATGATCCCGAGGGCTGGTCGTACTACGAGCGTACCGCCCGGCATGCCGGAGAGGACGAGGACATCCATCTGCTATCCAACCTGCAAGGAGTGGGCAACTGGGAGGTGAACGCTTTTCAGCGCGCGTCCGACGTCGTGATTCAGAAATCCCTGCGGGAGGGCTTCGGTCTGGTCGTGGCTGAGGCTCTGTGGAAAGGTCGTCCGGTGGTCGCTGGGGCCGTGGGGGGTATTCCTCTCCAGGTTCTTGATGGACAAACCGGCTTTCTCGTCAACTCTGTCGAAGACTGCGCCGATCGAGTGATCGAGTTGCTGCGGAGTCCGTCGGCGGCCGATCAGATGGGTGAGTCTGGCCGCGAGCACGTTCGCCGGTGGTTCCTGCTGCCGCGCAATCTGGAGGATTACCTCTCCCTGTTCAAGAAGTTGGCGCATGGGACGGCTGCCTGCAGCGTTCCGCCGATGTCTATCGATGTCGACAACGTGCACAGCGAGCCGCTGCCGCGATCCCGGTACCTGCTGGACTCGATGTCCCGCGCGGGCTAGTGCGGGCTTCCGCGTTGTACAGGTCGCGGGTCGTGTGCCACAACTACTCTCGCCAGAGGCGACTCGCCTCTGGCGACCTCCAACGGCTCCGTCACCGCGTATCGGTAGCTAAGGTAAACGACACGGCGGCGTAACTGTCAAAGTTGCGCTAGAGTCCCAACAGGGTGAGAAATCGAGAATCGGCGTGCAGGGAGACAAAATCCGGTTCGTTCTTGGCGGACTCTCGATATGTTGCATCTTTTTCAATCGCCTTGGCCAGCCATTCCACGTAGTCGGCTATTGCCTTGTCGTACTCCCTTCTCTCGGCCCAGGCCGACCCACGGTTCATATACGCATGGGCGTACTTGGGCTGTAGGCTAATGGACTTGGTGTACTCCGCTATTGCCCTATCATGCTGTCCCTTTCCGAAGAACTCGGCACCTCTGTCATTGCAGGAGATTGCGGGTTCTACGTTATCGAGGCGAACAGAAAGTGCGTCCCAATCGGAGGCCAGCTCAGCGGTCTTGTGCTTGAGATGCTCTACAGTCTCCGCGTCGGCATCCTGCTGAAGTGCGATGAGTCTTTCCCAAAACTCGTTGTAGCTGGCTAGAAGCCCAACCACCTCAAAGGATCCCACAGCTTCGACAGTCATCGCTTCATCACAACGCTTTAACTGTTTAGCGAATACCTCTAAGCTTACCTTGTATTTCGTGCGGAGGATCGCTTCCGAATTGTCCGTCGCATCGGGCGGCAAGCCGCTTTCTACCATCTCCCCTGCTGGTCGTGGACTCCTGCCAGGCGCCTTATCGGAGGCCGTGGCTCCCAGACTTGACTCATGCCGTTGGGTATGCCCAACGGTCCCAGGGTCGCCGTCTTTATTCTTACGTCCGATTAGCCGCCGAAGGTAGTTCATGGTAGAACCTCCGCTGCGTCCACCTGCCGCCAAGGCAGGCGTTCTCTGTACGGTTGATGGGCCAATAGCCGTCAGCGCTGGCGCGGGGCGCATCTCCAGGGGTAGCACCGTAACGCCATAGGTTGGCGGCGACGGACCACCTGAAGGCAGGTTAGCTTCCAAGATGCTCATCGTCATCCTATGAACTATCCCGGATCTGACGAACCCTGTTTTGTTGCCCGCATTTGCAGGTGAGAATCATTCCTGTTCTTACGGCATGTGCTCTAACACGAAGCTTACGGTGACACTGTGTGCACTCGCCCACAATCACTCTATCTGATGTCTGCCTATTGGCTGCGGCTTTGGCATCCTTTATCCGCTCGGCCAGCTCGACAGCAGCAGCACGATCCACCGTAGGGATGATCGTCGTTGAGGGTCCAGCCTTTGTGACATACAAGAGATATACATAACCATGACCTTGTTTCAGTACTGAGTTGATGGCCTTGAAAAGAGGACTACTGGGATGGCCTATTGCGATTTCAGGAGCGGTGATTTCCTTGACATCAGCTAGAGCGACGATGGTGCCATCCGCGAATTCAATAGACGTTTCACCTAGTTGTGGTATGCCCGCTTGTGTGTCCTCTGAAAAACCTTTGTCCGCCTTCTCAGCGTTCACGCTTCGTGTAGGAGTACTCTCGACCCGCTGTTGCGATTCTCCCAAGGCGTTGTCATGAGATGTGTCGGCCTCGAAAGCTCCGGAGGTTGACGCCCGCACTTTTCGCGTCCCGTGGTAACAAGGCATACAAACGCCCCCGGTCTTCTTGGTAGTGCTCGGGAGGATCCTCGCCCCACACTGAATGCAGGACACCTTCCTCGGCTCCTCGCGGTCACCCGTGTCCGATGGTCTATTAGCCTGAACAGTTGCCTTCTCCTCAGTGTGGCCACTAGCGCACGGGGCACATAGTCCCTTGTATTTCTTGGCGGTTGCCGGAAGGATTTTGGCTCCGCAGTTGGCGCACGGGACTTTTTCTGTTGGCGTCGACGTGCCGTAACTGATCTGGAGGATCGATTTCGACTTGATGTTTGGTCTCGCGCCTGTGGCAAGGTAGTAGATCTCCGCGTAGAACCGTTGCCCCGTCCGCGCAATCGTCCCTCTAAAGGCATGTATCTCATGATCATCCCAGTAGGGATGTTCACCGTTCTTGTGTTGAAGCATCTGTTTCCACATAGTCCACGCAATAGCGAACTGCTCGTCGCTTATCCATGCATTTGGTGTGAGGGGGTGGGACGTGATCTTTACGTCGGGGGCCAACTTTCCAACCCACGCGTACTTCAGAATCTCGTTAACGTCCTGCGATGCAAGGGTCTCACCAGTATGGGCGAGTAGAATCCTAGCGGCTACTGCGTCCGTGGAGACGTGTTTCGGATTCTGTCCTTCGTGGGAATCATTTGGCAGAAACGCGGCCATTGCAGGTTTGACATCTTGGCCGCATATGGGGCAGGGACCTCCCGTCGCGTTGCAGCAATCTGGACAGTACACTTTGCCGCAAGCATTACAGGCCGTCCCTAGCCATTGATCCCATCCTCCACTCTGATCCGTCGGGGATACTCCGAAATCTCCAAGTGTATTGCCCATCGCTTTCAAAGACTTGCCGCACAGAGAGCACTTCACTTCTTTGACGGCAGTCCTGACCGGTCGTCTTGAGCCGGTGTGGCCACTGGCGCACGGGGCACATAGTCCCTTGTACTTCTTGGCGGTTGCCGGAAGGATCTTGGCTCCGCAGTTGGCGCACAGGACTTTTTCTGTTGGCGTCGACGTGCCGTAGCTGATCTCAAGCATCGATTTCGACTCAATGTTTGGCCTTGCACCTGTGGGCTGAAGGTCGCCTTCGCGGCGTGACGCCGGCTCCCTTCTTTTCTCCAGGCTCCGTTCCGATCTACCGAACAGTTTCGAGAGAATGCCCATCATTGGTATCCTTTCTCATATCGTATTTAGCACGACCCCGATAGGCTCGCAGTCAACGCTGGGCAACACCGTTCCCCCAGTCACCCCGCCTTTCTCGCACGGTTGGCCGGCTTGTTTCAGAACTCCACGCCAATGCCGCTGTCCCCATGGGGGGGCCAAAACCCCGCACACACGTTGTAATCGTAGTAATCCGTGTGCGCCTTGACAATTGTCCCTCGCATCACAACAATCTCTCTCTTCGCTCGGTTGTCCATGTTGCCACGGCGAAACATGCCGACTAGCGCCTTGGCGGCACCCCATCGCACGTTCCAGTCCAAGTCCGACAAGGCAGCGATCAGCGGCTTCACTGCGGGTGAGCCCATCTTCCCCAGCGCCTCGGCGGCAGCCCCCACATTCCGGTCGTGCCGCAAGGCGGCGATCAGCGGCTCCACGGCCCGATGGTCCCCGATCATTCCCAGCGCCTTGGCGGCCCTTGAGCGCACGTCCCAATCGTTGTCGCGCAAGGCAGCGACCAGCGGCTCCACTGCGGGTGAGCCGATCTTTACCAGCGCCTCGGCCGCTCTATCGCGCACGTCCGGAGTGTTGTCCCGCAAGGCAGCGCCCAGAGGCTCCACGGCCGGCGAGCCGATTTCGACGCAGCGATCCCAGTGCTCTTTCAGCACCCAGTACCAGGCTCCACTTGCATCCAGTCCTGGCCGCCAGCCAAGCGCATTGAGGGCGTTGGCGGCGCCTTTCCCGACCCCCTTGTCCCCATCCCGCAAAGCAGTGACCAGTGGCTCCACAGCCCGTGCGTCGCAGATCTGCCCCAGCGCTTTGGCGGCTCTCTTGCGCACGTCCGGAGTGTTGTCCCGCAAGGCAGCGACCAGAGGCTCTACGGCCAACGAGCCGATTTCGACGCAGCGATCCCAGCGCTCTTTCAGCACCCAGTACCAGGCTCCACTTGCGTCCAATCCTGGCCGCCAGCTCAGCGCATCGAGGGCGCTAGCGGCGCCTTTCCTGACCCGCATACTCCCGTCCCGCAAGGCAGCGACCAGCGGCTCTACGACCCGTTGGTCCCCGATCTTCCCCAGCGCCTCGGCGGCTATCCAGCGCACGTCCGAATCATCGTCCCGCAAGGCAGCGACCAGAGGATCCACGGCCAGTTGGTCTCCGATCTTCCACAACGTCTCGGCGGCTATCCAGCGCACGTTCGAATCGTCGTCCCGCAAGGCAGCGGTCAGCGGCTCTACGGCGGGCGAGCCAATCTTCACTAGCGCATCGGTCGCCTTAGAGCGCACGTTCAAACTGTTGCTGCGCAAAGCAGCTACGAGCGGCTCTACGGCCCGCGCGTCGCCGATCTTCCCCAGCGCCGCCGCAGCACTCCCCCGCACGTCCGAATTATCGTCCCGCAAGACAGCGAGCAACGGCTCAACGGCCCGCGTTTCACCGATCTGCCCTAGCGCCATGGCGGCTCTCCCGCGTAGGTGCAGATGTTCAGGCGCACTGCTACCAGCCTTGTATCGTAGCGCCTTGATTAGCCCGGCGACGTCCCTTTTTTGCTCCATCTTCTCCACGTTGGGCGGTCCGAAGAACAGCATCGCTCATCCTCCTTCCTCAGCCTTCACGGTCGCCACGTCCTGCCCAACGCGCCGCTCCTTCACTATGGGCGGCATCTCCGGCAGCGGCAGTCCGGCATCGATCCAGCGCTCTACGGTCACCCCGACGTGCTCCAGCGCTGCGATCAATAGCGTCCGGGCGCGGGCGTGCAGCGACGAGCAATCCGTCGGTGCGGCGTCCAGATCAGGCTGATCTTGTTCTGCAGGCCGATTCCACGCACGACAGGCCCCGCCACATAGGTAGCGCAACGGGCAATGGCAGCACTGTTGGTTGCTGTTGACCGTGTGTCTGCCGAGGTCCCTGAAGCTATCGGAGGTGACGATCTTGGACAAGCCCCCCATCCCGTTGAGGTTGCCCAAGAGCCAGTCCTCGCCGTGCCAGGCGTAGCACGGATAGGCCGAGCCGTCTGGCTCCACGTATAGATTCTGCCCAATGCCGCACGAGGCGACGGGGCCGAAGCCGAGGGCGAGTTGGTCGTGGACAGGCATGTGGGCCCTTAGGCTCTCGGGCGTCAGGTCGAACTGCGCGTCCGCCGCTCGACCCAATCTAAGGAGCGGACGAAATCGTGTCCGCCGGATGCCCAGCTCCTTCGCTAGCGTCCGGACTGCTTGCCCTGGCCCGTCCGCTGCCAGGTGTGCTGGTAGCACCGTCGCCAGCGAGACCTCGGCGCTGTGATCCAGCACCATGAGCGTCCGGAGGTTAGCCACCGTGAGGTCGTAGCTGCCCGTCCCTCGGCGGGCATCGTGCGTGGCCCGGTCGCCGTCCACGCTGACTACCACCTCGTCGGTGCCATAGCCAATTTGGTGAAGCACATCGTTGTCCACGTGTAACGCGAGGCTAGTGCGCATCACCGTCAGTAATGGCTTCACCTCGCGGCGCAGCCCGGCGAGCGTGTCGAGGAGCGCGTCGCGCTGTGGGTGCACGAGTGGCTCGCCCCCGGTGATCACCGCGTGGCGGAAGCCCAGCTCAACGGCCTCCCGACAAACCCGAGCGATATCGGCAACCGCCAACGTGCCCTTGCGCTCCGTGCCAGCGCGAGCGTAGCAGTGCGTGCAGCACAACGGACAGGCGAAGGTCACGTGCAGGTAGAGGTTGTTCAGTCCGGTGGCAGGCTCCGTCAGCCTCCAATGCAACGACCGCAAGGCGGCTTCGTCAAGCTGGCGGTTGCTCACGACGCCGGCGGACTGGAGCTTGCGTGCGGCCTCTTCTGCCGAGTTGGCCGCCGCCAGCGCGACCACCATCAATGTTTGACGAGCGTGTTGGGCCGTCTCGTACGGGTGGGGGCCGCCGCGCATGAGCGTGACCAACCGCCCACGACGCAGCATGCCGGCCTCGTTGTCGATCTCGGCCACTACCGCCTTCATATTCTCTTCGGAGAAGACTTCCTCGAGTGCTCGGTCGGTAATGTGGGTAAAGACGCGCCGGTAGGCAGCACAATGCGGGTCGCGCAACGTGAAGTCAAAGCTGCCGCCGTTGGCGGCGAGTGTATTATAAGGGCAGCCGCCTCGGCAAAAGCCCAAGCTCGGGCAATCGCCGCACTCCTCTGCGATACGCCGCTGTCGCTCCTCAAAGGTCCGCCAGACGGGCGCCGTCCCCAGCGCTTCCTGGGAGGGACAGTCATGAACGTCGCCCAACTCGTACTCCGACATCCCCGCGAAGCGCTGGCACGGGTAGATCTCGCCATCCGGACCGACGGCGAGATAGCGGCCCAGGCAGTCCCCGAAGGTGCAGATGCCCCCCTGGCCGGCCGAGACGCTCCTGCACAGAGAGTCCAGGCTGCCGATGCGGATCTTGCTAAGGTTGGGCAGATAGCGATCGAGCATTCCTACCAGCAGCTCACCATGTGCCTCGGGCGTAAGCGCCCAGTCGCCGATTTGCCCGTAGCGCAACGACGGTAGCGCCGCGTGGATCGTGAAGCCGAGTCCCTCCCGCGCAAAGAAGTCAAACACCTCTTC
The DNA here is from genome assembly GCA_004297765.1 of Chloroflexota bacterium. Taxonomy (GTDB): domain Bacteria; phylum Chloroflexota; class Dehalococcoidia; order FW602-bin16; family FW602-bin16; genus FW602-bin16. The sequence goes on along the minus strand of SCTZ01000111.1, from coordinate 3,033 downwards.
AGCGTAGGGGGCCGTTCGAGAAGTGAAGGTGCAGATGCAGCCGACTGACAGGCCGCGGCGGCGCGCCCGTTCGATCCCTGCCATGGTTCGCCGGAAGTATCCCTGGCCCCGCTGAGGGTCTTTGACGCGCTCGGGACCGTCGAGGCTGGTGCCGATGGAAACGCCGTGCTCCTGGAATATCTCACACAACTCGTCGTCGAGAAGCCACAGGTTGCTTTGCAGTGAAAAGCGCACGCGGCGCGAGGCCAGGTCCCGGCGCAAACGCCGTAGCGCGGCACGATAGAACGCCGCCCCCGCGACCAACGGCTCACCACCGTGGAACGTTACATCCAGTTTGTCGGCCCCGTCAAAAGCGCTCTGCCAGCGAACGATCGCGTCAATCGTTTCCAGGCGCATGGTCGGCCCGCCATCGTGCGGTCCGAAGCAGTAGGAGCACCCTGCAGGACAGGCCAGCGACGGAACGATCATCAATTGGCGTATCATCGTCTGCAAGTGTCCGTTTCTCCGTACTTCGAGCAGCATCGCCAGTCCCCGGCAGAACCGCTAGCTAGTTCACGGGGGGCCTGGACAAAGGCTCTGCCACGCTCGACAATGTTCATCGGTCCTAGCAGCTCTTTCGTGCGTAGACTATGGGGCATTGTAAACGAAACTGACTATCTTCCAAACTCCGCCGATTTGCCTGAAGGTACACCTCTCCCCATCAATGCTAGCGATGGGCACGGCCTTGCCCTCAGCGTCTACGTATTCGCCGTTGGTGCTAGCTCTTGCCGCCGCTCTTATCTTGGTGTCATCGAAAGTCACGACCGCGCCGTTATAATTCAGCGAACTGAATCTTGGCAAGCTGGAATAGCGTTGCCTGATTTGGGTGTGGCCGGACCATTGTAAGATCTTGCCGTTTTCTCCGCCAGCGTCCCGCACGACAGCGTTCGGGGCGAAGAGGCTCATCGCCCATTCGACATCCCCGTTACGCGTTGCAGTCGCTTCGTCTTCCATGAGTCTGAGCAAAGGCTCGGGGCTAGGCGGTAGCCTATCGTATGTGTTATATGCGATCCAAAGGGACAAGGATGAAGTGATTAGGGACAACCTGCAATCCCCGACAACATCCGGGATCAGGTCGTGCAGGGTCTTGAATCCCAGCACAAAACGGCAGTGCTCCACGGCGGCAGAGGCGGCCGCGGTAGCCAGGGGTGACAACAGCCAGGTGATGAACAGCACAGACAAGACGAAACGCCGCATGCTCAACCTATTCCACGTCATCTTGCGAAAGGCCTCCTCGATGGTCTCCTGAGAGGTTGTCCAGGTTTCAGAGCTCTCGGTGGCTTGTACTTCCCATTGTTGTTCAGCCCGGCCGCTGCTGCAATGGAGGGAAGAGCTCGATGAGCGATTATCAGGCGGTCGGAGTGCTTGGAGACGTTCGTAGGAGCAGCACGGGGCAGGGAGCGTTGGTCAGGACGCCGCGCACGACATTGGCGTGGGCCGGGTCCATCTGTCCGCGCCATTCCAGGACGATCAGCTCGTGTTCTCGCTCCGCGGCAAAGCCCAGGATCTCGGCAGCTGGCTCGCCGCGACGAAGGAATAGATGCATGCGAGTCGTAGGCAGATATCCTCCTGCGCAGATGCAGCATCGGCTCATGAACTCCTCTGCCCAGGCCGGCCATTCGTGCTGTGGTTGGTCGACATAACGAGGTGCAGCGAGCGTGCCCGCTTCCTGTGGCCGGGCGGACTGGGTGGCCACGTACAACATGTCGATCTCGGCGTCGCTTGCCGCGGCCAGTTGCACGGCCGGACCGATCACCGCGGCCGAGGATGGCGCGCCGTCCAGTGGCAGGAGAATGCGGCGCAATTCGCTCATGCCTGTCACATACTCGTAGATTTCTGGTCGCACCAGGAGCACCGGGCAAGGTGCTTCGCGGATAATTTGCTCTACAACAGGTCGCACGGTGCGGCCGAGATAGGCTGTGCGCCCGCGTGTGGTGGCGGCGATGAGGGTAGCGCGCTTCTTCTGCGCGTGTCGCAGAATCGCCTGACCATGCGGCCCAGCCACTTGATCGACAACGAGTCCGTGCGCCTCCTCTCGTTCCAGCTTGACCCTAGCCAACAGCTCACCATGGGCTAGGTGCTCATCCGTCGCGTGGACCACGTTGACCGCGGCGCCGATGATCCGTGCTATAAGGCGGGCAGCCGGCAAAGCGGCTTTAGCCTCCAGAGAGCCATCCAGAGGCACGACGATCAATGGGGCACTGCCGGGCGAAAGCACTCCAGGCAAGCGCTCCGGACTCCGCGGTTGCCGAGCCTTGCGGGATTCTCCTCGCTTCCTGCTCATGTGGGGACCTCCCGCCACGGGCGCCAGATGCTGTCGACTTTCTCGGTGCGGTATCGCCTGCCCGGCTCTACCCGGACCTTTGCGTCGGCGTCCGGACCGACGGCTATAGCCATGCTCTCTCCGCGCTCGAGGAGTACGTCCAACTGCGACGGAGCCGGACATGCGCACACGCGCAGACGCCGTCCGCGCCACTCGACGGGGAAGCTCAGATCCTGCCAGATGGGCAGAAGGTGCGGATCGAAGGCCAGCCCATCGTTGCGTAGCCGCATGCCGGCGAATCCGAAGACCGCGGCTTGCCACAGCCCACCTTGTGCGGCGGCATGCACGCCGCCGGCGGCGTTGCCCATATTGTCCGCCAGATCTATCTCCGCGGCCTGCCGGAAATAGCGCTCGGCAAGGGCAAGATCGCCCAGTCGGGCCGCGACCAGGGCGTGGATGCTAGGGCTAAGTGAGCTGCCGTGTCCGCAACGTTGCTCGTAGTAACGAAAGTTAGCTTCACGCAACTCGGGGGTGAATTGGTCCCAGAGCAGATATATCAGCATAACAACGTCGGGTTGCTTGATGATCTGTGTCTGGGTGATGCGCTCGCGTCCGAGGAGAACATCCATGGGGGCTGTACGCGGCTCGTAGTCCTCGAGATCGACGCGTTCCAGGTCGAAATACCCGTCAAACTGCTCGATCAGGCCGGTGGTCGGGTCTAAGCCGGTGTA
>SCTZ01000008.1 GCA_004297765.1 Chloroflexota bacterium | reverse complement strand
TGAGCGCCGCAGCGCGAAGAATCCGTATCCCCAGGGCGCGGATTCTTCGGCGCCTGCCCTGAGCCGAGCCGAAGGGTGCGCGCCTCAGAATGACAAAACCAGTGTGGTCGAACACTAGCACGCGCTGGCGGCTCGGGCTTCGACCGCCGCGGCGATCTTGTTGGCCAATTCCTCGGCCACGGGACTCAACATACGATCGATGTAGCGATTGATCACCGGACCCAGAATCCCGCCGAACTCGATGGTGAGATCGACGCTGTACTTGGTCCCCCTTGTGTTCCCGCCGTCCAGCCAGATTTCGCTCATACGGATCTCGCCGCCGCCGGAAAGGGGGGCATTGACGGCGAGCAAAGTAAAGGTCACACGATCCATCGGCAGCCACTCGGTCACGTGGGCCTTGAACTTGGTGGCCTTGGACAGCCCTCCTACCTCGCCCTTCAGGGTCCAGAGGGATTGACGCTCGTCCACCTTCTGGTGGGACTCGTATCCCCTTAGGAACGGGGCCCAGTTATCCATATCTTGCGCGAACTCCCAGACCGCCTCCGGAGGTTCGGTTACCGTCGTCGTGTAGCTGATGGTAGGCACGATGGTTCATCTCCTTTTCGTGGCGCTAGGGGTTTCCACCGACATTGCAATAGGGTACGCAGGCGCAGGAAGGCAGGGTGCATGGAACTCATGGCCCCGGGCCTCTGCCTTCCCGCGCGGGATGGGATTATTTCCCCGTGCGCAAGGCTTCTTGCGCCGCGTTGATGCCGCTGATGTATCCAAACACCAGAGCCGGGCCGAGGGTGGAGCCACCGCCGTAGTAGGACGGGCCGGCCACGCTGGCAGTCACGTTGCCCGCGGCGTAAAGGCCTGGGATCGGCGTGCCGCGCACGCTCAGCACCTGGCCCTTGGCATTCGTTCGGGGACCACCTTTGGTGCCCAGGGCCCCTGGTTGAACGCGATGCGCATAGAACGGAGGCTTTTCGATGGTTCCCATCGCCGGATTGGGGTATTCCGGGTCTCCCATATAGCGGTCGTAGAGGCTGTTACCGCGGCCGAATTCCAGATCCTTGCCCTCCCGAGCAAACGCGTTGTAGCGCGCGACTGTCGCCTCGAGTCCCTGGGGGTTTATGCCCACTTTCTGGGCCAGGCCCGCCAGCGTGTCGTCCCCCGTAAGCCAATCCGGGTCCGGATCGTTAGGCATGACGGCCAGGAAGAAGTACTTCTCCCTATACTGACTGTCCACAATAGCCCAGCAGGGGAGATTCCGGTATCCGTGGCGCTCGTGGTCCATCGCGTACAGCGACTTGCCCACGCGATCATAGTCGGACGCCTCATTGATGAAGCGCCGGCCATAGCGATTGACCATGATGGTGTGCGGTGACCCGCGCTCCGGCAGAGTCATATAGCTCAGCGGCCGGCCTTCATACTTCTCCCCGGGTACTTCACCCGAGGGCATCCACCAGGCCTCGCCCATATTGGCCAGGTCGGCCCCCACCTCCGCGGCCATGATCAGACCATCACCTTCGGCGAAGGGCGGGCTGTTGGGGTGGGTGACGGGTCCCTGCAGGTAGTTGGCCTTCAGACGCTCATTCCATTCGTAGCCCCCTGTGGCCAGAACCACGGCCCCCGCCCCGAAGAAGCGCTCCTTGCCATCCTGCTCGACGCGCACACCCATGATGCGTCCGTCCTGCCGGATGAACTCGCCGGCCCGGGTCTCCAGCAGGATGGGAATCTTCCGATCCAGGCACCCTTTCGCCAGCGATGCGACGAGGGATTGACCGAGGGCGACGATCCCCTTCTCCATCCGATCCATGACGATCGTCATGTCGAAGTCCTTTAGCTTGGTAAAGAGCTGATACTTGTCGTATATCTCGTAGGCAGTGACGGGGAGGATGAAGGACGACGGCGGACGGAGTTTGTCTGCCCACTCTCCAAGCTCATTCTTGTCGAACAAGTTGACGGACATACCCCGTCCCGCCGGTTTACCTCCTTCCTCCTCGGGAAAGTAATCGGGCAGGCCACAGTAGCCGAACCTGAGGGGCGTATGATCTTCCAGATAGCGAACCGCCTTGTGTCCCGTGTGCACGTAGGTCTCGACCAGCTCGTCGCTGGCTCGACCTGCGGTGAGCCGCTTACAGTAGGTCAGGGCCTCTTCTGGGGAATCCTGGATCCCTCCCTGCGCCATGACGTGGTTCATGGGGATCCAGACCATCCCGCCCGAAACGGCGGAGGTTCCACCGAACTTGTCGGAACGCTCCACGATCAGGACTTTGGCGCCTGTATCGTGGGCCAGAATGGCCGCACTGAGAGCGGCCGCTCCCGAGCCGATGACCAGTACATCCGTTTCCCGGTCCCAACGGGTAGCCCGTGCCATCTTGACCTCCTCTGCTTTTTGTGTGTCGAGTATCTACCTGTCCATCGCGTCGTCGTCCAAGCACCGAGGGGCACGCGCCCCTCGGTGCCCAGGCGCACGTCCTAGCCCTTCGTCCAAACTCTGGTGACTGAAGGGTGGAGTTCAGAACCGAGCTGCAGACTGCTCACCATGCGCCGTAGCGCTCTCGCACTGGCAAAGCGGTTATGATTGCGCTGCCGGGCTTGGTGCTAGTGTTGCCAAGACGCTGGCCAACTTCGGTAGGATTTGGAAAACGATAAACAGTCCCAAACCAGCTAGGATCATACCTAAGCCTGCAACTATGTTTATGATCCCGATGGTTGCCACGAAATCGGTAACCCCAATATTTGTCAGGACCAATCCCAGTGATGCCGTCTGTACTGTTAGGTAGGTGTACATGACGCTTGGGGCTGCTTTCCCGGCCTGTATTTGGGGTTCCTCAGCCGTTGCTAGCTCCTTCATTTTTGTCTTTGCTGCTTGGTATGTGGCGTCTACCTCCTCTAGTTTCAGGGGCTGTATTGCTGTGGCGAGGTCTTGTTTTGTAGAGCCAGCTTTGGAAACAAACAGTATGCCGAAGACAAGTAGTGCCACTCCCAGAATCGCGACAACCAAGGCGCCGAAGAGCGTGAAGTTCTTCATCTCATTTCCCTTCTCTTTGTTTTGCCTGCACAAGGCTGACTTCCGGGACTTCCTGTCGCGAGAGGCGACTCGCTGTGGCAAGGACCATCTGCTGGTCGTCTATCCAGCGCAAACGAACGAACTTCATGCTAGTGTTCGACCACAGAAAAGTCGCTCCCTGTCATTCTGAGCGCCGCAGCGCGAAGAATCCGTATCCCCGGGGCGCGGATTCTTCGGCGTGCGCGCCTCAGAATGACAAAAGGCGGCGCCTCAAAAATGACAAAACCAGTGTGGTCGAACACTAGTTGCCTATATCAGGCGCGCCACCGCGTTGGCCTCGTGGATGGCCTCCTGGATCCGGCGCGGGCTCACGCAGTCCCCGATCTCGTACGTTCGCAGTCCACCGTTGAGCGACGCGGCCAGCTCACGGTTCGGGGTCCGCCCCATGGCCAGCAGGATCGTCTCGGCGTGTAGGGTGCGCTGCTCTCCGGTCTTCTCCGCGATCACCACGCCCTCGGCCGTGATCCGCTTGATCTGCGCCTCGGTGATGACTTGCGCCTCCGTCTCGGCCAGGTACTGGGCCAGCACCTTGGTGCGCACCATGTAGAGATACGGGCCATCAGCGTAGGTGGCCGTTTCGGAGACTAGCGTGACCTTCTTGCCCTCGCGTGCCAGCGAGACTGCGGCCTCGGCTCCTTCCTGCCCGCCGAGCACGACCACCGTGTTGCCTACGGGCTTCTTGCCCAGGTAGTAGTCCTCCACGCTGACCACGTTCGCGCCCGTGGCCCCCTCGATATCCGGCACCGACAGATGAGAGCCGGCGGCCAGGACCACCACGTCTGGCTTGAGCGTTTCGACGACCCCCGGGGTCACCTCGGTGTTCAGCTTGACCTCCACGCCCAGCTTGTCCAACTGCCGGGGTAGCCACTCGATAATGTTGCGCAGATCACCGGTGTTCAGGTGGGGTGTGGACGCGGCGACGTTGACCATGCCCCCCAGGGTCCCCTTCTTCTCGCAAAGCGTAACCTTGTGCCCGCGCTCTGCCAGCACCCGCGCGCACTCCATCCCGCCGGGTCCGCCTCCCACGACCAGCACCTGCCGGCTGGTCTTCGCCGGGGCCACCCCCTGGGGCTCGATGTGCTCTTTGCCAAAGCTGTAGTTCGTGCTGCACTTGATCTGCAAATTGGCAAAGTCCCGCTGGGTGCAGCCCGTGTCACAGAAGATGCACTTGCGAATCTCGTCGTATCGCCCCTCGAACATCTTCTGCGCGAACTCGGGGTCCGCCAGCACCTGCCGCCCCAGTCCAACCCAATCCGCGCGGCCCCCTTCCAGGATCTTCGTCACCAGCCGCGGGTCGTTGATCCGCCCGCGCACCCCGATCGGCACGGCGCTGAACTCCTTGATTGATGCCAGCTCGTCCACGCTTCCGCCCGGGCGCCGGTAGATCGGTTCCAGGTTGTACTCCACAGTCTCCATAGCTCCGTTGGACGTCTCGATGCCGTCCGCTCCGGCCGCCACCACCGCTGGCACCAGCCGCCGGTTCAGCTCCAGGTTGATCCCATCCGGCAGATGCTCCTCTACTGTCATCCGAATCAACACTGGGTAGGCAGCGCCGCACGTCTCCTTACACTTCTTGATCACCTCGCCGATGAACACTGTGGGATCGCCAAACCGGTCCGTGCGGTCGTTGCTGTGCGGCGACATGAACTGGGCAAGGAGAAAGGAGTGCGTGGCGTGCAGCAGAACCGCGTCATACCCGCAGGCCTTCACCCGTGCTGCCGCTTCCCCGTACTGCGCGATCAGCTCTTCACACTCCGCCGTCGTCAGCACGCGGGGCGTCAGTCCCGGAAAGGCGTTCTTGGTCGACGGCCCGATCGGCTGCATTCCTGACACCAGGGGGTTGACGTACTTCCCCATGTGAGCAATCTGCAACGCGCACTTCGCTCCGCCCTCGTGGATCGTGTCAGTTAGCTCGTCGTGATATGGGATGAGGTGGTCCTCATGGATCCCCGGCATGCCATAGAAGATCTTTCCATCCTGCCTGAGGAAGCTCGCCTCGACATACACCAATCCGTAGCCTGCTCGTGCGCGGCGACGATAGACCTCGATCATGCGTCGCGTGGGATAACCCCGTGCATCCGCGAAGTTCGAGATCATCGGTAGCGCGAAGAGACGGTTCTTGACCCGCATCGTTCCGATCGTGATTGAATCAGTAACCTTCGGCATAGCCCCCCTCCGAATATCTCATCATCACATAGCCCCACGCGGGGCTGACCTATCGAGCCGCGTGAGCGTCCCGTCCTCAGCGGTCATCCCCTCTCATCACGGCGCCAGGTTCATGATCCTGGTCTTGGCCCAGCCCTCGTCATAAGGCGTGAGGTAGATGAACGTGTAAACTTGCTTGCTGATCTTCCATTCGCCGTTGACTCGCACGTATTCGTCGTCGTATCGCCCGGCCTGCCATGCGGCCGTTGGCCCAAGCGTTGTTGGGATCTCGGCGTACCATTTCCCTGTGGCCGTATCTCCGTGCACGTCGATCACTGGGTTGTGCAGCATGTGCACCGTGAGCGACGCCATGCTGAAGATGCCGACGAAGAACTGCGCTATCTCGCTCTGGTTGTGCAGGACCCCCATAGGCCCAAAATCGGCACACGCGTTTTCGATGAACAACTCGGTCACAGCCTGGGGGTCGCGCTGATCGACTGCATAGCAGTACCTGGCCTTCAGTTGCTTTATCCGCTCGATGTCTAGTAGGACGCTGGACTCTACAACGCTGGTCATCGTTTCTCCTCTCCTTTTGTGGATACTACGACATGGCCTACGGTCTTTCGTCTCTTCTGCTCCATAGTGCTGAACCTCCTCCCGTTTTTTGTCGTTGGCGCGTACTGTCAAACCCATCACCCTGCTGCGGAAGCCCCGCTCGATAGGGAAGGATGGAGATGTGACCTTATGGTCGTATCGACAACCTAATGGGCAACGTCAAAAGGTGTTGAACGATCACTGGAATCGTCTCGACGCGGGAACAGGAACGAAGGCAGTTGGTCGGATGGTGTTCGAGTCGAGCAGTCCAACCTTTGTGCAGATCAAGGAGGGCATGGGGGACTCCGGAGCATGCCCCTACATGGTGTTGGACGAGGCGCGTGCGCACGTTATCGACCCGGTCACAAGCTCTGAAATGCGAAGTGCGTTCGCTCATCAAGGCTACCACCCACCAGCCTAATCATTGTGAACACCGGTGCAGGGGTCGCGAAACGCCGTGCCACGCGTGGGTCTGCGGCACTCGTTGGAATGCCATTTCTGTACAGGTACTGGCTGTGTATGCGAGCGATTATGCATGCATAGGTTCGAGCTTGCACCGATCAGTCGCATACATGCCGCATTATAGCACATCATGTCAAGTCCCTGATTCAACATTGGCCAAATATGATATAATACGTTCGTCGATGGACCGCATTGCGGCCTCTTTCGCCGAGTTATGCTCGCTGCAGTACACGAATCGTTTGTGCAAGATCGGCGACTGATGCGCTTCGATGCCGACATGCCGACAGCTCGACAAACCCGCTCCGAGTATGTAGAATAGCAACCGAAGAAAGGAGTCGGACGTGCCCAGACGCCCCGTTTCCACGACATTGGAGGCAGAACCTCGGATAGAGGGCACTAGGGGTTTCGCCCGCCAGTCGCGGCGCGCCACATCGCGCGGGGCTGCGTCCGAGACATCCCGGACAAAAACAGTGGACAAGCGCAAAGAAGACACTGGTACGATCGACGAGCTCGACCGCAGGATCATCGTTGAATTGCAGAACGACGCTCGGCAGAGTGACGTGCGCATCGCCGGATTGGTGGGCACGAGCCAGGCGTCCGTGCGCCGGCGTATTGCGCGGATGATCGACGAGAACATCATCCGCATAATGGCGATTCCCAACCAGTGGAAGCTGGGATTTACCATTGCGGCCGCGATTGGCATCAAGGCGGAACCGATCAGGCTGGTCCAGGTTTCGGAGGCGCTGGCCCGGATGGACAGGGTGCATATCGTGAGCATCACCACCGGTCCGTTCGACATACTTATCTGGGTCTCGCTGCGTTCGTCGGAGGATTTGTACGATTTTCTGACCGCCAAGCTCTCCCTCATCTCCGGTATCGTGGGGAGCGAGACCATGATCGTGCTCGACCTCAGGAAGCGTGATCACAAGATTCTGCCGGATGGACAGTCATCCTCCATGTCGAGCGAGGTGGAGCTTGCGTCTAACTCCATCGACGATATCGACCTAGACGTCCCTGGCGGGGATGCCATCGACGAGCGTGACCTGCGGATCCTGGAGGAGCTCCAGAAGGACGCACGACAGACGGACGCCGCGTTAGCCCGCAAGCTCGGGTTGAGCAAGGCCATCGTCCGTCGACGGGTGCGACATCTTCTGCGCGAAGGGGTTGCCAAGGTGGCAGTGATCCCCGATCCCCCGAGGGTGGGCTATCCGGAGCAGGTCTACCTCGGCATCCAGGCCCGCCCGGGCAGCCTGGATGAGATCATGACCAGTCTGGCCGCTATGACCAGAGTGCACACTGTCTGCTTGACCGCGGGCCGGTACGATATCGTCGTCTGGGCCACCTTCAGCTCGCGGCAAGAACTGGCGGACTTCATCAAGAACGACCTCCCCACGATCTCGGGAATTGTCCGAAGCGAGATCCTTACGACGGCCAGAGAAGTGAAACGCGAGTTGTCCATCGCGCCTCTATTTTCGAAGAACAGGCTATAAGGAACAGAAGCCACACTATCATCCCTCTATTGGGTCGCACGTACTAACCCTGGCCCTTCGGTGGGGCCCCCTCTCGACCCTGGCGCGGGCTGTCTCGGCAGTCCCTCCCAACGCCGTGGCAGGCGCTCTTTTTCAACACCCGACCCGTCTCATCGCGACTGAAGGGTCATTATCTCCGTCCATTCTGTCCTTTTTTAACTTTGGCCACAGGGGGCTTGACACGATGTGCTATAATGGCGCTGTGATATGACCGAATGATCCTGCTTCCGTTGTAGTGGTGATCAAACGTGACATTGCCGACGGATTGCTTGGACCCTATTCGCGTCTTGCCTGATCTAACACGCGCACGATGATTCAGTCGTTTCAGAACCCCTCGTTTCCTGGTTCGGGACCCAGGAACCCGTCCTGCTCTGGCGCCCTAAATTGCATAGGAGGAGGAAAGCGTGGTCCAGCATTGATAGCTTGATGCAGCCCTGGCGCACAGAAGACGATTCCCGACGACATGCTCGCTGCTCGCGCACCGTACCCAGGATTTGGCTGTAATCTGGTGATTGGTAAGGGGAGAGAAGAATGATTCAGGAAAGAACGTGCAAGATCATCGGCTGTGATGCTGGGGGCACGATGACCGACATGGTTGTGGTGGATGAAACAGGAGATTTTCGCGTCGGCAAGGCCGCCACGACCCCCAAAGACGAATCCATCGGCTACTGGGAGTCGCTAATCGACGCTACAAGCTACTGGGGGATCGATTGGCAGAAACAGGCGAAACAAATTCTCCCCGACGTGGAGAGCTGCGTCTACAGCGGCACCGCTATGCTGAACGTGCTGCTGACACGGAGGGGGAAAAACGTCGGCATTATCTGCACCAAGGGACAGGAGGACGTCCTGCTCCACGAGCGATCCAAGAGCTGCGTCTCCGGGTATAGCTACCCCGATAGGCTCCACACCGCGGCGCACGTGCACAATAGACCCCTGGTGCCCAAGAGACTGATCAAAGGGGTACGGGAGCGCATAAGCGTCTTCGGCGAGCCGGTCATCCCTCTGTATGAGCACGAGGTGGTCGAGGCCGCCGAGGAGCTGCTGGCGGAGGGCATCCACGACATCGTCATCTGGTTCCTGCAGGCGTACATCAATCCCGCGCACGAGAAGCTGACCGCCGAGATCGTGCGGGAGGTCGCGCAGAAGAAGGGCGTCGACGTTACGCTGTACGTCTGCCACGAGATAGCCCCCATCATGCGGGAGGTCTCCAGGCTCTACAGCGTCCTTTGGCAGGCCTACGGAGCCGAGCCTGCCCGCAAGCAACTGCTCTCCGTGGAGAAGAAGCTGAACGACAATGGCTTCGGCAGTAACTTGCAGGTCGTGTTGGCCAGTGGTGGCGTGGCCGATGCCCGGTACCCCAGGCTGTTCGAGGCGTGTTTCTCGGGTCCCATCGGCGGCATCTTCGGAGGTCAGTTCCTCGCCGAGTCCATGGGCGTCGAGAACCTGGTCTGCGCCGATCTAGGTGGTACCAGCTTCGACGTGGGCTTGATCATGCACGGCCAGGCCGTCACTCTGCGAGAAGTGGAGTTGGGGCACTTCATCCTCAACATCCCTAGCGTCGTCATGGACAGCATTGGAGCTGGCATGGGAATGTTCTCCACAGTGGATCCAGAGACGAGGATGATCAACCTAGGACCAGGGAGTGTAGGAGCAGACCCCGGACCCGTTTGCTACGATATGGGGAACACCACGGCCACCGTGATGGACTGCTCACTTATCCTCGGCATAGTCAACCCTGATTACTACCTTGGCGGAAAGGTGAAGCTGCGCACAGACCTGGCCTACGACGCTGTGAAGCAGCAGGCCGATGTGCTCGGGATAGACCCTTACAGGTACGCCGAGGGAGTGCTGGAGATCATCGCCCAGCGAATGCGCGAGCACATCAAGACAGTCATCGCGGTTCGCGGTTATTCCCCGGCGGACTACCACTTGATCGGCTATGGGGGCGCCGGTCCCATGTTGCTGGCCGCCTACACCGAAGGGCTGCCCCTAAAAGGTGTCTTCACCGTCCCCTGGGCCGCCGCCTTCTCCGCGTATGGCTGCTGCACGCTGGACCTCGTCACTCGCTACCAGAAATCTACCGTGATATCCGTCCCCCCGGGCGCGGACGAAAACACGAAAGCTTTCATCGGGTCCATCGTGAACGCGACATGGGACGAGCTGGAGCAGCGGGCGTGGCAAGAAAAAGACGCGGAAGGATGTCGACGGGAAGACGTCCGGATGGAGCAGATCGCGTACCTTCGCTACGGGATGCAACTGGAGGACCTGGAGGTCGTATCGCCCGTCTCTCGGATCAACAGTGCGGAGGACCTGGACAAGCTGATCGCGGCTTTTGAAGAGTTCTACGCAAAGGTCTACACCGAGGGGGCCAAGGCACCCGAGATGGGCTATGGCATCTACGAGCTCGGCATTCGCACCACCGTCGTCAAACCCAAGCCCCGACTGCCCAAGCTTCCGCTGGAGGGCAAGGCACCGGGCGGAGACGCCTTCAAAGGGCAGAGGAAGGTCTATGTCGCGGGAGAGTGGAAGACGGCTAACATATACGAGATGGACCTCTTGAGGCCAGGCAACGAGGTCTCCGGCTTGGCCATCATCGAATCGCCAGCAACAACTTTCCCTGTCCCGGAGGGCAAGACGGTACGGATGGATGAGCACATGGCCCTATGGCTAATCTAGGAGATAGCACAGGAAAGAGGAGGAGCACGGAGATGCTGGCGCAGACGCAGAAGCGGCAGGGCATCGGCGAGGGTGAGCGCACCATGAAGGACCTCCTGGAGGAAAGCACGCGGTTATATCAGGAGACCGGTTACTGGGCTGGACTGAAGGAGCTGAAGCTGGCCAAGCAAGACCCGGTGAAGCTCGAGCTTTTTCAGTCCCGTATGCTGGCGGCGGTCGTGGCGGGAAGAGAAGCCTACAAGATGGTCAGCGCTAACTTCTTCGTCCGCGAAGTGGGGGAGCTCTGCACGGCCTTGAATACCCCGGACGGGTACGTGCTCGCCTACTCCACCGGACTGCCCTGCCACGTCCCACTCATGGCGGCGCAGATCCGAAACATGATCCTGAACGACTATGAGGACGACCCGGGGATCAACGACGGAGACGTCTTCACGTCCAATGAGCCCACTATGGGAGCCATGCACCCCAACGACATCTACGACATGATGCCCATCTTCTACAACGGCGAGCTGGTGAGCTGGGCATCGACGATCATTATGGAACCCGAGGTAGGTGGGGTAAGCCCGGGGAGCCAGCCCCCCAACAGCACGGAGAGGTTCACGGACGGATTCCGCGTGGTCTGCGAGAAGACTGCACAGAACTTCAAGCTGCGCAAGGAGTTCCTGACCCGGATTCGGTACGAGACGCGCGGGCCGGATGCGATCATTCTGGATCGTAAGGGAACCCTGGCCGCCAACTTCCAGGTCCGCCAGGAGGTGCTGCGCACCATAGACGAGTTCGGCATCGAGTACTTCCGGCAGGCGCTCCGCGAGCTCATCGAGCTGGAAAGAAGAAACCACATTGCCAGAATCAAGACTCGGCTGGTGCCCGGACGGCTGCGCAATGTGCACGCCGCCGAGCAGTATCAGACGAGGCTGCCGGTCAGCGCCCTGTTCCAGAAGGATGAGATCATCTTGCAGCCGCTCGAGCTCCGCATCGAGCCCAGCGGCAAGTGCACGATGGACCACGACGGCGCGGGCCCCTGGGGCTGGCACAACGCCAACATCAGCCCCGACCAGATGATGGGCCTCATGGCGCTGGTAATCACGCGGACCATGGCCTACACCGGTGCCGCCAACCATGGCACATTGCTCAACTACGAGCTCAACAACCCGCCAGGCACCGTCGTTAACCCGTCGTCGATGCACATCTCCACGCGGGGTTCCTTCGGTTTCGGATTGGTGGCCGGACCTCTCTACATCGGACTGCAATCCCGTGCTCTGTTCGCCCGCGGCTTCCGGGAGGAAACCCAGGCCGGCGGAGGATCGTGCCCCGTCACTGAATGGTCCGGCAAGAGCCACCTCGGGGTAGAGCCGTACGCCACGGTCTCCGGGCAACTGGCGGGCAGCATGGGTTCAGGCGCCTTCGGCGTTCGCGACGGACTGGACACGGCGTACAATCTCGCCATCCCGGAGCCGGACCTGGGCAACATAGAAGTCTGGGAGTTGCTGCACCAGGCAGTGTACACAGGATGGGAGATAACGCCGGATCTCTGCGGCTATGGACGGTACCGCAGCGGCCTCTCCCTCTTCTTCCAGGCCATGGTGTACAAGACCGATCGCCTGATCATGGCGGTGGCGCCCTTCGACAACATGGAGAAGCTCGTCTCCAATCGCGGGCTCTTCGGCGGCTACCCAGGACCGGTCGCGTTCTGGGGCTACGTGCGCGGGGCTAACACCAAGGAGCTAATCGAGCAGAGGAAACCCCTGCCGTACAAGCTGGGAGACCCCCTGGAGCCCGACGCCAAGAAGATGCTGGACGGCGAGTTCGTCCTTATGTCTGCGACGTCGGCCATCACCAAAGACCTCCTGAAGGACGGCGACTGGGTATTCCATAGCAGTCAGACAGCCAATGGCGGGATCGGCGACCCCATCACGCGAGACCCGAAGCTGGCCAAAGCCGATCTCGACAACGGCCTGGCCACGCCCGAGTTCTGCAGGAAGATGTACTGTATCGAAGCGACCTATGATTCCGAGGCCAAAGAGTGGAAGATCGACGCCAAGAGGACCGCGGAGCTCAGGGAAGCACGCAGGAAGGAAAGACTAGAACGAGGCGTCCCCGCGAAGGAGTGGTGGCAGAAGGCACGCCAGAGGGTCCTGAACGGAGAGCTTCCCCCCATGATCAAGGAGATGTACAACGGCTCTTTGGCCAAAGGCACGCGGTGGACCCAGGAATACCGCGACTTCTGGCGCATGCCCCAGGACTTCACCTTTTTGGAGGCCCGACAATGAGCGAAGAACGCCGAATAAGCGAAGCAACCACGGTCTCGTATCCCAAGGAAGTCCTGAGCCGCCTCATCGACGGGGAGCTGGTTTGGGACAGCCTGAAGCCCATCATCAGCGGCGCCAAGGATGGCGACAGGTTCGACAAGGTCACGGAAATACTCCAGGAACGGATGCCGTGGCAAGAGAGAATCCTGCTGCCTCTGTCGTACGACCTGTACATCGTCGAGAAGGATGGCGAGCGGATCGTCAAATGCGCTTGCGGTCATGAGTTTGGGGACTACCGGGAGAACTGGAAACTGAACGCCCTTATCCATGTGCGAGACTCGGACGAGGCTGTAAAGGAGATCTACCCGGTCATCCTGCGGCCGGATTCGCAGTACTGCGAGATCCGCGAGTTCTATTGCCCGGGCTGCGGCACGCAGCTGGAGGTAGAAACCGTCCCCGCGGGCTACCCTATCATCTTCGACTTCCTTCCGGACCTGGACGCCTTCTATGAGGAGTGGCTGGGGCAGCCGCTGGCCACAAAGAAGGAGTTCACGGACCTGAGCGATCGAGTCATTGAGAAGTGGGGTACCTAGTACCTATCCGAGAACGTAGGGCGGGGGATAAGCCACCGCCCTACGGGGTGCCGGTTATGGCATAGGGTCTTAGAACCACTGCAGAGTCGGTTATGCCCAATTAGCCTGCTGCCGTATCCTTGCTGGAGCAACGAAAATATATCTAAGGAGTTGCAACTATGAGCGGGCGACTGGAAGGGAAAGTCACCGTGGTGACGGGTGGGGGTTCGGGGATTGGCAGGGCCTCTGCCTTGGCGTTTGCAGCAGAAGGAGCGAAGGTCGTCGTCGCCGATGTGGCCGCCGAGGGCGGACAAAAGACGGTGCAGCTAGTCAGGCAGTCTGGCGGCAAGGCGATCTTTGTCAAGGCCGATATGTCGCGGTCAGAAGATGTGAAGGCGATGGTCGACGCGGCTGTCGAGACTTACGGTCGGTTGGATTGTGCGCATAACAACGCCGGCGTTTTGGCGTCCATAGCTCCCACCGCCGATTGCACTGAGGAAGACTGGGATCGGGTTATCGACATCAACCTCAAAGGCGTGTGGCTGTGCCTGAAGTATGAGATTGGCGAAATGCTCAAGCATGGAGCAGGAGCCATCGTTAACACATCTTCGATGGTTGGTCTGGTGGGCTGGCCGGGCTCCCCCGCCTACGTGGCCAGCAAACATGGTGTGGCTGGTCTGACCAGAGCAGCCGCGGTGGAATATGCTAAGGCGGGCATCCGAATCAATGCGGTGTGCCCCGGTGTGATCGACACCGCGATGACCCAGCCAATCGCCGAAAGCGATCCGCAGATCATGGCGGGCGCTATCGCGCTGACCCCACTGGGGCGGCTAGGGCGGCCTGAGGAAGTGGCCGCCGCCGTGGTCTGGCTATGTTCGGATGCTGCCTCGTTCGTGACTGGGCACTGCACGTCGGTGGACGGCGGTTGGGTGGCGCAGTAAAGCTGATCGCAGCTTCGCTGCCCATCATTGTCCGGGTAACCTGGCCGCGAACCGCGCCGCGGCCCGGTGTGTCTCGAATACTGCGGAAGGAGTCTCGATGAGCGGACTAATCTCAAAAAGGGAAGAACTTGAGGCGCACTTCAAGAGATACCCGGACGTTCCCCGAGAGGTCATTCTAAAGAGCGACATGCTGCGGCTCGGCGTCTTCTTTACCGAGCCGGTGACCCAGCTGACGGAGGGCTGCCGTACGAAGCTGTACGGCGGCAACGTCTTCGCTCATGACATCGTGACGCCCGACGAGATGCCACGGGTGTTCCGAGTGCCCGAGTTTATCGAGCTCAGAGGCGGACTGTATGGCCTGCGGGGCCGACTGCGGGTCCATTCACGCGTCAACACGAAGACGCCCTATGTGGTCGACGTCGTCGACGGCGCGGTGCGACTCTGTCTCCGGGAAGGCGAGCGAAAGGAGCCGATCGCCGATCTATGGCCTTTCCGACCGGAACCGAAGTTCTGGTCCAAGAAGTTCGAAGACGGCACGCCTTACAAGGAGCTCTCCTGGGCCGAGCCGCATCCCATCGTCTTTCTGATGTGCCAGCACTGGGGGCCCAAGGAAGAGTGCAAGTTCTGCGAAATCAACTATACGTGGAACATGACCCATCAGCACGGTGTGGGCACGCTCAAGAAGCCCTACACCGATCCTCAGCAAGTCGCCGAGGTCATCGCCGAGATCTTCCGGGAAGAACGGGCGCCAGAGGATAAACCCTACGGTGTCTTGATCGATGGGGGAACGATCACCAAGCAGGTCGCCGGACTAACAGAGAACGAGTTCTACCTGCGCTACGTGGAGGCCATCCGGGAGAAGATCGGGCCGACATGGCCGATCTGCGTAATGTCCCATCCGCAGACCAAAGAGGGGGCCAAGAGGTGGCGTGACGCCGGGGCGACCAAGCAGTGTGCCAACATCGAGGTCTGGGACAAAAGGCTGTTTGGCACCATCTGCCCGGGCAAGGAGAGGCACATCGGGTGGGACAACTGGGTGAAGAGGATGCTGGACGAGGTGGAGGTCTTCGGCTGGGGGAACGTCGAGGCCACTTTCGTCGCCGGCGTCGAGATGGCCCAGCCGTGGGGATTCACGGAGGTTAGGGACGCGGTCCGGTCGACCACGAGTGGGATGGAGTACCTGATGTCCCACGGGATCGTGCCCATGATGGTGGTCTGGGCCTTCTACGCCGGCGCGGCCCTCAAGGACCAGGTCCGCCCGCCTTTGGAGTACTACGTCGAGATCGCCAGAAACTGGTACGAGTTGCTCTGCAAATATCGCCTGCCGGGGCCGACCTACGGCGTTTGGGCACCGCGCATGGGGCCCGGCCGCTTCGAGATGGTGAGCAGCGCGGTGGGGGACATGGGCGACGAGCCATTGCCCTCGCAGAGCTACGATTAGAGGAACCACTATGCTGCGTGGATACCGAGTCCTGGACCTAACAGACGAGAAGGGCCTTTTGTGCGGCGCGATCCTGGGCGATATGGGCGCGGACGTGATCAAGGTCGAGAGACCGGGAGGAGACCCGTGCAGAAGCCTCGGATCGTTCTATCATGACGTTCCACACCCGGAGCAAAGCCTGTTCTGGTTTGCCTATAACACGAACAAACGGGGCATCACCCTGAGTCTCGAAACCGCCGATGGGCGAGAGCTATTCAAGAAGCTGGCGCGCACGGCAGACATCGTGATCGAGTCCTATCGGCCCGGGTATTTGGATGGGCTGGGACTGGGGTACGAGGAGCTACGCGGCGTGAATCCACGTCTGGTCCTGACGTCCATCACGGCCTTCGGACAGACAGGACCCTACAAGGATTTGCTGGCGTACGATCTCCAGGCCCAGGCCATGAGTGGTGTCGTCAGCATGTGCGGATGGCCCGGTGAGGCGCCCCTGGCCTGGTCGGGTTTTCAAGCCTATCTACAGGCTAGTGTTCACGCCGCAGTCGGGACGACTACCGCACTTTACCACCGCGAAGTGAACGGCGAGAGTCAGCATGTGGATGTGTCCATTCGTGATGCCGCGCTCTGGCTCACGGCGCCAACTCCCTGGGCCATACGCTGGAGAGAGCTCGGGGTGGATGCCGAGAGGCTGGGCGCACGGGTGCGCTTCTTCGGTCCAGCGCAGCGGAACATCTTCCCGTGCAAAGACGGCTTCATCAACTGGAGAGTCTGGGTCGGTCAACTTGGTCGCGGGATGGGCCATCTGATCGAGTGGATGGAGGAAGAAGGACTGGCCGGGGATCTCAAGGAGGCAGGGGACTGGACCCGAATGGACGTGACACAGATAACTCAGGAGCAGATCGAGCACTGGGAGAGCATCTTCGCCGCCTTCTTCGTCAAACATACCAAACGGGAACTGCAGGAGAGGGCGGCGCGATCGAACGGGATCCTATTCCCTGTGAGCACCATGGCGGATGCTTTGGACAATCCGCAGTTGGAGGCAAGAGAGTACTTCGTCGAGGTGGAGCACCCCGAGATCGATGCCACTCTGAAGTACCCGGGCGCTCCTTTCAGGTCCAGCCAGGCGCCCGATCACGTAAAGCGCCGCGCACCTTTCATCGGAGAGCACAACGAGGAGATCTACGTCGGAGAGCTGGGTCTGACCAGAGAGGACCTGCTGGTCCTTAAACAAGGCCATATTATCTGAGCGCACTATTGCTGGCTGATTGGCGAGGGAATGGATGTGACGAATAAACCGGTGTTTGAAGGTGTCAGGGTCATCGAATTTTGCCGGGTACTGGCCGGACCCGCCTGTACCAAATACCTGGCCGACTACGGAGCCGAGGTCATCAAGGTCGAAACGGCGGCGAACCCCGACACCATCCGGTCGTGGTCGCCCTACAAGGACGGCGTACCGGGCGTCAATCGCAGCACCACCTTCGCCATGTTCAATACCGGCAAGCTCAGCGTGACCCTCGACCTTACCAAACCGGCGGCAGTGGCACTTGCAAAACGGCTAGTGGCTAAGGCCGACGTCGTGGTGGAGAACTATACCCCCAGCGTGATGAAAAAGTGGGGGTTGAGCTACGACGATCTGAAGCAGGTCAACCCACGGCTCATCATGCTGAGCGTGACGCCCCAGGGGCAGACGGGTCCTTACAGCCTCCAGCCCGCCCTGGGGATCGAGCTGGGAGCGTCGGCGGGGTACCTGAGCTTCATCGGTCGGCCGGACCGGGAGATCATCCAGCCGTTTATCGCCTTCCCGGATATCATCGCCGTCTGCATGGGGATCACGGCCATCGTTGGCGCCCTGCTCCATCGCCGGCGAACGGGCGAGGGGCAGTACATTGATCTCTCCATGCTCGAAGCCTCGCTTCCGACCCTGGGGCCGTCCCTCCTGGACGCTCAGGCCAACGGGCGCGAGCCCCAGCTCATGGGAAATCGCTCCCTGTACGCCGCGCCTCAGGGCGTGTACCGGTGCAAGGGAGAAGACCGCTGGTGTGCCATCAGCGTCTTGAACGACGGCGAGTGGGACGGGCTCGTCAAGGCGATGGGCGATCCTCAGTGGGCCGCCGAGTCGCGCTTCGCGACCATGCTAGACAGGAAAAGGAACGAAGATGAGCTCGATAGGAACATCGAGAACTGGACAACCCACCATACGGCCGCAGAGGCTATGAGCTTGCTTCAAGCCCACGGCGTAGCTGCGGCGGCGGTGCAGAAAGGCGCGGATCTGGCGAAAGACCCACAGCTGGAGCATCGCAGAGCGTACGAGCTGGTGGAGGGGCATCCGGAGATTGGTCCCCATTACACGGTGGCCCCCGCCTTTGTCCTGTCCCAATCGAAGTACAGCCTGAGAGCGGCCCCATGCCTTGGCCAGGATAACGAATACGTCTTCACCAGGATACTGGGACTGTCCGACGAGGAGTTCATAGAGCTGATAGCAGATGAAGTCATCGCGTGACGGTGCTGCGCCCGCCGCGGCCACTGTGGACAAACAAGGGAGGTCTGTAAATGCTCAGCCAGCGCTCACAAGAGAATCTGAAGCTAGAGCCCGCCGGCCGTGACGGTAAAAAGGCGAGGGAAAGCAACCGGATGGACTGGAGAGAGGAGTATCAACGCAAACTGGTGTCTCCCGAGGACGCAGCCAACCTAGTCGATTCGCGCGACTATGTGGTCATTGCCACCAGAGAACCGCTCACCACGAGCTTGGCGCTGTCCGCCCGGAAGGAAGAGCTGAGCGGGGTGCGGATCTCTCTGTTCGCTCCGGGCTTCGACACCGGCTGGTATGACGAGGGCTGGGAGAAATCATTCTCTATCAACATCGTCGCGCCAACGCCCATTTGTCAGGAAATGGCCGACCGTCGGGACTGCGATACGCTCGTGTTGACCTTCACGACGGAGCAGGTGAACGAGGTAGAGGGGGACTACAAGTTCTTCGTTGAGGTCTCGCCCCCCGATGAACGCGGCTTCTGTAGCTTTGGTCATGCCCTGTGGGACAAGAAGACACGCGCACGGCACGCGCAGTTAGTGGTTGCCGAGGTGAACGAGAAACTCATTCGGACGTATGGTGAGAATTATATTCACGTCTCTGAGATCGACTACTTCGTTGAGCAGGGCGGCTTCTCATCCGAACGCGACTGGGGCACTTCTTCACTCACCGGCAAGCCGCCCAGGGCCCCGGAGCCGTACTACGCGGCCATGGTTGAGAACGTCTCCAAGCTCGTCAGGGACGGCAGCACCATTCAGATCGGCGTGGGGCGCACGGTGGAGAACTTCGTCCGGATGGGGATGCTGGATAACAAGCTTGACCTGGGCTACCACTCCGAGGCGACCGCTCCCGGCATTATCACCCTGGTGAAAGAGGGCGTTATCACCGGAAAACACAAGGACATCAACCGGGGCACGGCCGTGGCCACTTCTCTGGGCGGCGGCACGCGCGAGGAGATGGAGTGGGTCAACGAGAACCCGTTGTTCCATCTCATGGACGTGGCGTACTGTGACGACCCCAAGGTCATTGCCGCCCACGACAACTTCACCGCTATCAACAACATCCTAGCCATCGACCTCACCGGGCAAATCACGGCCGAATCCATCGGTAGCCGCTTCATCGCGGCTGGAGGAGGCCAGTTGGCCTTTGCGTGCGGGGCCTGGCTGTCCAGGGGCGGGGCGTACATCGCCGTTCTGCCCTCCACGGCCAAGACGCCCCAGGGTACGATCTCACGCATCATGCCCACGTTGCTCCAGGGAACGCTAGTCAGCGTCCCCCGCAATATCACGGATTGGGTGGTTACCGAGTATGGGGCGGTTCGGCTGAAAGGAAAGAGCGTCAAGCGAAGGGTCGACGAGCTAATCTCCATCGCCCATCCGGACTTCCGCGCGGAGCTACGCAAAGAAGCGCAGAAGCTGTATCTCTAGGCAAGGAACCCTTAAGGAGGTGTCAGGCATGGGAAAAGGGGTGCGGGATCGTGCCCCTTAGCGATACGAGCAGTAGCAGAACATGCGCGCGTACCCCATGAAAGCTATGCATAAGAAGGAGAGTCAGACATGTTGGAATGGAAGAGAATCGGCAACTACGAGACCGTCATCTACGAGAAGGAAGCGGGCGGCCAGATCTGCCGCATCACTCTGAACAAGCCGGAGAGGCGGAACGCCTTCTTCTTCATGGATCCGTGGAGCCAGGACATGCGCGAGCTCGACGAGGTCTTCGACAACGCGGCCGAGGATGACCAACTCAAGGTCCTGATCTTTACCGGTGCAGAGGGAAATTTCTGCGCCGGGGAGGATTTGGTCGTCGTCGGTGAGCAGTATGGTGAGGACTTCGCCAAGAAAGCCGGGACCAAGAGGTCGATTCGTAGGTCGCGGCGGGTGGACGTGAAGGCCTTCAAGTTCCTGGACAAGCTCATGTGGCACCCTTGCATCACCATCGCAGCCGTGCAGGGTCGGGTCATCGGGGTTGGTTCCGACCTCGTCCTCTCCTGTGATCTGGCAATTGCAGCGGATAATACCAAACTAAGCTTCGTTGAAGAGGCTATCATTGGGGGCGGCATGTGCTTTCCCCTGCGCATGTGGCACATGGGACCAAAGAGGTTCCGCGAGCTCGCCTATACAGGGCGTTCTCTTGTCGCGGAAGAAGCCAAGGATTGGGGCATCTTCAATAGCGTAGTTTCTCTGGGCGAGTTCGAAGGGGAGGTCGAGCGCTGGGCGAAGGTCTGCAGCCTGATGCCGTCCGATCTCATTGCCTATGGCAAGGCGGTCAGCCAGCTGTCGTTCAACCAACTCGGTTACGGCGGTCAGCCGGACTTGATCGCCGTGTCCCACATGATGGCGCTTAACCAGCACTACCAGCCCGGAGAGTGGAGCCTGTTCAAGGAGAGACGGGACAAGGGACTCACCAAGGCCGTCCACGAGCGCAACAAACGCTACGAGGAGCTTGGGTTCAAGATATAGGGACGGCGCAGTCCTATGGCAGAGAGCTCCAACGTGGTTGGAGTTCTCTGCCAAACCTTGCGGCGCTCCATGAATCGCGGCTGCGAAGGCTGGACGCGAGGCAAGATGGAGGCGCGGTTGACGGTGCAACAGAACAAGTGACTATCTCAAAACAGTATCGGAGGTGGCTGCAAGACGAGCTGTCAACGGATTCGGGGAGCGGATTGAACAGATTGAGTGCCCCATCCGTTCAATCTGTTCCCTGGGGACTGTTGCCGAACTCGCCTTTATTTAGCAGACATACTATAATGGGGACGTAAGTTCGAGTGGGAATGGAGTGAGCGATGCTCGGCAGGAAAGTCCCCACGGCAAAGCTG
>SCTZ01000110.1 GCA_004297765.1 Chloroflexota bacterium | reverse complement strand
AGGCAGCTGGCCCTGCGACCCGGCAAGCATCCCATCCATGGGGCGGTGGCGCTCAGCGCCTCAGCGCTTGCACGTCTGTCCGGCAGCCTGGTCTGCCAGATGGGTTTGGCAACAGTCCCCGGGGAACGGATTGAGCGGATTGCGGGCCCCGTCCGTTCAATCCGTTCCTGAATCTGCTGACGGCTCGTCCCGCAGCCATCCTAGAGACCGTTTCGAGATAACCTGTAAATCATAAAAGGAGGCAATCCCCATGCGACTCAGTTTTGGTCGAAAGAATCCGGCGGGACAGGGTGCCCGGGAGGGTCTGTGTATCGTCATCGTCAGCGGTAGCTGCTGCATTCCGGGCATGGGACCCTTCGACGAGCAGGCCCGCCGTGTCGTGGAGCAGGCTGTCTCTGAGACCGGCACGGCCGCCCAGGTCACCGTGCTACCCGTGACCAAGGCGTTCTTCGGCGCTGTTTCAAAGAAAGTGATGGGCGAGCTCATGGCCATGTTCAACCAGGGGGGCAAGATCGGGCTTCCGGCTGTCCTTGTCAACGGCGAGGTCGTCTCGTACGGCGTGCCCACCCTGGAGGACATGAAGGCGGTTCTTTCCAGCTACGCACAGAACAACAAGGAGGAATTACAAAAGTGAGCGACGATCTACGAAGCATCCTGATGCCTGATCAGAAAACGAAGTATCTCTTCTTCGGAGGAAAAGGTGGGGTTGGGAAGACCACCCTAGCCACCGCGACGGCCGTGTGGTTCGCTGACCGCGGCTACCGAACGACCATAGTCTCGACCGATCCGACTGTGAGTCTCTCCGTCATGTTTGGCCAAGCCATCGGTGGGGACGCGCGCGTGCCGATCCGCCATGTCGCCAACCTATGCGGCCTGAACATCAATCCTAATGACGCGAAAGGCGTCTTCCAGCAACGGCTCAATAGCGTGATGGGCCAGATGACAGGCACCTTCGGCGGCGACGTCATCAGCACTCCGTGCGCGGAGGAGATGGCCACTTTCGACCAGTTCGTGACCTTTCTCGAGGAGCCGGACAGCGACGTGATCGTCTTCGATACGGCGCCCACCGGCAAGTCCTTGCGGGAGCTCGCCATGCCTTTCGACTGGGCTGGCTTTCTCCAGAAGCAGATCCAGGAAGGCCAGAAGCTGGCCGAGCTGATGAACATGGACGGTGACTCCTTCAAGGATCTGGAACACGACAAGCGGCGCTACGACAACGCCTTGAGCGTCCTGCGGGATCGCTTGTCCACGGTCTTCAGCCTGGTGCTGCTGCCGGAACGTCTCCCCATCGAGGAAACCCAGAGTGCCATCACCGGCCTCGCGCGGCTTGGCATCCCCGTCCAGTCGCTTGTAGTCAACCAGTGCATCCTGCCGGAAGTCATCGAAGGCAACCGCTTTTTGGCAGCCAGAGCGCAGCTCCAGTCCCGCTACCTGGAGGAGATCGACCGCCGCTTTGCCGATCTTCTCAGGGCGCGCCTGCCGCTGCTGGACCAGGATGTGTCAGACCTGTCCGCCTTGCGCCAGGTGAGCGAGATGCTCTATGGTAGGGCCGCACATCTAGCGCAACTCGGCAAGAACTGAGCTCCGCCGAGGTCGGACCCTGCGTTGCACCCTGTCGCAGCGAGGCGCCAGGGTGCAACCTCCAAAGTAGGCATTTGGGAGCAATCCAACGCGCAATCCGGGCTGGCCATCCTCCGCATGTGATCTGATTATGTTCTGTTGCTTTGGTACGCGACTTGCCGCCTGCACTGTATAGGTAGTCGTATTTCGGACGATCGCGCTTTTTGCGCGGAAGGTTGTTTGGGGGGATGAGCATGGGAGAGCTGACTGCGAAGAACACGACGCATGACACCGCCTCGATACAGTGCAGGTTGCCGATAGAGGCGTTATACCACGCAGTGGAGCCCAGTCTCCTGGGTTTCGAGACAACTGAAGAACTGGTGCCCCTGGATGGTACGATAGGGCAGGATAGAGCCGTCATCGCCATTGATTTTGGGCTGGAAATAGGCGATGGCGACTATAATATCTACGTCGCTGGCGCGTCGGGAAGTGGAAGGCTGGAGACGGTCCTGGCCCATATTCGGCAGCGCGCAGCGGAAGCTCTTCCGGCCGACGATTGGGCCTACGTTCATAACTTCAAAGATCCCTACCGGCCCATTGCGCTTCGCTTGCCGGCTGGGAAGGCGTGCGAGTTGGCACAGGACCTGGACGGCCTCGTTGAAGCGGCCAAGCAGGATATTCCGCGAGCCTTCGAGAGCGAGGAGTATGAGCGGCGCAAAGAGGATGTCGGTCGGGAGATCCGCGACAAGCAGGAACTACTCTCCCAGCAGATTCAGAAAGAGGCGGCCGACAGAGGTTTCTCGGTGGAAGCCACGCCCGCGGGCATCGTGACCGTGCCCGTTGTGGACGGACGAGCCCTGAACCAGGAGGAGTGGGATAAGCTGCCGGACGAGACCAAAGAAGAGATGCGTCGCAAGATGGATGAGCTGCGCACGGAGATCGGCCAGGCCTTGCGCACGGGACGCACCTTCGAGAAGGACCTTGCCGAGCGCATCCGAGCGCTCGATCGCGAAGTCGCCCAGTATGCCGTCGGCCACTTCTTCGACGATCTGAAGGCCAAATATGGCGCGCATCCTGAAGTGCTGCGGTTCCTCACTGAGATTCAAGAGGATATTCCGGAGCACATCCACGACTTTCGCGTGCCCCCTGCCGACCACGACCATGGCGCTGAGGCGCGTATGGAGGACGCCGAACGTGAGGAGCACCTGTCGCGGTACAAGGTCAACGTGGTGGTCGATAACTCCGACGCGACCGGCCGACCCATCGTCGTCGAGAACAATCCCACCTACTACAATCTGATCGGCCGCATTGACTACCGATCCAGGCTCGGGTCGATGGTCACGGACTTCCGCCAGATCCGCGCGGGTGCGCTGCATCGCGCCAACGGCGGCTTTCTGATCATGCAGGCCGCGGATCTGCTCACCCAACCCCTGGCCTGGGATGTGCTCAAGCGCATGCTGCGGGCCCGTGAGGTGCGGATCGAGAATGCGCTGGAGCAATACTCGCCGATTCCTACCGCGACGCTCAGACCGGAGCCCATCCCTCTGCATGTCAAGGTCGTTCTCGTCGGGCTGCCGTACGTGTACTATCTCCTCTATCATCATGACGAGGACTTCCGCAAGATGTTCAAGGTCAAAGCGGATTTCAGCCCGGACACGCCGCGCGACCCGGACCACGTGCAAGCGTATGCGGCGCGGATCGCCGAGACATGCAAGCAGCACCATCTGCGGCCCTTCCACCGAAGCGCGGTTGCCCGCATCATCGAGGAATGCTCTCGCATGATCGAGCATCAGGATCGCCTTTCCACTCGTCTGGTGGAGATCAATGACCTCGCCATTGAATCCAGCTTCTGGGCCGACAAAGATGGGTCTCCATTGGTGATGGAGCAGCACGTAAACCGCGCGGTTACGCAGAAGGAGTACCGTTCGTCTTTCTTGGAAGACCGCGTCCAGCAACTGATCGGGGAGGGCACGCTACTCATCGACAGCAGTGGCGAGAAGCAGGGGCAGATCAACGGACTCTCTATCTCCGATCTGGGCGACTATTCTTTCGGACGACCGGCCCGCATCACCGCCCGCGTGGCCCTTGGGCGTGGCAGCATGATCAATATCGAGCGGGAGATTAAGCTGAGCGGTCCGATCCACAACAAGGGGTTTGCCACCCTGTCCGGGTACCTTGTAGGTAAGTTCGGACGTGACAAGCCTCTGGCGTTCTCGGCCAGCATTGGCTTCGAGCAGATGTATGATGAGATAGACGGCGATAGCGCCTCCAGCGCCGAGTTGTACGTCCTGTTGAGCGCCCTCTCAGGGCTCACGTTGAAGCAAGGGATCGCCGTGACCGGCTCCGTCAATCAGCACGGCGAAGTTCAGGCCGTCGGCGGGGTCACGCGTAAGGTCGAAGGGTTCTTTGACGTTTGTCGGATGCAGGGATTGACCGGAGATCAAGGCGTGATCGTTCCCCGCGCCAACGTCAAACATCTGATGCTGCGGGAGGAAGTCCGTCGAGCGGTCGAGGAAGGCAAGTTCCGGATCTGGGCCGTGAGCACCGTCGAAGAAGGCATCGAGATCCTCACCGGTCTCCCGGCCGGTGAGCTACAAGCGGACGAAACTTATCCTGTCGGAACCGTCAACTACCACGTCGATCAGCAGCTACGCCAGTTTGCCGATCGCCTGAAGCAGTTCGGACGGGAGGGTGGTGTGGCACCCACGGTTCCTATCTCCCGTCTCACTCCGAACGGCATCGAAGTGGGCGATAAGCAGCCGCCGCGTTCAAGAGTGAGGAAATAGAAGCATGGCACTAGCATGGGGCAACGAATCCCACGAGTCGCAGGAGACGCCATTCCGGTTCTCGCCCAGGCCGAATCGGGCGAGTGAGATTCAGTGGCACGAGTGGGGCAAGGACGCGTTCAAGCAGGCCTCGCGTGAGGACAAGCCCGTCTTACTATCCATCAGCGCGATCTGGTGTCACTGGTGCCACGTGATGGACGAGACGAGCTATTCCGATCCCGACGTGATTGCCACGGTCAATCAGGACTATATTCCGATCCGCGTGGACGCCGATCAGCGTCCCGATGTCGATCGTCGCTACAATCAGGGGGGCTGGCCTAGCACGGTCATCTTGACACCTACCGGCGAGATTCTGGTGGGCGCGACATATATTCCCCCGACCCAGCTCAGCGCGCTGCTGTGGGAAGTGCGAGACTACTACAAAAAGAACCAGGCCGATGTCCTGGCGAAAGTCGCTCAGTTGCGAGCGCGCCAGGAGGCCCTGCTATCCAGCGCCATGCCGGCCACCATGGACCTATCCGAAGATGTCGTTTCCAATCTGATGGAGACGGTTCTTCACCAGTACGATCCCCAGTACGGCGGCTTCGGGCGAGAGCCCAAGTTTCCGCACGTCGATGCCCTGCAGTTGGCTTTGGAGCAGTACTGCCGACGGCATGAGGAACGACTTCGCGAGGTCGTCGTCACCAGTCTGGACGCCATGCAGGCCGGTGGAATGTTCGACCACGAGGAAGGCGGCTTCTTCCGCTACTCAACGACGAGAGATTGGAGCGTGCCACATTTCGAGAAAATGCTCGAAGACAACGCCAACCTGCTCAGACTGTACCTTGACGCCTTCCGGGTGATCGACATGGAGTCGTATCGCGAGACTGCACTCCAGGTGATGAGCTATCTGGAGAGAACCCTGCGCGATCCCGCCACCGGCGCCTTCTTTGGCAGTCAGGATGCGCTGGAAGACTACTACAGCCTGTCCGGCTCCGAGAGGCAGATCGTGCAAGCGCCGGCAGTGGATGCCACGATCTACACGGATCGCAACGCGCGGGTAGCTTCGGCTTACTTCACGGCGTTTGCTGTGCTGGGAGACGCGCGCTACCGGGATATCGCCGTGGGGTTGGTGGAGTTTCTCTGGTCGCAACTGCGTGCTCCAGAGGGTGGGATGTTCCATTACTATCGATCGGGTGAGCCAAATCTGCTCGGGCTGATCGGCGACCAGTTGCGCATGGCCGAGGCCCTGCTCGATGCGTACGAGGCTACCGGCCAGACTGCCTACCTCGACAACGCGGCGGAGCTTCTCAAGCTCGTGCGTCGCGACTACTACGATACGCGTGGAGGCTTCCTTGATATTTCCGAGCAACACGCCGCAGAAGGGGTGGCCGGGTTGGTACGTCGCGAATCCATGATCGCGGATAACGCGCTGGCTGCCGTCCAGTTCCTGCGGCTCAACTACTTGGCGTCCGATCCGGTATGTCGAGAGGTCGCCAGGTCGGCCCTGGCACGGTTCGCCAACGATTACCAGCGCTACGATCTCCTGGCGTCTGCCTACGGCCAGGCAATGGATCGCTTTATGAACGAGCCTGTCCTGGTTACTATCGTAGGGAGGATGGGAGAGGCATCCACGCGGGATCTTCTCTGCGCCGGCTTGCACGCATTCAGTCCCTGGAAGATAGTCCAGACACTGGACCCCGTGCAAGACGCTGAACGTCTCCGTCAATCGCGCTATCAACCAGGCTCGGTTGCTCGTGCCTACGTGTGTCGTAATCGTACCTGCTTCCCGCCTATCGAGACGGCGCAAGGGGTTGAATCGGTAGTAAGGGCGTGTGACGATGCCTAGACAGATCGATCAGCGACTCAACCAGGCGATGAGATTGATGGCCAATGGCGTCTTCGTGATAGCCGCGGCCTACGACGGACAGGTGCGCGGTTTCACAGCCACCTGGGTGACTCAAGTCTCCTACGACCATCCACTCGTAGCCGTGAGCGTCTCGAAGAGTCATCACACCTATCACCTGATCGAACGGAGCGGCGAGATGGTGATCAACATTCTGGCGGCGTCTCAGGCCGACGTCGCACGTCATTTCGGCCACAAGTCCCATGATAATACACACGAGGACCGCCGTTATTTTCAGGTAACCGATGGCGTTGAGACGCCTATCCTGGTCGAGTCGCTGGCGTCGTTGCGTTGCAGAGTCACCTCGTCGTGCGACGCCCGCGATCATACCGTGTTCGTCGTCGAGGTGACCGAGGCGGCTGTTCGCGGCGACGATGAGCCACTCCTGTATTGGCCGAGGAACGGTTTTCTGCGGCGATAGGCGTCGCGATTGGCATTTGAGCCCCCTGGCCCAGTATAATCGATCTCACTGATGTGTCGTCAGACCGGGGGCTCGGGGGTGTCCCCCGATAATCCCACCCAATGCGGGGTGGTGTGGGGCCACTTCCGAGTAGGTCTCCTTATCTTGCACTGGCGCTGTGTTACTCATGAGCTCATGCGTGTCCGAGTGATCGGACCGATCCGTCCGATCGGTCCGATCCGACTGATCCGCAGCTCCACGCCTATCGAATCACGACACACAGCGCTGGCGCGATGCGACACAAGGGGGTGACATTTGGCTGGGCGCGCAGGCGACGGAATGAACTCCTCCGTTGGCGATGATGTGGTCTTCGCCGTTTTACGGGCGATTATCGTCCCCGAAGCAGATGATGAGTCCGCTGTTCACCTATTCGCCGTGGAGAGCAGTCGGTATGGGCTCGGGCTGTTCTTGACCAATCTGCGGCATCTCAATCGGCTGGCCGAGGAGAGCGCCCTGGACGAGATGTCCGAGGATGCCGAGCTATCGCCCCTGGTGTACGTGGTTAGCGGACCGCGCGAAGAGGTCGAGGCGCTGGCCGATCGCATCCGCCATCGTGTCGACGCGTTCTTTCACATACTGGAGGAGCGCTCGCTGCAAGAGGTTCGCCAGCAGCTCGAATGTCGTCTGCGCATTGGCCGACGTGTCTGCGGCGACACGCTGGTTGCTCTGGCCTGCAGCGAGGTGATCGAAGAGGAAAGGCTGAAGTATCCACACACGCTTCTGCACGAGGTCGACGGACGGCTAACCTTTGCGCTTTACTGCGCGCCGTTCCCGGACGCGGACGTCGAAGAGGCGCAGGCTGAGGCGGTGGTCGAGGCCTGGCTAAACATCGCGGACGTCCCGGGAGAGAGCAGACCGTGGACACGCAAAGACGTGCTGGATATCGTCAACAACCCGCGCTACGGCTATGGACTGGTACTGGAACCGTCCGGTGACCTGGTCGTGGCCGTCGATCTCCTGGTCAAATCTCTGGCCAACCGCCGCATCGAGTACACCTTGGACGACCTCGACCGTGAGTTCCAAGCATTGTTTCATCGCCTTGAGGATTCGGGCACGTTCGTGCGGCGCCCCGATACGATAGCCATGGTCAACAGGGAGCAATGGCTCAGCCTCCACCTACATCGAATAGAGGAGCTGCGCCGCACCCACAAGACCAAGCCACCGACCGAGTAACTCGCAGATGACGATCCGATTGCTTAACCTGGGGCAGGTATCATACCTGCACTCCCAGACGACCTATCACGCGGTGGCCCATGCCATGAGCGATTCCTCTCCCGACACTATCACGCTCATGACTCCGGATCGTCCCTATGTGTGTGTTGGCTACCACCAGGACGCAGCCCGTGACGTGGATCTCGACTACTGTCAGTCCCGATCCTTGCCCGTCCTCCGCAGA
Source organism: Chloroflexota bacterium (assembly GCA_004297765.1). Classification (GTDB taxonomy): domain Bacteria; phylum Chloroflexota; class Dehalococcoidia; order FW602-bin16; family FW602-bin16; genus FW602-bin16. The sequence continues at coordinate 1,307 of SCTZ01000110.1, read as the reverse complement.
GCCATCGGGGGTGGAACGGTGCTCCTGGACAGACACCAGCTCTTCTTTCATTGCATCTTCCATCCTCGCCGCGCCCCGCGCAGGGTCGCCGACCTATACCGGCTGGTCCTGGGTGCTCCCATCCGCACATTCGAGCAGCTCGGTTTGCGCGCCGAGCTCGTTCTGCCCAACGATATTCAGGTCGCGGGAAGAAAGATCGTGGGCAGCGGGGGGGGGATGGTTGGCAATGCCGCCGTGGTGGGCGGCAGCCTTATCTTCGCCTTCGATCGACAGACCATGGCGCGCTTGGCCAACTGCCCCTCAGAAGAGTTCCGCGTCCACGTATCGTCCTGTTTGAAGGAGCATATGTCTTGTCTGGGCGACGAGCTAGCCGCGCCGCCGAGCCGCGCCGACGTGACCGCGTCATTGGTGGAAAGCTTTGCGAGCCAGTTTGGGGCACAACTGGTGCCCGGCGAGCTGAGGACGGACGAGTTGGCGGAGCGCGCCAGGCTGGACGAGGAGTTCGTATCCTCTGATTGGCTCTTCGATGTGCACCGTCCGTCGGAAGGCGTTCACAGTGTCAAGGTCGCGGCCCACGTCTATGTCTGCCAGGGGCATGTCTCTTTGCCAGAGGGCTCGGCCGATGTCATCGTGTCGACGCGCAGTGGCACCATCCGCGACGTGTCCATCATCTATCGACAGACCGAGGGTGCCATCGATGGTGAGCTCGAATCCGGGCGTGACGTGGTGGACGTAGTGGACGCGTACGCAAGCCAACCCGGAAGACCGGCGCTATCCCGCGATTCCGGCGTCGAGTCCCTGACCGCCCTGCTCAGAGGCTGCCCTCTGGAAGAGCAGTATCTCCGGCCGCTAGTGCAACAGTGGGCGGATGGTCTGAGCGCACACGAGAGTGCGGATGCGATCCTTTCTTGCCTGATGGAGATTCGTGCACACTTAGAGGGGCTGTAGTTGCGGGAATGTGATACATTACTAATTGGTGAGAGCCTTGCATAACTCACATGGCCCCGTGCGTTATATGACACCTGGCCGTGACTGGTGACTGACGGTCGGCCCTGGGAGCGCGGGCGTCTCGCCCGCGCGGGTCTCGCGCCCGCCTGAGGCGGACGCTCCCAGACGGCGCTATCTCACAATCGGACGACGTCCCAGTTGTGCAAGGCTCACTTGGTTACTATCGGTGCAAGCGCTCTTCCTAGTGTTCGACCACAGAGAAGACGCTATCTGTCATTCTGAGCGCCGCAGCGCGAAGAATCCGTATCCCCAGGGCGCGGATTCTTCGGCGTGCGCGCCTCAGAATGACAAAACCAGTG
>SCTZ01000109.1 GCA_004297765.1 Chloroflexota bacterium | reverse complement strand
CCTAGCAGGCTGCTGAAGAACTGGTTCGTCGGGTCGCTCGAGTGGTGTAGCGGCCTAACATGCCACCCTGTCAAGGTGGAGAGCGGCGGTTCGCTTCGGTCCCGGAGACCCCCTGGTGGCCGGTCCCCCGGGACGGGCCACCTGCTCTCGGGATCTCAGGCTGCGTGGGGCTCGAGTTTGGCGATACGGATAAGGTTGTAGGCAACAACGGTGAAGGTTGCCCAGTGCTGGTTCTTAGCCAGGCCCATGTAGCGCAGCTTGCGCCCGCCTGCGACCGTCTTCATCCAGCCGAAGCATTCCTCGATCCGCTTGCGCGCTCGCAGACTCCGGGCATAGCCGGTCGTCCGTCCATCGATCGCGCTGCTCCGACGGCCTGAGACGTTGCGGGCGATATGGGGCGTCACCTCCCGCTCGCGCAGCGCCTCCACGAACGCCTTCGTGTCGTAGCCCTTGTCGGCACCGAGTGTCATCCGCTTATGCGGCGTCAGCCGCTGGTCCAGCAGTTGTAGGGCGGCCTCCCGCTCGGCCGTTCCGGTCGCCTCCGTCACGAGGACACCGAGGATGAGCCCGTTGCGATTCTCGGTCAGGAGGTGGCCTGCATAGCAGAGCTTCGTCTCCTGGCCATTGCCTTTGCGCGCCCGCCGCGCCTGGGGGTCCGTTGTTGAGACGTGCGTCGCGTTGGCTCGCTGCTGGCCCTTGAAGTCCACATCAGGGTTCCGGCCTGCGCCTCCCGCTGGTGGCTCCTCATCGTTGTCGCGCAGGCGCACGCTCTTGAGCGACGCCCAGGCCTGCAGCAGTGTGCCGTCCACGCTGAAGTGGTCCCCCGAGATCAGCTTGCGCCGGCGCGCCTGGCGCACGACCTCGGCCAGGACGCTCAGCGCGATCTCCTGGCCGAGCAGTCGCTGACGGTTCTTGGTAAAGCTCGTCGCGTCGAAGGCTGGCTCCAGCATAGTTAGCCCGAGGAACCACTTGAAGAGGAGGTCGTACTGGAGCCGCTCGCAGAACTGGCGCTCCGAGCGGATGGAGTAGAGCGCCATCAGGAGGCTGCCCTTGATCAGGTGCTCGGGTGGCACGGACGGCCGGCCGATGCTCGAGTACATCGCAGAGAACTGCAGCGAAAGCTCAGCCAGCACCTCATCAACGAGCTGGCGAATCCTCCGGATCGGGTGGTTGGCCGGGATGAACTCCTCGACGCTCACCCCCAGCAGCATCTCCCCCTGCCGTTCCGTCCGTCCGCGCATCTCTCTGCCCTCCTTCTCGAAGGCATGATCGATCCTCCTCCCTTAGCGGGCGATCCCCCTTTTTCAGCAGCCTGCTAGCAATACATCGCCCCCTCCGCATCAGAGTAGCAAAGTTTGGCCGTTCAGACATTTCCAGTCAGGCCGGGGTTCCGGACCTAAAGTGTGACTCTTTCAAAATTTAAGATATTGGCTGTCCGCGTGCGGCCTGCTAGTACTTAGTAAAGAAAGTAAGCAAGGGATGTAGGATGAGGCTGCATGGTAGCCACGCCGATCGCCCTTGATTCAGAAGAGCGGGAGCAGTTAGAGCGCTGGGCCCGCACGCCGACGACAGAGCAACGTCTCGCCTTCCGGGCACGCGTGATCCTCGCGGCCGCAGGAGGAGAAGGTTCGACCAGCATTGCCGCTCGTGAACGCGTCAGGCTGACGACGGTCAGCACCTGGCGGGTGCGCTTTGCAACGCAGGGCCTGGTCGGACTCCAGGATGAAGCGCGCCCAGGACGACCGCGGACCTACGGGCCAGGCGCAGAACAGCGGGTACTGGCGAAGCTGGACGAAGCCCCACCGGAGGGGGTTCAGCGTCTGGAATGGACGCCTCTTGGCGAGCGCCCTTGGCGATATTCCCGCGCACCAGGTCTGGGCGATCCTCCAGAAGCACGGCATCCAACTGCAACGGCGGCGAAGTTGGCGCCTCAGCAACGATCCGGAGTTCGCGCCGAAGGCGGCCGAGATCGTGGGCCTCTACTTGGCCCCGCCGGAGAACGCCGTCGTCCTCTCCGTTGACGAGAAGCCCCATATCCAGGCGCTGGAGCGGGCCCAGGGCTACCTCAAGCTACCCAACGGCAGGGCCGTGCGCGGGGTGAGCCACGAGTACAAGCGTCACGGGACGACACCCCTCTTTGCCGCGCTCAATGTCCTGACGGGGACGGTCAGCGGGATGCATACCCAGCGCCGGCGCCGCGAAGAGTTCTTGTCGTTCATGAACGAGGTTGTGGCCGAGCACCCGGACCAGGAGATCCACGTCATCCTCGACAACCTGAGCACCCCCAAGCCCAAGCACGACGCCTGGCTCGCGCGCCATCCCAAGGTCCACTTCCACTTTCACTTTACACCCACCCATGCCAGTTGGCTCAACCAGGTCGAAGTCTGGTTCAGCATCCTCGATCGCCTGGCGCTCAAACACGCCAGCTTCCAGTCCCCCCGGGAAGTGCGCGAGCGCATCGACGCCTTCATCAGCGCCTACAACCGCAACGCTCGTCCTTTCAAGTGGAAGGCCGCCGCCGTCCGCTCCTCCCACCCTCGTCGATCGATCGCCGACTTTCGTGAGTGAGTACTAGCTGTAGTGTATCGTAAGTATAGTTAGCAGTAGACTCTCTCCAATGGAGGGAGAGCAAGTGAGTGTATCGGACGACGACCGGGCGAAGCTGGAGCGCCTAGTTGGCAGCGGAAACACGCCCCAGAAGGTAGTTCTGCGGGCGAGGATCGTGCTCCTGACGGCGGACGGCATGCCCACGATGGAGATGGCGGGCCTGCTGGGAACAAGCTGCCCGACGATCACGCGC
>SCTZ01000108.1 GCA_004297765.1 Chloroflexota bacterium | reverse complement strand
CGCGCACCCTTCGGCTCGGCTCAGGGCAGGCGCCGAAGAATCCGCGCCCTGGGGATACGGATTCTTCGCGCTGCGGCGCTCAGAATGACAGATAGCGTCTTCTCTGTGGTCGAACACTAGTACTATGTTGGGACTTCCTGCGTCTGGCGCGGGAGGATGCCGTCGACGCCACCTTGTCCCTTCAGAGAAACGCCGACGACGGCGTGAGCGTACTAACTCGACGAGCAAGTCCCTGCGCTATCCTCGTCGGGTAGGAAGATCGTCTCGATGGGCACGTCGAAGAGTAAGGCGATCCTGAAGGGATATCGCCGCGTCATCGCGTCCCAAGCAGCATGCCACAGACCTGGTCAAGAGCCGCGCGCCGGATTTGCCCGTGGGCAAGGTTGCTCTTTGGCCCGTCCTGACGCCAATTGGACGTCGACTCAGATGGTCGTCGCGAGAGCAGGGTGCCCGGCGGCTTCGCTATCGGGACCTCGGGATGTAGCCAAGCTTGAGGAGTTGGCGTCGCACTGCTGTCTCCTGCTGCTCTGGCACAAGGAGGACAGGTTTGTCATCGACGGTGGCGAGACGAACGATGCCGCGCAACGACGGCGCGTGGGCGAGCTCGGTAAGGATGAAGGGATCGTCTGATTCCAGCACCAGGACGCGCCCTTTCTCACGCACCATCCCCACCCGTTGCTCGATGTCCTTCAGGAAGACGCGCAGTGTCTGCGGCCAGGATGCTTCCGGTAGGCCGCTCTTGCTGGCGAGGAATTCCGTGATCTCGTTGAGGGTCAGGCCGTGCTCGATGGCTTCGAGGATCTGCTTCCGTCCCAGGCGGTAGACATCCTGGCTTTGCACCGTGCCAATGCGCTCCAAGAAAGCTCGCTCGACAATGGTCACAGCGCTGGTGTTGACGATCACCACGTCGAGTGTTGGCAGCAGCTTCAGCACCGAAGGACCCTCACCGGCCGGGGGACGCTTGTACTCGGGCGACAGTCCCAACACGTAGGCGCCCAGTTGGGTCAGGCGCAGCCCCAATAGGCCATCGTAGCGGCTGAGGTACTCCCAGTCGTCCAGCCCGTACACCGTGCCGAACTGGTGGGGCGTCTCGTCGGGCCGGGTGAAGGCAATGTCGATCAGACCCAGCGTCGCCGCGTACTCCCAGAGCACCACACGCAGATAGGATCCGATGACGATATCCCAGTAGTTCACCCCGGCGTAGCCCAGCCAGCCGTACTCGAAGGACGATCCAACATGCAGATGGGTTGGCTCGTTGCGCTCGACGTCCGGCGATTGCCCCTCGGCCCGGATGTAGCGGAAGAGATCGTCCAACTCTACCCAGCGATCGACCGGTAGGTGTCCCAGAGTCTCGGCGAGCAAGTTCCGCCGCTCGGCGGGCTTGGTCAGGCGCGCTCCTTTCGATTGCTGTCCTTTGATGGCGCGGATACGCGACAGCTCGTCGAGCAAAGCGTTGCTCAGCCAGCGCTCCCACGCTTCGCGGATGTCTTCGGGCTGGAGTCCGCGCGCAAGCACAGCCTGGCCGCTCTTCGTCAACGCAAGCTTGCTGCTCGATCCGGCCGGAGCGGCCCACTTTGCCGCCTGCACCAGTATGACCAGCGCGAATGGCCGAATGGCATCCTCGGCCCGCTCGTACTCCTCGTCCGGGAAGTAGTCACGGATGAGCAGACGCTCCCGGAGCAGGCGCAGGCTGCCGAGCGTAGGCTGTCGTGTCGTGGCGCCGACGCTGATCTTGCCCTGACCGATCAGGTAAAGGGTCGTCGCCAGGTCGGGGAAGACGGCGCGTTCGGTCTCCGTCACGGTGACCGCCGGTTCGGGCTCGTTGCCTCTGCCGGCAACTGGAACAGTCGGGGGCTCATCGGAAGCGCGCATCGTGGTGGGTGGGGGCGGGGGAGCAAAGCTGCGCAGTAGCTTGGCAACCTCCGCCGGGACGATCATCCCGCCCGTCTCACTGTCGTAGTAGAAGAACAGATTCAGCGGCGTCGCCTGGGGCTCCCTGCCGGAGAGGCTGTACGAGAAAGTACGGCGGACGCTGTTGGCTGAAAGCACCCCGGGGTACTTCGCTTCGATTATCTCGGCGTCATAGCGCCCGCCAAGATGGTGCACCACCTCTGCCACCACCTCTCGCTCGGCGGGCCCGAGCTGCCCCCACAGTCGGCGCAACTCGGTGGGGTTGGTGAGGGTATCGAAGAGGAGCGTGACCAGCTCACCCTTGCGTGTCGGGAGCTTGTCCAGAAGCGCCCGAGCATACCATTTGAGCTCCTCCACGGTATGCCCTTCGAGGGCTTGCCGCAGGGTGAGAATCGGAACGTCGATGTTCGTCTGCGTACCTGGCATCTCGCGCTGCCCTCCAGAGAGATCGTCGGCACTAATTGCATCGTTCCTCCAGTGAAGTATCCTGTCGGAGAAGACCGCCGCGGCTTCCGAAACCGCGGCGGTCTGCGGCGGCGGTCCAATTGCGCCGTCTCCGCAGTGTGGTACGGAACGACGCACTAATGATATCATGTCCGTAGGAAGTGGCGGAGGCGGCTGAAGGAGAGTGTCAACGAAGAGCCAGCATCCACGCAACGGATCGGCAGAGCGCTCCAGGCAGCTTGTCCCTTCTCACCCGGGACGTGTATCGTCAATAGTTAGGAACTATTCCCAATCACTGCTTTCGGGAGCACAGATACCATGGGTACCCAGAAATCCAACGTGGCTGGACCACAAGACCTGAACAAGCTATTGGGCAAGCTGCGCCGAGCCGGGCAGAACCCGCCGCAATCCCTGCTGGATCGCGTGAAAGCACATGGACAGCAGGCCGTGCGTCCTCTTATCGAGATGGCGGTGGATGAGAAGCTCTACTACGCCGAGCAGGACAGCCCCGAGGTCTGGGCGCCGCTGCATGCTATCCGGATGCTGGGCGAGCTGGGCGCGGCTGAGGCCGTCGAGCCGCTGCTCCCACTGTTCGAATGGGACGACGACTGGCTGGCCACAGCGCTGCCCGATGCTTTCGGTGGCATCGGAGAGCCGGCCGTGGCTCCACTCTGCAGCCTGCTCTTCGACCGCACCAAGGATGTCTGGGCCCGAGGCCGGGCCGCCGACGCTTTGAGCGCAATCGGACAGCGCCACCCTGAGACACGGACTGAGGTAGTGCACGCATTGACCGCTCGCCTGGATCCAGCGGAGTCGCAGACGCCCGACGACGAGATACTCAACGGTTTCGTGATCATTGGCCTCCGCGACCTGGGGGCCGTGGAGGCCGGACTCGCGGTCCTCCGGGCCTTCGAGGAGGACCGGGTCGATACCATGACGATTCGCCTCGAGGATGTGCGCGAGAAGCTGGGTCTCCCCCATCAGCCAAAGTCAGATCGTGAGACCGAGCCGCAAGGCATGCGGCTTCGCCTTCGCTGTACCGCCTGTCACTACGAGCGGGAGCATGACGTGGGGACAGTGTACTGCGACATTCCGACGATGGAGCAATGCCAAAAGGGTGAGCAGACACCGTACAGCGAGTACGTCATCACCCGGCGGATCAAGTGTCCCAAGTGCGGAGCCGTGGACCAATACGAGTTCACAAGCTACGCCTACATCGCCCTGTTGACTGAGGGACTGAGGTTGAGAGTGAGCGAGGACCAAGCCGCAGAGGGTGCCCCGGCCGAAGAGTTGCAGAACCGACTCGTGTTCGGGCGATTTGTCCTATCCGATGGACGCGAGATGCACCCGCTGGTGGCACGCGACATGTACTTCGCACAGGTCACGGCAGAGCCTGAGCACGCCGACCTGCGCGTACGCTGTGCCAATGTCCTATCGTTTCTGGGCTATTGGGCAGAGGCGGCAGAACAGTACCGAGCGGCAGTGCGCCTTGACCCCGCGAATATCGAAGCATACTACAATCTGGCCAACCTGACCTGGGAGACCGGCGACGAGAAAGAAGCCAGACGTCTGCTGGGACATGTGATCACGCTGGCCCAGGGCAGCGATCTGCCCGACGAGACCCGAGAGAGATATGTTCAGGCCGCCCGGGAGGCTCTGTCTGGCAGGCGCATACCGGTGACGAGTGAACATTTGGTGGTCCCTAGCGCACCGGCGCCCCTGGCCCGCGAGGAGCGGGCAACGCCAGGCGGCCGCGAAGGAATGGCTGCAAAACCTCAACAGCCAGTGCGAGTGGCTGGCAAAGTCGGTCGGAACGATCCGTGCCCGTGCGGCAGCGGCAAGAAGTACAAGAAGTGCCACGGACGCTAAGTGCGTCGTTCCTCAAGTGAGATGTCCTTTGTGGGACGTTCTTCAGCGGAAAAATCAAGAATGGACACGCTTCGATCTCGATGACATCGGGATAGCTGACGTGCTATCTCCTCGCCCTTCGCGAAGACTGACGTACGATTCCCTCTCCCTTTGCGAAGGGAGAGGGTCAGGGGTGCGCCCGGCATGGGCGCGGACCTGGAGGTGAAAGTCCTCTACGGTGGAGGCAGCACCGAACCGTTAGCCAAAGGCAAGGGCGTCATCGTGAGGTGGGGTCTGAAGGAAGCCGGC
>SCTZ01000107.1 GCA_004297765.1 Chloroflexota bacterium | reverse complement strand
CGCTCCTACCGGGTCGACCGCATTCAGTCGGTTGCCGCGACAACGCATCCGTTCACTCCCAGGTACATCGTTGAGTTCGCAAATGCGGGCCCCATCTCGATAGCTCCGGCAGCGCCCTCGGCTCCGCGAGCGCCGCGGATGTCCTCGCGCCGGAGGACGATGCGGTCCGGCCCGACCTACGTCGTCGTTTGCCCTGCTTGTGGGAAGCGCTTCAGGCGAGTCCGTCGAAGCTCGAGGCTACGCCCACACAAGGATCCGAGCGGATCCTGGAACTGCTCGGGCAGGAGTGGGTATATCGATCGCATCGAGTAGTCCGAACTCGCCGAGCCCGATGGCGGCGGTGATGTCCGCGGAAGGCCTGGCAAGGCGAGCTGTTATCTACTCGCGAGTCTCGGCCGACGCTCAGGAGCGCGACGGCTACGTATCGAGTCCTCTCTCCCGCATGAAAGTTACGTTCCGTGTAACCTTCGCGCAGGACAAGCCCGCCCGCCGAGTCTGCGCGATCTTCGAGGGCACAAAAAAAGACGCCTCCGTCTCTCGCTCCTTGGGGCGTAGGGTGGGGTTGCCCCGATCTGACGGACACATTTCTTAAGCCGCGGGGGCGGCACTGGGTGGGCGAAGCCTCTGGGCCTCATACTCGGCCGGGGAGCAGTACCCCAGCGTGGAGTGGAGCCGGCGGCGGTTGTAGAAGACCTCGATGAACTCGAAGACGGCCAGCCGGGCGGCGGTGCGCGTCGGCCAGGACTGACGATACACGAGCTCGGTTTTGAGGGTGGCGAAGAAGCTCTCGGCGACGGCGTTATCCCAGCACTGGCGAGGCCGGCTGAGCGACTGGACCACGCCGTTGCTGGCAAGGAGCTCCCGGAAGACGGCGGACGTGTACTGGCTGCCCCGGTCGGAGTGGAAGATGAGCCCCGGGGCCGGGCTCCGGGCAACGAGCGCCATCCTGAGGGCGTCAGCGACGAGGCTGGTCTTGATGTGGTCGGCGGTGGCGAAGCCGACGACGCGGCGGCTGCCAAGGTCGATCACCGTTGCGAGGTAGGCCCAGCCCTCCCAGGTCCGCAGGTAGGTGATGTCGCCAACCCAGGCACGGTCGAGCTCCACGCTGGCGGGCGTGAAGGCGCGGCGCAGGTGGTCCGTTGCCACCGTCCCCGCCGCCGGGTCGGCGGTGGTCGTCGTCTTGAAGCGCCGCTTGGTGCGCCCGGCAAGCCCGCGCGTGCCCATCAGGCGCGCCACGCGCTTCCTCCCGCAGCGGATGCCCTCCCGCCGCAGCTGACGGTGCACACGTGGCGACCCGTAGGTCCCCCGGCTCTCGTGATGGATGGTCGTGATGCGCTCGCCGAGCTGGGCGTCCTCGCGGGCCCGTGCCGACGGCGTCTGCTGCGACCACTGGTAGTAGGCGGAACGGGAGACCGATAGCAGCGCGCAGGCCCTCCTGACGGTCTGCGCTGCGCCCTTCTCCGCCGCGATGAACGGGTACACGCTCACCGGGTCTCCCTCGCGAAGAAAGCCGTTGCCCGCTTGAGGATGTCGCGCTCCTCGCGGAGGATGCGGTTCTCCTTGCGCAGCTGGGCCAGCTCTGCCCGTTCGTCTCTCGTCAGGCCCTCACGCTGACCGCTCTCGATCTCTGCCTGGGCCAGCCAGCGGCGCACCGCCGTCTCCGTGAGCTCGAGGTCGCGGCAGACCTGACCGGCGCTCTTGCCGCTTGTCCGGCAGAGCTCAACCACCTGCCCCTTGAACTCCGCCGTGAACGCTCTCCGCGTCCGTCCTCGTGTCGCTTCCATCCTGAACATCCTTTCCGGGGGTACTCCCCCTCATCCTGGATGTCCGTCAATTCGGGGC
>SCTZ01000106.1 GCA_004297765.1 Chloroflexota bacterium | reverse complement strand
GGAGGACGGGTGATCGTAGAAGACCAGCTCTACCCAGCGGCTCGGCTCGGCCTCGGACAGGTTCTGATCGGTGAGCTTGGTCATCATGCTGATAAAGTCGGCTGGGGCGCGCGTCAGACTCAGGGCATAGCGATCGGCCTGATTCTCCCTCCAGCGGCTGAAGCTGTTCTGAAGGGGCATGGCGATCATCATGAAAGCGCCCAGAACCAGTGCCAGCAATGGAAAGGTGGCGATATCGGCAATGCTGGCGTAGCCAAGGCGCGGGACGAGCCATAGCAAAAGCCGATCGGCCAGGAAGAAACTCACCAGAGTGACGCCGGTTTGGATTGCGATCCCCATGGGAATGTCGCGATGGACGTGATGGCCCAGCTCGTGGGCCAGCACCGCCTCGATCTCATCGGGCGTGTAGCGCTGGATGAGGGTGTCGGTCAGCATGATGCGCCGGGTGTTGCCCAGCCCCATCAACGCGGCGTTGGCCGTAGTGCTCTTCGCGCTAAGGTTCATCTCGTACACACCCCGCACGCGCTGTCCGGCCCGCGCGGCCAGGGCCGTCAGGCGCGCCGCCAGAGCCTGGTCGCGCAACGGCTCCAGCTTGTAGAACAGCGGCAGGATCAGGATGGGGGCCAGGTTGGCCAGGACTACTGTGAACAGCAGCATGGCGCCCGCGGCTAGCAGCCACCACCAGGCCGGATTCGAGGCGATCAGCCAGTACAGCACCTCGATGATCAACAGACCGAGCAGGATGCTCAATCCGAAGCCCTTCAGCTCGTCGATCACCCAGCCGCGCAACCCTTGCGAGAGCAGCCCGTACCTTTTCGGCAGGACGTAGCCCCCGTAGAAGCTCGACGGCAGCAGCACGACGGTGTAGAGAACCAGGACGACCAGAAAGTAGAGTCCGACCTGGAGAAAATAGGCGTACGCAAAAGTATCCCGCAACCAGTTGGACGCGCCGGTAGCCAGCAGCGCGACTAGAAAGGCCGCGCCGATCAGCAGATCGACGACGTACAGCACGCGCCTGGTGCGCGCGTATGTCCTGGCCTTGGCTTGCCGTTGTTGGTCTGGCTGTTCGGGTGAGCTTGTCATTTGGCATCCCCTTCAGGCTCCGCGAGAACGAGTCCCACTCGGCGGATGGTCTGCGGGTGCTGCTGGAAGCCCAGGGCGGCCGTGACTTCCTCGGGGCGACCGGCGGCCGAGGAGTCGCAGCGGAGGCGCATGTTCAGGCGGATGATGTCCTCGCGCCAGAGGACGTCCGGGATAGCGGCAATCAGCGGCCGCAGATCGTAGCGCCGCACATCCTTGTCCCGGCGACGCTCGCGGGGCAGACTCTCGGCTGCCAGAACACGCTGGACGGCCGCGATCAGCTCGTCCCGCGCCATCTTCTCTTCCAACAGCACGACGTAGTCTGCAAACCGCACCAGGGCCGGCAGCGAGGGCGAATGCAATGGCACCTCCCGCACGGCGCGTATGTCCATCCCGAAGGGGAACTGCGCGCTCAGACGCTCGGCAACCTCGTCTTCGTCCATGCGGTTGGTCAGGAACATATCTACCAGCTCCCAGTCGCCGGTTACGCCGACGGCCAACGGGCTAGCAAACAGTAGACGCGGATGGGGCGAGTAGCCCGCCGAGTAGGCCAGGGGCAGCTCAGCCCTTCGGATGGCCCGATGCCAGGTCCGCAGGACGTCCAGGTGCGAGATGAACTTGACCGACTCGCGGTGGGCGTAGGCGACGCGCAGCCGCTGCAGCTCAGGAGCGCTCATTCGTCTCCTCCTCTCGGCTCTCGTCGCAGGTTGTGACCGCTGGAGAGCCGTCCCCAGGCCGACCGCGTGCTCTCTCCCCCGCGCGCGCCAGGCACTCGGCCGAGATGCGTTGAAACCCGCACGTGTTGCAGGTCTCGTGGCGGCAATCCGTGGCCGGAGCTCCCAGATGCGCCGCTTCGCGCTCTAGCCGCAAATAGGCGGTGGTGACACCCGCGTCGATGTGGGACCAGGGCAGAACCTCGTTGTCCGCCCGCTCGCGATGCGCGTAAAAGCTCACGTCCAGTCCGTTGTCTTGCATCGCTTGCCACCACAGCTCTGGCTTGAAATGCTCGCTCCAGCCGTCGAAGATGCAGCCCGAGCGCCAGGCCTGTAGCACGGCCGCACCCAGGCGCCGGTCCCCGCGCGACATGACGGCCTCCAGTAGGCTCACCTGCGGGTCATGCCAGGCCAGGTGCAGACCCTGCTGGCGCAAGCCGTCACGCAGAATGCTCTGCTTCACCTCCAGCCCCTCGGGACGGATCTGTCCACTCCATTGAAAGGGGGTGTGCGGCTTGGGAATAAAGGTGGCCACGCTCACGTTCATACGCAGCCTGCCGCCCACGAGCTGTCGTCCGAGACGCCAGATCTTTCTGGCCAGGAAGACGATCTCCTGCACATCCTCCTCGGTCTCTTCCGGCAGCCCCACCATGAAGTACAGCTTGAGATGGGACCAACCGCTCTGCATCACCTGCCGGGCTGTTCCCAGGATATCCTCTTCGGTGAGGCCCTTGGCGATCACGTCCCGCATCCTCTGGCTGCCAGCCTCGGGAGCGAAGGTGAAGCCACTCTTCCGCCCAGTCTGCACCATCTCCGCCAGGCGCACCGAGAAGCCATCGATGCGAAGGCTTGGCAACGAGATGTTCAAGCGGCGGTCGCCGTAGCGCTCGCGGATGGCGCGCACCAGCTCCTCGATGCGGCCGTAGTCGGTGCTGCTCAACGAGATCAGCGAGAGCTGCTCATGGCCGGTGTTGCGGAGTAGCTGATCGACGATATCGAGGACCTCCTCCAGAGGTCTCTCCCGCAGCGGACGATACACGTTACCCGCCTGGCAAAAGCGACAGCCGCGCGTGCAGCCGCGCTGAATCTCCACCGCGGCCCGGTCGTGGACGGTCTCTAGAAACGGGACGATCGGCCGCGTGACGTGCGGTGGCAGAACGGCGCAGACGCGCCGCCTGATCCTGTCCGACACTTCGGGACGGGACGGCTCGATCCGGCTCACTCGGCCGTCCGCGGCGTAGCTCACGTTGTAGAAGCGCGGCACGTAGATGCCGGGGATCTGGGCGGCCTGCTCCAGAAGCACCTCTCTGCCCGTACCTGCGGCCTTGGCCTGCCGGCACAGCCGCAGTAGCTCGATCAGCACCTCCTCTCCGTCGCCCAGCACGAAGAGATCGAAGAAATCGGCCATGGGCTCCGGGTTCAGACAGCACGTGCCGCCCCCAATGATGAGCGGGCGGGATGCGTCGCGCTGCGCTGCCAGCACGGGGATCCCGGCCAGGTCGAGCATGTTAAGAACGTTGGTGTAGGTCAGCTCGTAGCCGAGAGAGAACCCGATCACATCGAATTCGCCCAGAGGTCGCTTTGACTCCAGAGAGTAGAGTGTGAGGCCCGCCCCGCGCATGGCCTGCTGCATGTCCGGCCAGGGCGCGAACACCCGTTCCGCCAGAGCGAAGTCGAGCTGGTTCACCAGGTCGTACAGGATCGAAAGGCCCAGATTGGACATACCGATCTCATAGACTTCAGGGTAGGCGAGGGCTACCCGGATTGGTGACCCGGACCAGTCTTTGACAATGCTATTCCACTCGCCCCCCGTGTAGCGTCCGGGCTTGCTGACAGTGGGAAGAATTCTAGCTAGACGGGCATCCATAGCTTGGCTCTTCTAGCCCGCGCGGCGCCGCGCGCGGGAGGCTGCTGGGCATTATAGTCGCCGGCCGGTGCTGGTCGCAACCTGCAGGGTCAGCAGGCGGTGGTCCTGCATGCAGATAGTACAAGGGCCAGCCCCAGAGGCCGGCCCTTGTTTTGCCAATTTGGGTTCAGCGAGGACCCGCGTCCAGCCTGTAATAGCGCGACGCGCCTCTGCTTGCTAGATGCTACATTCTGCCGGTCGGCGATGTCCGTGCCAGGCCGAAGTAGCTGTACAGCCCGAGAGCACCCACGATAATCCCCAAGATGATGGCGTTCCATGTGGCGCCTACGTCGCCGGAGAAGCCAACCACCCATGGGCTGATAATCAACCAGATGCCCAGGATAACGAACACCCAGCTGAGCCAGTCTCGCATCTCACACACCTCCTCTCAGGCGTCATTGCAACAGGCTGGCGGAGCGATTGATCCTCTCTGCCGCCTATGCAGTGCGTGACAAAGAAAAGCCTGCAAGACTCGTTCCCACAGACTCAGCGGCACCACACAAGAGCCCCAGCCGCGATAATGCGGCTGGGGCTCACAAATCGGGTCCTTCGCCGTGGCCAAGCCGACCCCCGCCCGGGGCTGAAGCGCGCTCGTCCTTCCGCAGAAGGACGGCGCGCGGGGCCTCGGATCGGCATGGCGCTCGTCCGCCACGATCTCCCTTTAGGCCGAATACGTAGGGGCGACCGATCGGTCGCCCCTAGGAGTCTAGATCTTTCGAATGGAACCTACCCTAGTACTCGGGCATTGGCGGCATGGCCGCCTTTTCTTTCTCCGGGATGTCGGTGACCAGGGCGTCGGTGGTCAGGATCATCGCGGCGATGCTCATGGCGTTCTGCAGCGCGCTACGCGTCACCTTGGCCGGGTCGATGATGCCCTTGGCGTACATGTCGCCGTATTCGTCCGACATGACGTCGTAGCCGATCTTGTTGTTGCCCGACTCCTCGTGCAGTCGGCGCACCTCGCGGATCACGACCGACCCGTCTTTGCCTGCGTTGGCCGCGATCTGCCGCAGCGGCTCGTCCAGCGCTTTGCGCAGGATGTTCCGGCCGGTAGCTTGATCACCAGTCAACTCGACACTTTCCAGAGCTTTGGCGGCCAGAATCAGGGCCACGCCACCGCCGGGCACCACACCTTCCTCGACCGCCGCCCGCGTGGCGGAAAGGGCATCCTCGACGCGATGCTTCTTCTCTTTCAGCTCGGTCTCAGTGGCCGCGCCGACCTTGATGATGGCCACCCCGCCGGCCAGCTTGGCCAGCCGTTCCTGCAGCTTCTCACGGTCGTAGTCGGAGGTCGTCTCTTCGATCTGCGCGCGGATTTGCTTCACGCGCGCCTGGATGGCGTTGGCATCTCCATGCCCTTCCACGATCGTCGTCTCGTCCCTGTTGGACACCACGCGCCGGGCCCCGCCCAGATCGTGCATCGTGGCGCTGTCCAGCTTGCGACCGGTCTCCTCGGAGATCACTTCGCCACCGGTCAGAATGGCGATATCGCGCAGCATCTCCTTGCGGCGATCTCCAAAACCGGGGGCCTTCACGGCCAGGCAGCGCAGGATGCCGCGCAGCTTGTTGACCACCAGGGTAGCCAGCGCCTCGCCGTCTACATCCTCGGCGATGATCACGACGTCTTTCTTGCCCGTCTGAGCGATCTTCTCCAGGACCGGCAGAAAGTCGGACACCGCGGAGATCTTCTTGTCGGTGATCAGGATGGCCGGGTCGTCGATCTCCGTCTCCATGCGATCGGGGTTGGTGACGAAGTAGGGGCTGATGTAGCCGCGATCGAACTGCATGCCCTCGACGTACTCGGTCTCGTAGCGAATGCCTTTGGATTCCTCGACGGTGATGACGCCGTCGCGTCCCACCTTGTCCATGACCTCGGCGATCAGATTTCCGATCTCGCGATCGGCCGCGGAGATCGAGGCGATGTCGGCGATCTCGTCTTTGCCGGAGACGGGGGTGGAGAGCCCCTTGACGCCCTCGACCACGGCCTCGCCGGCCTTCTCGATGCCGCGCTTGAGCAGCATGGGATTGGCGCCGGCGGCCACGTTCTTTAGCCCCTCTTGCACGATGGCCTGGGCCAGAACGGTCGCCGTGGTTGTGCCATCACCGGCCACGTCGTTGGTCTTCGTGGCGGCCTCTTTGAGCAACTGGGCGCCCATGTTCTCCAGCGGGTTTTCCAGCTCGATCTCCTTGGCCACCGTGACGCCGTCATGGGTGACGGTCGGGGCGCCAAACTTCCGATCGAGGGCGACGTTGCGTCCTTTGGGTCCCAGGGTGACTTTCACCGCGTTGGCGACCGCATCGACGCCTTTGCGCAAAGCTCTGCGTGCTTCCTCATCGTAGACGAGTTGTTTTTTGGCCATCAATTACCTCCCTTACTCTGGAGCTCTTATGCGCGGCTGACAATGGCGAGCACGTCGGACTCACGTACGATGAGCCACTCCTCGCCATCGACCTTGACTTCGGTGCCGGCGTATTTGGCATACAGGACCTTGTCGCCGACTTTGACATCGGGGGTCAGGCGCTGACCGTTGTCGAGAACCCGTCCAGGACCGACCGCGATGACCTCGCCCTCCTGGGGCTTCTCCTTGGCTGTGTCCGGGAGGACGATACCACTGCGAGTGACTTCCTCCTTGGCGCTCGGCCGCACCACCACGCGATCGCCCAGCGGGCTCAACTTCTTATCCATTAACAACCTCCCTCCTTTGGTATTGATGGATCCGGACGATATTTGACGTCCCGCCCCATGCGGGATTCGCTGGCTAGCTCCCGTGTTCTGTGGGGTCGGGGCGATCTCGCGCCGGCCCGGGCAAACGAATGGTCTGATCCTGGGTCGTGTAGTCGCAACAACAGGGCCCGCCCTGCGCGCAACCGATGCAGCAGTAAAGGCGGCCTTCCGCGACCACTGGCCGCCACTCGATCTCTATCAGGCAGTTCGCACAGCGGGGACGATTGCGCCGCCCATTTGCCGTAGCCATCGGCCTGCCACACCTTCCCAGATCCCGTTCGTCGCCGTGGGACCCTGCACCGTAACATTAGCGCGGCAGTGTTAGATTCCCGTTAGAATAGTGCTAGACGTGAATAAGAAGAATCACTCACGGGGCGGACGACAATATCTTGCGCGGCGCTCGGATCAGACGTACCAGCCGCTTGCGGTCGAACACCAGAATGGCGACCGTGAGAACCAGGTAGATGATGCTCATGACCAGGCGCGTCTCCG
This sequence comes from Chloroflexota bacterium, assembly GCA_004297765.1. GTDB lineage: Bacteria > Chloroflexota > Dehalococcoidia > FW602-bin16 > FW602-bin16 > FW602-bin16. The sequence continues at coordinate 10,945 of SCTZ01000106.1, read as the reverse complement.
GGAAAACCAACTGAACGAAGAAGAGCACACCCAGAGTTGCCGCGCCGCGCAGCGTGAGGCCGGTCCCCGCGAGAAGGACCACCGCGAAGGCCGACTGGGCGGCCGTGAGAAAGACCTCGTGCATCTGGCGCTCATCCAACTCCAACGGCAGCAGTTGACCCGCCGACAGCGCGTAGGCCAGCGGGAGCGCACCGACCAGCAGAGTCCACTGGTTGACTTTGGACGAGACCATAGTGCGCAAGCCGAGGTGTGGATGACCCCGCAGCGCGAAGAGCACGGCCACGATGAACTCGGGCGCCTCCGAGGCGAAGGGCGCCAGCCACTGCACCAGCACGAACTCGTCGATGTAGAGCAAGCGCCCCGTCGACACCAGTCCCTCGGCAAAGGGCTCGGCGGAGATCAGAATGGCGGCCGCAGCGAACAGGAACAGTCCGAGGGTTACGAGCCGGCGCAGACCAGTGGACAGGGAGCCAACAGCGGCCGCCGGTCCGACCAGGTCGGGCTCCTCCGGCGCCTGGCGAGAGCTGGCGTAGGCGTAGACACCAAACAGCGCGAAGAGAACGACGCTGTCCCAGATAGAGAGCGTGCCCTTGAGGGGGATGAGAAAGACGTACAGAGTGGCGATAGAGAGCACCGAGATCTCCAGCGATTCGTGCTCTGCCAGCTCAACCTTAGGTCTTCGTGTGCGCCACCAGAAGACGACCACCACGGCCACCCAGCCAATGCCGATGAGCATCCGATTGGCCCCGGTCATGTTGGCCAGGGCGAACGCGCCATAGCTCGGATCCTGCCCGGCCCGCCAGGCAAAGTAGATGTCCACCGAGTACTCGGGCAAGACGGCGATCAGCGAGAGGATGACCACTGCCAGGGCCTGGGAGATATCGAGCTGGGCCACTTCCGAAGCCCACGATAGCAGCAAGGCCGCCCCAAGGATGGCAAGACCCGCCAGCGCAGCCACGAGGTAGGGCGGCTCGTGCAAACCCGCAAAACGCAGCACCAGCCACGGCACCGCGACCAGCATTGCCACCGCTATCCAGAGCCAGTTCCTCACAATTGTCCCCCTACAGGCAAGTACGCCCCAGAAAACCGCCGATCCAGGCGTGCCATGGAAGCCCGAGACTGTTTCTCCGCCGAAATCGGATTTCAGGGCAAACAGAGCGGAAAGACCACGCCCCCGAGATCCGGCTGAACGTGACGAGAGCCGACGGTGGCGAGATCCTTCCCCCGATTGATTGTACGCTACACTGTCGCGGTGTGCAAAGTGGGAAGTCCGCCCCCATGCCTTGCAGGGCTACAGGGCTCGTTCATGTTGTCATCCTCCTCTTCGACGGATCGCTAATGTCTCGCGACGTGCGCCACTATGGGATTGCGGGATAGCGAGCCAGGTCAGTGCAAAGACGCGGGCGGGTGCGCGTCACGATTCCGCGTCGCGCATCCGGTCGGGGATGTTGCTGTCAACGGATTCGGGAGCGGATTGCACGGATGGCCGCGGCAGGAGTCGAGGTCCTACCTCAGGGTGCTTGGCGTCTCAGCCAGTCAGGTACGCAAAGCCACTGGCGGTGCACGCGGTATTCCTGATGTTCGGCTGGAGGCGCGTGTCCGTTCAATCCGCTCCCGAATCCGTTGACAGCACCTCCACCGTAGTTATCCCCCCTGGGGTACACGCGGAGATTCTTCGCGGAGAGAACCGTCAAGAACAGGCGGCAAGCTGATATGCGCGTGAGGGCTGTGCGTTCTGCTGCAGAAACACCATTCTTGCTTGCCGGAGCGGAGCAGGTGGATAGCGCGCTGGATCTGAGCAAGCTGTAGATGGCCAGGGAATCGGTAGAACAGGTTGTGGCAGCCGCCTTCCAAACATTCGGCGGAGAGGACCCACATCTCGAGCAACTACGACATGCTCCAAGTGAAGCTGGCGCCAATCGCCATGTGGTATGGTATACTTGGCTTGATCTAAGGATCGGGGTGAACTGGACGGCAAGAGGGCGCCCTACTACAGATGCTGGAGAGGGGAAGCTCATGAGTGCGAATAGGAAGCGAGAACACAAGCCTACTCGCGTAATCGTTTCGACATCAACCTCAAAGAACAGGCGGCAAGCTGATATGCGCGTGAAGGCTGTGCGGTCTGCTGTCGACTTTTACAACCAGGCTATGAAGCGCTCTGACATTCGTGGGATCATGGAGGATCTGAGCAAGCTGTAGATGGCTAGGGAAGAGGAGCAGTCTCTTGAAGAGATCCTGCAAGAGCTCTTGCGCCTTTTTCCTGGCAGCCTGGACTTTGCCCAAACCTCCGCGCAAGCTCTTCCTGAGATCGTCAGCACTCTTACTACCGTCGCTACCTCTGTCAACCTCCTATCGGTCAATCAATTGGGCGGACGCATCGGTCCTGAGCGCAGCAAGGGATTGGTAGAACAGGTTGTGGCAGCCGCCTTCCAAACATTCGGCGGAGAAGACCCACACCCTGGACCCTTTGAGAAAGCAGCCATGCTTCTGCGCGGGATCACCCAGGGGCATCCTTTCAGCGACGGCAACAAACGCACAGGCTTCATGGTCGCCACGTACTACCTGAACCAGGTGGGCTATCCGGCACCCGATACCCTTCCCCGACAAGCAATCGTTGACTTCTGCCTCCGAATCTCCGCCGGCGACATTCGCCAGGTTGAAGAGATCGCAAGACAACTCGCCATGGTCTGGGAACACGATCTCTCCTAGCAAAGTCCCTAGACCTTGATTCCAGAATCAATCATACTGCCAGAGGCAAGTTTGTATTCCCGAGGAGGTAATGATGATCTGGGATGACCACAGCTCGAACCATTCATCGAAGACTTTCTCGGTTCGGGTTCCGGCTACGCCAAGTTAGGGATTCCTAGCTATAACTGGGGTCCCGCGCAATGAGCCAGAGGTTTCGCATCTGCACTCGTGACGGCATGTCAACAACGGACTTGAAAGCTACGGTCGCGCTCTGCTCTACGAAGAACTGTCTTATGGCCTTCCGACGTTCGGCAATTGCCATTCCGCGGTCCACACAGCCAGCAGTGACTGGCGCATGGAGATCGTTGAATCGCGCTATGGCCGCATTCAATTGTTGAACCTGGTTCAAGTACAACAGAGTCACCTCCTTGAGACCGGCCTCAAGCTGATAGTCCACCACGAATCTATCTGAGATGATCGAAGCCCAATCCGATCTCAAAGGCGGGATGTCGCAGGCATCAAGGTAATTGTAATAAAGCCCCTTTCCATCCTCGACGTAGTTCATGCAAGACTGCAGCCACTCCGCATTCTGATAGACATCGCCAAAGAAGCCATAGAAAGCACTCAGCCTTGATTGATTCGAAATGTAGGCGTGGATCAGGGAGGAATCCATGGCAATCCCGAGAATCTTCAAGCCCATTGCATCAACTATCAACCGTAGTATCGTTGCCTCGTCGATACCCTTACGGGGCTGCAGCCTCGGGCGTTGCTCATCGATTTCGTAGTCCCAACAAGCTGGATTCATCACCCAGCCATCTGAAAGCTCGATGTTGTCTTCGACCGCCGTGGGGAGAGGCCAACTGCTGTGGGTGAACTGGTTGCGGCGAACGTTGTAGAAGTAGTTTCTAATCAGTTCAACCGTCTTCTGAGGCTCTTGCATGCGATCGAATGGCGGTCGATCATCGGTAGCGTACACCCAAACGTTGTTGGCCAACCATTCGACCAGTGGTGTCGGCAGGTCGGCAAATGCTCTCCGTAGGTTCGCTCCTACCCCCATTTCCTGTTGATAGCGGCTATGCAACCTACGTATCGCCGCAATGTCCCATGATTGGTCGTTAGAGTGAGTGCTTAGCCAGTCGGGGAATTGCCGATGTGGTACAGGCTGGACGAGGGCATCAATGCACGTGAACAGGAGATAGATTTCCAGCGACGGCAGCATGACGTGATCAATGTAGTACTGATCTGAAGGGCTAAAATGAGGCTGTGCCTGAATGTTGCTATGGTATCGTAACAGGAGCGTAAACCATAGCCTCCACGCTACCCGATTCAACGTCTGTTTCTGCTCTGGAGCCGAGCCTGCATAGCGCCGATAGAAGTCCTTGGCGTCTGTGCCACAGCCGAACATACGTCGCACAACAATGAGCTGCTCATCCATAGGTGGGTTCATCGCATGGTCCTCTCTACTCTTTGGGGTGGCTGGTAAGCATCGTTCGGATTCGTTTCCGACCAATGACGAACTCCTTCGTATTAGCTACCTCTCTAGCCGGGCCCTGCCAGAGAACGAAACGAATCGTTTCACGCCAATTCAACTCATGGAACACGAGCGGTGTCATAGTTCTCCCCTGAACGCTTTTTCAAGAACAGATGGCAGCAGAGCAGCCAGCTCTGCGGTAGTTTCGGTCTGTAAGCGTTTGAGTGCATCAGCTTTCGTCTGAAGATCGCCCACGTAGGCGGCAATGCGCCGCTGGTCAGACAGAGGTGGGACGGGCACCATCAGATCGCGAATCTCACGCAGTACCAGATGGCGGATCATATCGCCTCTTGATCGCTCCCGCATCCGCTCTTGCAGGTAGGGTGAACGTAGCGCGCAGGCAAGGAATGGACCGTCCAGTATGTCACGCTGGGGTTTGACCAAGGCAACGCTCACGAAGAAGCTGAACTCTCGGTCGGTGTCAACGACGCAAGGGATGCCAATCGTTCCGTCCTTTGTGATCAGGACGTCCCCCCGCTCGGCTCGAGCACGCTTTTGGAACTGACGGTGGTCTTCCAGCGTGAGATTCTTGGCACCGGAGAAATCCAAGCTTCCAGATGTGATGTTCAAGACGGTAATGAACGGGACGCCCTCGCCAACGTACGTTGGCGTGACGTGCGGCCCATCCGCTACGTCGGCGACAACGTCGTTCAGGCGGGCGAAACTCCCGAAGCCCAAGGATCCGTGCTCGCCCTTGTAGGGGTTGCCAAACAGCTTGTTCAGTTCTGCCCCATTAAGTGCGTCCGCTTCTTGTATTACTTTCCGCCGTAGCCCTCGCGCCTCCTCGATCTTACTAGCCAGCCCCTCGATCCGCCCCACAATCCGCCGCTGCTCTTCGAGTGGTGGAAGCGGGATTTGGATGGTCAGGAAGAACTCTGGCTTGATGCGGTTCTTTCCACTGGTCCCACGTGACAGAGCGTCGCACTTCGTCCAGAAACCAGGTGTCTTGGTTAGCCAGTGTATCCATCGGGGCAAGACACGTGCGCAATTCAACTCAAAAGTCGGAAACTCACCAGAGGCAGCACAACCATCGACTGCAGCAGAAGCAATCGCAGTTGAGCCATGACGAACCCAGATCTTGTTGATGATCAGGTCCCTGTCACATACTCGTGAAAGCGTTTTGGCAGAAGTCTGCGCGCCGTCGATAGCCTGACGTTCATATGCGCCTTGTCCCCACCATTTGACGCCGATTGTCCGGTAAGACTCTCCTGGTACCACCGCCACGGGTCGGGTTATTGGCCTGGCAATTTCAGATAAAGCAACCAACGGGAAGGTCATAGCCTCTTCACCGCCAACACCTGCTTGATCTCCCCCATAATCTCCGCGATCCGCCGTTACTTCGCGAGGATATCCTCCACCAGTTGCTCCGGTGGCAGATGCTCGAAATCCTGCTTGCCGTTCGGGTTCTTGATATCCAGGTTGCAGCCGCTCTCGACGATCTGCTCCGCCGGAACCCGCCAGGCTCGCTCGTTCTCCTCGCGGTTCTTCCACCAGCTCAGGCAATTCGCAAAATCCTCGAACTGAATCGGTGCGGTCTTTGTGTAATTCTTGCGTCCTTCCGGCAGAGGCTGCTCATAATACCAGACCTCCCTCGTCGGACCGGAGCGGTCGAAGAAGAGCAGGTTGGTGGGGATGCTGGTGTAGGGCGCGAAGACGCCGTTGGGGAGGCGGACGATGGTGTGAAGATTGAAGTCTTTTAGCAGCTCCTCTTTGATGCGAGCGCAGACGCCGTCGCCGAAGAGGGTGCCGTTGGGAACAACGACGCCGGCCCGACCCGGCTTGGGTTGCCGCCTGAGCTTGCGCATGATGAGCTGCAGAAAGAGCAGAGCGGTCTCGGAGGTCTGCTTGTCCTCGGGGAAGTTGCCCAGGATGCCGCGCTCCTCCTCGCCGCCGAAGGGTGGATTGGTCAGGACGATGTCGACGCGGTCATTGTCGCCGATCTCCTTGAGCGGGAAGCGCAGGCTGTTGAGCGGATCGATCTGAGGGGCTTCCAGCCCGTGCAGCAGCAGGTTCATCTGAGCCAGCAGGTACGGCAGCGGCTTGGCCTCTCCACCGTAGAGACTGGACGTCTGGAGCACCTGGCGATCCTCGACTTTATAACACTGTTTCTCCAGGTGGCTGTACGCCTCCACCAGGAAGCCGCCGGTGCCGCAGGCTGGGTCGAGGACGGTTTCGCCCAGGCGCGGGTCGAGGACCTCCACCATGAAGCGGACCACGGCCCGCGGGGTGTAGAACTCGCCGGAATCCCCGGCCGCGTCGCGCATCTCTTTGAGCATGGACTCGTAGAGATGGCCGAGCGTGTGGATCTCCTCCGATGAGGTGAAATGGATGCCGTTGACCTTGTTGACCACGTCCCGCAGCAGATAGCCGTTGATCATGCGGTTGAGCGTGCCTTTGAAGACGGTGGCGACGACGTCGCGCCGATCCCCGCCCTCGGCGCCCTGCAGAGAGCGCAGATAGGCGAAGAGCCCGGGCCCGCGCGTGCCGTCGGGACGCACGGCTTCCTCGTTGTTGACGAAGGCGATCAGCTCGTCGCCCGTGATGCCGTCTTCCCCGGCGGCCCAGTCTCGCCAACGGTAGGGAGGATCGATGGCCGGACGGAACCGCTGTCCTGCCAGAACGGACTCCTCTTCCCGCATCCGCTCCAGGTCGTCGAGGAACTTCAGGAACATGATCCAGGTCAGCATTGGCAGGCGATCGAGATCGCCGTTGAGCCCTTTGTCCTTGCGCATGATGTCGCGGGCCGATTTTATCAGGCTACCCAGTTGCTGGGCGGTGGTGAGGGACGGTGTACCGGTTTTCTTGGCCACGGGACCTCCTGAGCGGTATGTTTCGGGAGTGCTCGATACGGACGTTTGCCCGGCCCCACCCCTGGCGGACACAGCGATCCGCCGCTACGGGGTGAGCAGACCACGCGGATACGGCGGTCAACCGGCCCGCGACGGGTTGACCACTTGCTGCGTCGTTCCCCGGGTGGGGTATCCTGTCGGACGAGACCGCCGCGGTCGCCTCAGGCGACCGCGGCGGTCTGCGGCCTCGGTCCAATTGCACTGTTGCCGCAGCTACGCCGCGTAGAGCAGCCGCTGCAACTGATTGATCGCTTCTCTGAGCTCTTCTGTGCCGCCGAACAGGCGCGCTATCTCCATGACGTTGCCGTGCTCGGAGAGCGGGGGCACCTTCAGGATCGCGGGCATCTCGAACTGGGCGGTGCCGTGCTCGGCATACTTCTCCAGAAGCTCGTCCAGGATGGCACGCGCCTCGGGGCCGTACTGATCGAAGAAGTCCTTCTTCTCCCTGCGCAATCGGTCGGCGCGCTCTCGCCTGGTGCGGAGCGGAGCGTTGAAGGCAAGGTGACAGAGCAAATCGAAGGGATCGGCCTCGGGCTGGTTGGTGATAGACGCCAGGTCATTGAAGTCGATGCCGCGTTGCTCCAGTTGGGCGATGATCTCCGCTCGTTGCCCCGGATCGGCCCACCGCTGACGTATCTCGGCGGCCGAGGGATAGAGGGTGCGCACCACCTCATGGCAGGAGTCGTCGTCTCCAGCTCTTGAAAGCGTCCCAGATGGCCGCGCCCGATGAAGCCTTCCTCGGACGTGACGCGACAGACGTAGTCAGGATACTGCCGGACGAGATCGGCGTTCAAGTTGTTCAGCGCGTGGCGCATCTCGTCCGCGTGCTCCTGATCTACGCAGAAGACGATAGTCTTGGCGAAGCGGTCGGTCTTTTTCAAGAAATCGGTCAGGTGGCGAGCGATGGCCTCCGTGCGGGCACGCAGGGCCACCACCCGCTCGAAATCCTTGGTCTGGTACTCGTCGTCCGGGATCGCTCGTCCGTAGCGGTCGAGATCGCCCGCGCTGGGGCGCCAGCCGGTGGCGTCGTAGGTCGTGATAACCCGGTGGACGCGGTAGGGCGCGAGGAAACCATCGTCTATGCCCTGGCGCAGGCTGTAGGTGTAGATCGGATTCCCGAAGTAGCGATAGGTGTCGCGGCTCTCTTCTCGCAGCGGCGTGGCCGTCATACCGAGCTGATAGGCGGGCTCGAAGTATTCTAGGATCTCGCGCCAGTTGCTCTGGTCGCGCGCGCTGCCGCGATGGCACTCGTCCACGATGATGAGGTCGAAGAAGTCCGGCGGATACTCTTTGTAAAGACCCGGACGACTCTCGTCCCTCGCGATGGCCTGATAGATGGCGAAGTACATCTCCCGGCTCTTGTTGACCTCGCCGTTCTCGATCTTCTTGCGGGCATCGCCAAAGGGGGCGAAATCCTTGTCCTTGGGGTCGTCCACCAGGATGTTGCGATCGGCCAGGTAGAGGACCCTGGGATGCCGATGCTGTCCGGTCCGGTTCCAGCGCGCATTCCAGAGCTTCCAGCAGATCTGGAAGGCGACCACCGTTTTCCCCGTCCCGGTGGCCATTTGTCCCCATTCAATAACGGCGTCCGAAGGGATATCCGCCCGGCGGAACCCACATGAGGAAGCATCCGAGCGGTGCCACGATCCTGCTGTTCGGCCAGTTCCTCGATAGTGCCTCCATGTGCAGGCATGTATCTTGCTGCCGCCCTGCCTATAGGTACCGTGCCGGCCTTTGATCACGCACGGCGCATGTTGGCAGCGCGAGCGGGCGAAGGATTATACTCTTTCACGGCAGTTCCTTCGCGATAGGCCAGACCGAGTCGTCCTTCCGCGGAAGGACAACTCCGGTCTCGTGGGCGCAATCACGAACTCCCTGGCGGGAGAGAGTATTACATCTAGCGATCGGCCAGAAAGCCGCGCGAGCGTGGCACGTCTGGCACCCAGAGGAGGTAGTAGCTAATGAGGCGACTCTTGTTGAAGCGCGGCTTACAGTCCCTGTCGCTGCTGGTTGCGGCGATTGTCGTCCTGGCCGGGATATCCGGCCCTGCGCAGGCGGTTCCGGCCTCAGCGCCGTCAGCCGTGGGCCCCCAGACCACCTTCTTTTTCGCCGAGGGCTCCACCCAGTCACCGTTCGATACCTGGTTTCTGGTTGAGAACCCCTCGAATCAGACGGTTGGCCTGACCTTCACGTTCTTCCTGCAGCCCACCGGCACCGTGGTGCAGAACTACTCCGTCGGGCCCACCGCGCGCTTCAGCCTGTTCGCCAATCAGGCCCTGCCCAATCAGGCCTTCAGCACGCGGATCAACGCCAGCGCGCCTATCTTTGCCGAGCGAGCCATGTACGTGGGCTTCGACGGAGACGTGGTGACGGGCATCCCGGCTCCCAACACCACCTGGCTATTTGCCGAGGGCGCTACTGTCGCGCCTTTCCATACGTGGCTGCTTCTCCAGAATCCGAACAACGTGGCCGCGCCGACCACGATCGCCTATCTCCTGGAGAGCGGACAGACCGTCACCCAGACTCTCTCTCTGCCGGCCAACTCGCGCACCAGCATCTTCGTCAACGATGTGTTGCCCAACGCGGCTTTCTCCAGCCGGGTGGTCTCCAGTCAACCCATCATCGCCGAGCGGGCTATGTATCGCTTTCCCGGCAACGCCGCGACCGTGAACAGCGGCGTGAACGCGCCCTCCACCAGTTGGTTCTTCTCCGAGGGGCGCACCGAGCTCAGCAGTTTGCGCGGTGAAGGCGCGCCGCCCGCGGATACCTTTCTGCTGCTCGAGAACACGAACAGCACGCAGGCCACCGCCACGATCACGCTCTTTGGCGTGGGCGGAAATACGACGACCTTCTCTGTGGTCTTGCTGCCTACCAGCCGGATCACGCTCTTCCTGAATCCACTGATGACCGGCTCGTTTGGCATTCGCGTCGTCTCGACCATCCCGATTATCGCCGAGCGGTCCATCTTCTTCGGGACCGAGCCGCGCGGGGCCTATTCGACTCAGGGTGCCACGGCCCTATCAACCTCCTGGCACTTCGCCGAAGGGGAAACCAGATCGCCGTTCAACGAGATAATTACGCTGCTCAATCCCGGCGATCAAACCGCCAACGTACGGATGGACTTCCTGCTGGTGACAGGGCAGACGGTGCCAGGCTTCTTCGATGTGGCCCCGCACAGCAAGCTGGAGGTGGAAGTCGGCAGAATCGTCACCGGCGCCAACTCGGTCAACATCACCAGCAGCCAGCCCATTGTCGCCGAGCGCACCATGTTCATCTTCAAGCTCGGCAGCATCGGGGCGCATGACACGATCGGGTTCTCGGGGAGCTAGTGTTCGACCAAACTGGTTTCGCCATTCTCCGGCGCCGCCTAGCGTCATTCTGAGCGCCGCAGCGCGAAGAATCCGCGCCCCGAGGATACGGATTCCTCGCGCTGCGGCGCTCAGAATGACAGATAGCATCTTGTCTGTGGTCGAACACTAGGTGCGTCGTTCCTCAAGTGCGGCGGGCTGGCGGCGCTGTTCCCTCTCCCTTTCGCACAAGGGAGAGGGTCAGGGTGAGGGTTCAGCCCCTGATGGCGATACATCGCCGTCCCGGACCAATGAAGACCCGGGGTAACCCTCACCCGGCCCTCTCCCTTTGCGAAGGGAGAGGGGATGGCACGTCAGCTATCCCGATGTCATCGAGACCGAGGCCCGCCCACTCTTGATCATTCCGCTGAGGAACGTCCCACAAAGGACACCTCACTTGAGGAACGACGCACTAGTGTTCGACCACAGAGAAGACGCTACCTGTCATTCTGAGCGCCGCAGCGCGAAGAATCCGTATCCCCAGGGCGCGGATTCTTCGGCGTGCGCGCCTCAGAATGACAAAACCAGTG
>SCTZ01000105.1 GCA_004297765.1 Chloroflexota bacterium | reverse complement strand
CGAAGGACGCGCTCGTGGAGCGGCCCGCCATGACGGCGGCTACCGTTGCGAACGCTACCAGGGCTACGAACAACGCTTTCACGTGCTTCTCTCGCTGACCTAGGGGCGAAGTTGATGGTTGAGGATGCTAAGCCCGGATCCACCGACGGCGGACCGGGGGAAACTGCTGAAACGATAAAGCAGGTGCTCTTCTGAACTGAGAAGATGGAGTAGAGAACAACCATCACCCTCAGCCAAAGGAGCACCTGACAGATGCGATCATCGCACGGCCTGGACCGCCTGGGAACCAGCTTCGATGACGACCGGCTCGTTGCCCGGGCGGGGCTGCTGTTGCCGGCGACGCTGGCAGCGCATCTCGGGCTGCGGGAACTGGTGGACGAGCAACTCGACCTCGGCTCCGCGCCGGGACGAGCGAATGCGGGAGACAAGTTCTTGACGCTGGTCATGTCGGCTCTGGCGGGGGGCGACTGTATCGACGACGCGAATGCCCTGCGCGCGGGCGGGACGGGCCGGGTGCTGGGCTGCACGCTCAAGGCAGCATCAACGTTGGGCACCTTCCTGCGCAGCTTCCGCTGGGGCCACGTACGCCAGCTCGATGCCGTCAGCCGCCAGCTCCTGGCGCGGGCCTGGGCCGCCGGGGCGGGACCCGGCGCGGCACCGTTCACCATCGACCTGGACTCGACGATCTGCGAGACGTACGGGCTCCAGAAGGAAGGGGCCCTCCATCACGGCTATACCGGCGCGCGCGGCTATCACCCGCTGCTCGCGGTCGCCGCTGGGACGGGCGACGTCCTCATGGCCCGCCTGCGGGGCGGCAACGCTAACACGGCGCGGGGCGCCGCCCACTTCCTCACCGAGACGATCGGCCGGGTTCGCCAGGCGGGGGCGCAAGGTGCGCTCACGGTACGGGCCGACTCGGGCTTCTACGCCCACGCCGTGGTGGCCGTCTGCCGGCGCCTGGACGTGCGCTTCAGCATCACCGTGCGCCTGCAGCCGAATCTGCGCGGCCTGATCGAGGCGATCCCGGAAGCGGACTGGGCAGCCATCCCGTACTGGATGGAGGGTGGAGCCGACGTGGCCGAGACGACCTCTACCCCCTTCGCCGACGGCAAGGACGCGGTCCCCGTCCGGCTCATCGTGCGGCGCACCAAGCCGACGCCGGGCTCCCAGCTCGCGCTCTTTGCCACCTACCAGTACCACGCCTTCATCACCGACCGGGAGGGTGCGACCCTCGCGCTCGAAGCCGATCACCGCCACCACGCCGAGATCGAGAACGCCATCCGCGACCTCAAGTACGGTGTCGGTTTGAACCACCTGCCCTCGGGGAAGTTTGCCGCCAACGGGGCCTGGCTGGCGGTCCAGGTGATCGCCCACAACCTCGCCCGCTGGACGGCCCGCCTCGGCCTCGGGGAGGGGATCGTGACGACCAAAACCCTCCGCCGGCGGCTCTTCAGCCTTCCCGGGCGGCTCACCCGCTCGGCCCGCCGCGTCACCCTCCACCTGCCCGCCCGCTGGCCCTGGGCCGTCAACTTCACTGCCGCCCTGGCCACGCTTCGGGCGATCCCGCGTCTCACCTGACCCCGCCCCAGCCCTGCGCCCGCCTGCACCTCGCAGCAGCATGCCCGCGCACCCGTCCGCGGCCCTCGCTCGGCCCTTCCTGGCCGTCGCTACCGGCTGTAACGGCCACTGTTGCGAGTCATCCACCCTCTCGGAGCGGGCTGCCTGCCACCAAGACCGCCATCTCGGCCCTCACCAACCGCCCTCAGCCGCACCCTCGGTGGATTCGGGCTAAGATACTGGCGCGCCAGTAGGCGCGAACGCATCGCCCTCACCCGGCCCCAGGCTCCCTACGCGCTCTGCGTGCCTCGGTGTGCCACCGGCTCAGGCGGCGCGATTGGCCGCTTCCACGGCTTTCTTCGCGGCTTCGGCCAGGCCGGTGGCGCGGA
>SCTZ01000104.1 GCA_004297765.1 Chloroflexota bacterium | reverse complement strand
GGCGATCGGGTGGAGCGGGATAGACTTCGCTAGCGAGGCGGACATCGTCATCGCCTCTCCAGATGCTGTCTTCGCCGATCCGCACGTCAGCATCGGCCTCGACTCAGGTCACGAGGCGATACAGTTTAGCCGGCGTCTTCCGTACCTCATCGCGATGCAGATGGCTCTGATGGATCTCCGAAGGATGCTTGACACACCGCAGCGGCGGTAATACAATCGCAACATCCAACCAGCAGGTTTAACTGAAGAGTATGCTCCGCGCTACGGCGCCGAGATTAGGGGGGTAGAATGGCGAATATCCTGAATGGGATCAGGGTGCTCGATCTGTCGCGCGTATACTCGGGGCCGCACTGCGCGCTGCTCCTCTCGGACCTCGGTGCCGAGGTGATCAAGATCGAGGAGCCCAAGGCCGGTGACGATTCGCGCACGCTGCCTCCCTACTACCAGGGCCAGCCCTACTTCTTCGTCGAGAACAACAGAGGAAAGAAGGGGATTACCCTCGACCTGCGCACCGAGAAGGGGCGCGACATTCTGCTGAAACTGGCCGGCAAGTCCGACGTTCTCCTCGAGAACTTTACTCCCGGGGTCATGGACCGGTTCGGGCTCGACTACGCGCGCCTCCGCGAGGTGAATCCACGCATTATTTACGCTTCGATCAGCGGCTTCGGGCAGACCGGCCCCTATAGATCCTTGATGGCCTACGACATGGTGGTCACTGCCATCAGTGGCTTCATGAGCCTGACGGGCGAGCCGGAGCGGCCGCCGGTGCGCATGAATGTGGCCGTCGCCGACTTCACGGCATCGCTCTACGCCACGATCGCGATCCTTGCCGCTCTCATGCACGTCAGAGAGACCGGGCGCGGTCAGTACCTGGATGTCTCCATGTTCGATGGCATGTGGGACATGATATCCTCGGTCGGCCTCCCCCGCTACATCGCCAAGAACGAGGTGCTCACCAGGACCGGCAACGAGAGCCCCGTTTTCGCCCCACACGGCCTGTACGAAGCGAAGGACGGCTACATAAACATCACCTCCGTCAGCAATGCCCAATGGTACTGTCTTCTGAAAGTCCTTGGACGGGAGGATCTCAGGGAGGACCCGCGCTACGCGTCTTCGTCCCTGCGCCGAAAGTGCAAGGAAGAGATCGACATCATGCTGGAAGCGTGGCTGGAACCGCGCACCGTGAACGAAGCCATGATGGAGCTGCAGAGCGCAGGGGTGCCCGCCGCTGCCGTTCTGGCCCTGGACCAGGTGATCGATAGCCCGCATGTCGAGGCGCGCGAGTTGATAGTCGAGGTTGACCAGCCGGGCGCGGGGCGAATGAAGGTGCCCGGGTTCCCGTTCAAGATGTCCGAGACCCCCGTGGAGATCGCCGCCGGTGCGCCATCACTAGGGCAGCACAACGCGGAGATCTACGGGGGGTTGCTTGGAATGTCTGAAGACGACTTGGCGCAACTGAAGGACGAAGGCGTCGTTTAGCTTGACCTTGGGTCGAGGCCGGTTCTGACGGTCCGCTAGCGATCCGGGACACGCGATTTCCACGCAGGTGGAAACATAAGGAGGAAGGAGAGAGGAACATGGCCGACGATTTCGTGCTCTATGAGAAGGATGGCAATATCGCGAGGATCACGCTGAACCGGCCGGAGAGGCTGAACGCCTTCAGGATCGGTGACGATACGACCGCGCTCGAGAACGCCTTCCGCGCCGCTAACGCCGACGAGGAGGTGAAGGTAGTCGTTTTCAAGGGTGCGGGTAGAGCCTTTTCCTCCGGCTATGATATGCGGGAATTGGGAACGCAGTACTTTAATACTGAGGGAAGCCGTCCCTCACAGCGACACCGGTTCCAGGTCGACACGGATGGTTCCGAATCGTGGCGTCGGATCTTCTACTGCGACAAGGTCACGATTGGCCAGGGTCACGGATATGTGCTCGGCGGAGCTTTGGAATACTTCCTCGCCTGCGACATCCTCGTCTGTGCCGAGGGCACGCAGCTCGGCAGCCCTCCTTTCCGCATGATCGGGCCAACCGGAATGGTATGTCCAACGGTGTGGCTTCTCAAATGCGGGCCAGCCGTCGTCAGCGAGTTGTGCCTGATGGGCCGGTACATCGGGGCGGAGGAGCTACAGCGCCGGGGCGTGCTGAACGCGGTGGTGCCGCAGGAGAAGCTGGATGAGGAGGTTGCGGAAATCGCCCGGCAGGTTTGCCAGCTTCCGGCGGACGGGCTCTATGTCGGGAAGCGCTACCTCCGGCTTGCCTGGGACATGATGGGGGCCGGCCTGAGCTCGGCTGCCTTCATCTTTGCCCACACGCTCGGCGTGCAGCAGCGCCTTGATCCGGAGGAATGGAACATTTTCAAGGAGCGCACCGCGAAGGGCGCGAAGGAAGCGTGGCAAGCCAGGGACAACCGGTTTCAGAGCGGGTCGCACGGCTAAGCGGTGAATTGCTCGGGCGATTGGCAATGGCGGCCGTCGCCCGAGCAGAGCCAGAGGGGGATCCGAGATTGGGGAGTCACCGCAGGAGGCCCTCCCGAGGGCGCGAGGATGTGTGAGGGTAGCGCAAGATGGACTTTGCATTTGGACCCGACGAGGAGCAATTCAGGGCAGAGGTGCGCGAGTTCTTCCGCTGCGAAGTCAGCAGCGACGAAATCGACGCTATGTTTTGGACGGAGGAAGCGGAGCCAAGATGGCGGTTGCTCAAGCTGATGGGCCGGAAGGGGTGGCTGTCGCTGAACTGGCCTGTCGAATATGGAGGGCAGGGCAAGCCGGGCACATACCGCTTGATCCTCCTCGAGGAGATGGCTTACCGCGGCGCTCCCGTGGGCGGGTTTAACACCGGCGGCCGGATCGTCGCTCCCACGCTGATGTTGTACGGCAGCGATGAGCAGAAGCAGCAGTACCTGCCCGAGATCGCGGTAGGCAACATCGATTTCGCCTTGGGCTACACCGAACCAGCGGCCGGCTCCGATCTTGCGGCGCTGGAGATGAGCGCTGTAGACGAGGGCGACTACTTTCGCATCAGCGGCCAGAAGATGTTCAGCTCGGCCTGCCACCACTCGACCCATCACTGGCTGGCGGTCAGGACCGATCCCGTCGCGCCGAAACACCGTGGCATCTCCCTCTTCATGGTGGACTTGAGCAGCCCGGGCATCACCGTGAAACCGCTTTGGGCGATCGAAGGCACCAGAACGAACGTCGTGTATTATGACGATGTTCGCGTTCCACGAGCAAACTTGGTCGGGGAAAAGAATCGGGGCTTCTACTATATTGCCACTGCCCTCTCCTTCGAGCGCATGTTTGTCGTCGGGGAAGAGATTCGCATCCTGGAAGAGCTGATCCGGTATGCCAAGCGCACCCCCCGCGGTGGGCGGCTGCTCTTCGAGCACGAGTGGGTGCGTGGCGGCCTGGCAGAGATGGTCGTCGCCGTGAGGGTGGGGCGGCTCATGTCCTACAAGCTGGCCTGGATGCAGTCCGTCGGCACTATCCCAACCTACGAGGCCTCACAGTTGAAGCTCTACATTAGCGAGATGCGCAGAAAGCTAGCCGATTTTGCCATGCGCTTGCTTGGCCATCTTGGGGAGCTTCAGCATGGCGAGCCTCGCTCGCCTTCGGATCAGGGAATCGCCCGCTTCTACGACGGTGCCTTGTTCTGGACGATTGTGGGCGGCACTTCCGAGGTGCAGCGCAACATCATCGCTCAGAGAGGTCTGGGCCTGCCTCGCAAGAAGGCCCGCTATTTGTTTGGTCTCGAGCGGCGCGCCTTCGTCGCGCGCTTCGGAGGAGGATCAGGTATTCTATGACGCGGCAACTCGGGGAATGCAGGGCACTCGACCTTACTGATGCCAAGGGCTTCCTCTGCGGCGCGATTCTCGCCCAGCTTGGCGTCGATGTCGTGAAGGTCGAGAAGCCCGGCGGCGATGACGCAAGGCGAACCGGGCCGTTTGTCGGCGATTTGCCGCATCCAGAGCGGAGCCTGTCCTGGATCGCCTACAACGTCAACAAGCGAGCCGTGACGCTCAATCTCGAATGCTCAGACGGGAAGGAGCTCTTCAGGCGTCTTGCGGCGACAGCCGATTTCGTGATCGAGTCGTTTGCGCCTGGTTATCTGGGTAGCCTTGGTCTGGACTACGAGTGGCTCAAGGCGATCAACCCGGTCATCATCGTCGTCTCGATCACCCCGTTCGGGCAGACCGGCCCCTACGCGGACTATCGAGGAGACGAGCTTACCGTGCTGGCAATGTCCGGCTTTCTCCTCACCACCGGTGATCCCGACCGGCCACCCGTGCGCATTGCCGCAGATCAGGCATATCTGCACGCCTCGGCGTACGGCGCCGCCGGCGCGCTCTTGGCACACAGAGCTCGCCATGCAAAGGGCATCGGTCAGCACGTCGACGTGTCGGCCCAGGAGTCCCTGGCCATCGCTCTCGGTGGGGTGCTACCGATGTGGCAGCTTGCGGGCGCTAACTACCGCCGGTCGGGGCCTTTCCTGCCCGGCCCAAACCCAAGGCGAATCATCTTCCAGTGTCGCGACGGCTACATCGCTTACCAAATTCAGGGCATACCGGGGCGCTGGAAGGGGCTAGTCGATTGGATGGCTTCGGAGCCAGAGACGCGCGGCGCGGCGGACTACTTGCGAGAGCGTCTGCAGAACCTCGACTTCGTGAAGCTGACGCTCGAAGAGCAGACCGCCCTGGAGGATATCTTCGCCGACTTCTTTGCCAAGAAGACCCGGGGGGAAATCTGGGAGCAGGCTAGGAGACGCCGCTTCATTGCCTATCCGGTGAACGATGTCGGCGACAGCTTGCGTGACGAACAGCTGAAGGCGAGGGAATACTTCGCGTCGCTGCCCTGCCCGGAGCTGGGAGGCGAGATACCGTATCCGCGTTACCTATACGTCGGCAACGGGGGTGGCCGTGGCAGTCCACGACCGGCGGCTAGGATCGGTGAGCACAATCACGAGGTTTTCTGCCAAGAGTTGGGGCTAACGGATAGTGAGCTGGAGCGCCTGGTAGCCGCCGGGGCGATTTAGCGATCCTTGTGGAGGAGGACGATGGCGAGCATGCGGCCGCTGGACGGCATTCGAGTGGTGGGCCTGACAAACGCGATCGCCGGCCCGATGACCTGCCACATACTAGCCGAATACGGAGCAGAGGTCATCAAGGTCGAATCGAATACGCGGCCTGATGGCTTGCGCTTGAGCGCGCCGTTCGCGGGCGGGGTGGCTCATGTGGACCGCGGTGGCCGCTTCGCGCCGTACAGCGGGTCGGTGTTGAGCATGGCCGTGAACCTGAACCACCCGGGTGGCCCAGCTTTCGTCAAGCGTTTGGTGAGCAGGTCCGACGTCCTGGTCGAGAACTTCGCCCCGGGTGTGCTCGCCAAGCACGGGCTATCATTCGATAGCTTTGTCGCCGAGCGTCCCGACTTGGTGATGCTCAGCCTATCCATATTTGGTCTGACCGGGCCTAACTCCGCTCTGCCGGGGCTAGGCACCGACCTCGCGGCTTTGACCGGTTTCGCCAGCATGACCGGTTGGCCAGACCGAGGGCCTTCGCTTCCTCAAGGCGCCTACACGGACTTTATCATTCCGCCTTTGGCAGCTTGTGCTATCCTCGCCGCACTCGAGCACCGGGAAGCCACCGGGCAAGGCCTGTACATCGACCTGGCCGAGTACGAGGCCGCGCTATGGTTTCTCCTCCCTCAACTGTTGGATAGCGCTGCCAACGGGCGGGCGCCGTCGCGCCCCGGCAACCGCATGGCGCGAGGGGCGCCGCACCAACTCTTCCGCTGTGGCGGCGATGACCGCTGGTGTGCCATCGCCATCGCCGACGACGAGCAATGGAGGACATTGTGCCGGCTGATCGGGAGACCCGAACTGGGCGACGATCCTCGCTTCGCCACCTATCCAGCTAGAATCGCGTACAACGCGGAACTCACGGCCGTGGTGGAGGCCTGGACCGAGCAGCGCAGTCCGCATGAGGTGATGGATCTCCTGCAGAGACACGGGCTGGAAGCGGGCGCGGCGCAAAGCGCCGAGGATCTGCACGAAGATCCGCAGCTAGCCCATCGCGGCCATTTCCGGCTTCTCGACCATCCTGAGATGGGCGCTTCCTACTACCAAGCGCTTCCCATACGCTTGCC
Organism: Chloroflexota bacterium; assembly: GCA_004297765.1. Classification (GTDB taxonomy): domain Bacteria; phylum Chloroflexota; class Dehalococcoidia; order FW602-bin16; family FW602-bin16; genus FW602-bin16. The sequence goes on along the minus strand of SCTZ01000104.1, from coordinate 27,609 downwards.
CGAAATTGAGCCTCAATGGAAGCCGGCGCCCTGCCTAGGCGAGCACACCTACGATATTTGCCACCGCGTCCTGGGCCTCTCGGATGAAGAGATCGTCCAGTTCATCGACGACAACGTTCTCTACTAGAGACTTGGCCAGGAGAAGGAGTCAACGACATGGATCTGAAACTGAGCAAGGACCAGGAGATGCTCCAAAGGGAGGCGAGGCACTTCTTCCGTCAGCAGATGCCCATTGAGAAGGTGCTTTCCCTCGTGGACTCCGACACGGGGTTCGACCCCGATCTCTGGCGGGCGATGGCAGAGCTCGGATGGCTAGGCGTGGTCGTCCCGGAGGAGTACGGGGGGGTAGGAGGCACTTTCCTAGATCTGGTCGTCCTGCTTCAGGAGATTGGGCGCGCGGGCGTGCCGACTCCCTATTTTGCGACCGTGCTGCTGGGCGCAGTGCCGATAATCGACCTAGGCAGTGAGGCGCAGAAGCGGAAGTACCTGCCCAGCATCGCGGCAGGCGATTCTATCTTCTCGCTGGCTATGGTTGAGGAGGAGGGCAACTACGATCCGGCGTCCGTCCAAACCATGGCCCGCCGGGAGCGCTCGGGCTTTAGATTGAGCGGGTGCAAGCTTTTTGTTCCCCACGGGCTGGTTGCCGACACCCTGATCTGTATCGCTAGGGAGCACGACGACCGCAGGCGATCGATTTCCTCTTTTGTCGTCGACGCCAAGCAGGCCGGGGTTACTCGTGCCCGAATGAAGACAATCACTAACCAATTCTACGCCGAAGTGAGTCTGAAAGAGGCGATTGCGGGCGCGGACGACCGGCTGACCTCGGCGGACGACGGGTGGAACTCGACCGAGGGCGTCCTGCTCAAGGCCGCCGTGGGCTCTTGTGCTTTGGCCGTGGGTGGTGCCGAGCACGTACTCGATATGACCGTACAGTACGCCAAGGATCGCGTGCAGTTCGACCGCCCCATTGGATCCTTTCAGGCGATCCAACACCATTGCGCTGACATGCTGACGGAGATCGACGCCTGTCGTCTTCTCACATACGAAGCGGCCTGGCGGATTGCGGCCGGGCTTCCCTTCGAGCTAGAGGCAGCAGCAGCGAAGGCTTGGTGCGGAGAATCGTACGAGCGTGTCACGAAGCTGGGCCACCAAGTGCACGGCGGCGTCGGGCTAATCAAGGAGCACGCCATGTACCTGTATTCGCGCGATGCGAGGAGCACCGCATCCCTACTCGGCGGCTCCGACTATCAACGGGAGGTGATTGCTGGATTCCTAGAACGGACTGAGAGCCTGCTCTGATGCGTGGCGCGAGCCCGCCAACTGCCGGTTCAGCAGCGCCGACTCACGCAGGCGCAAGCGGCAGGATCGAAAGACAACATCTATTTAAGGAGGACGGAGTGAAACCTCGGTTGTTTGTTCCTAGGGTCACAGCCCTCATCGTGCTCTTGGTAGTAGCTGCGGCCGGCTGCAGCCAACCCGCCGTTCCAAGCCAAACCGCCCTCGCACCCACAGCCACGTCAGCGCCGGCCTCGGCGGCGCCGGAGGGCACGCTGACGGTGGGCCTTGCCAGTTTGGGCAACGAGCAGATGGTGGCAGGCCTCGCCGACGCCTACGCCAACGTCATCATGGATTCTGTCTACGAGAGTCTGGTCACCACGGGTCCCGATTTGAAGGTGCAGCCGATGCTGGCCGAGCGCTGGGAGATGGCCCCCGACGGAAAGAGCTACACCTTCTGGCTGCGCAAGGGGATACAGTATCAAGATGGCGTGGGCGAACTCACCTCCGCCGACGTGAAGTACTCGCTCGAGCGAACCGCCGACGAGCGATCTCTGCAGACAAACGCGTCCGCCATTCGCGCGGCAATCCAGTCGATCGATGCGTCAGACCCCTACAAGGTTGTCATCAATCTCAAGGAGCCCAATTGGGCTTTCATCTCTTATCTCAACCACACGGGCGCATTGACCGGTGGCGTCGGCATCGTCTCCAAGAAGTACGTCGAACAGGTGGGCGATGCCGAGGCCTCCAAGCATCCGAAGGGGACAGGTCCCTGGAAGTTGGTCGACCATCAGACGGCTAGCTCCTTCACGTTTGAGGCGGTAGAGGGGCACTGGCGGCAGACGCCGGCTTTCAAGAAGTTGGTCGTCCGGCTTGTCCCTAACGAAGCAACCCGTCTGTCGATGCTGCGCTCCGGGGACTTGGATATCGCGGAGCTCACTGCGGCGATGAAGCCGGAGGCAAAGTCGGCTGGTATCGCCACGCGAAGCAATCCAGGCGATTCCTCCATATTCGTAGCCCTTCAGGGCCAGCTGCTACCGACGGTGCCGACGTTTGACCAGAGCGTGCCTTGGGCCGCCGATCCGGCCGACAAGGAAGCCTCGGCAAGGGCCTTAAAGGTGCGCAAGGCACTAGCGCTGGCGACCGATACGCAGGCGATTATCGACCGCATCTACAACGGGGAGGCTCAGCCCTCGGCCGTTGTCGACTACGTCCCCGGCACGCCGCAATATGATCCCTCATGGAAGCCATATCCCTACGACCTCAATGAGGCGAAGCGACTACTGGCCGAAGCCGGCTACGCGAGCGGTTTTGCGAAGCCGATTGACCTTCGCCTGGTCGCCTTGCCCGGGCGCCCCGAGCTGCCGGATATCGGGCAGGCCATCGGTATGATGTGGGAGCAGGGTCTCGGGCTGAAGATCAAGTACACTCAGATGGATTGGAACACGATTCGACCGCAGATGTTTGTCCGGAACGTACCTTGGGTAGCATGGGCGGTGGCAACGGGCACGATGGCAGACCCAGCCATTGCGTTGAGGGTCAGCAACCACTCCAAGGCGGCTATGTCGTCATTTGAGTACGCGAGCTCCGACGATCTGATCGACAAGATCAGCGGCGAGATGGACTCCGACAAGAGGCTTGCGCTGCACCGTCAGCTAGGACAACTGCTCTACGACAACGTGGTGGCGATACCAATTGGCGTGAAGAACAGCCTCTACGGTGTCAGTGAGCGTGTAGGCGATTGGCCAATGGTTCGAGGGCAGATGTACTCGCCGTTGGTCGTCTTCGAGTACATTCGGCACGGACAGAAGAGATAAGCAGACTCGGAGCAATGGTCTGGCTGAGATCACGATACCCCGTGGTTTCCGGTCAAATCAGGCAGAGAGCATGGCCGTGGGCGGCGCGCAGGTCTTGTGTGTCGCCCATCCATAAGAGCAACTGCTAGGCTGCAGCTTGCTGTCGCAAGTCCTATCATCTGGGAGGCACTATCGTGACTGTCGAACAAGCTAGTGGGACCCTCGTGCTGCCAATCTCGGCGGCGAGCAAGAAAAAACAACGTGGTGCCAAGGGTCCGAAACTAGCAGAGGCGCGCACCGATCGCATTCTTGCCACTGCCGTCGGCCTTTTCGGCGCGGGAGGATACCAAACCACCACCATGGACGAGATTGCCGAGGCCACCGAGCTCAACAAGGCGACGGTATATCGCTACTTCAGCAGCAAGGAAGACATCCTATACGCGCTGTACCAGCGGTTTCTCGACGCTGCTGTGGTGCAGACAACAGCGATCGCCGAGGGCCCCGGGACCGCGTCGGAGAAGCTGCGGGCTCATCTCAAGTGTAGCTTCACGATGCTGAGGGACTACCTCCCGTACTGGCACGTTGTGATCAAGGAGGACAGCCACCTTTCGGATCGCCGGCTTGCCGTGATCAGGCGTAAGCGCAAGGCGTATGCCGCCGCAGTGGACCGCATCATACAGGAAGGGATCGCGGCCGGCGAGTTCCGGACACTGGATCCGCGGATCATCAAGCTCGCTGTCGAGGGGATGTGCAACTGGGGCTTCCGGTGGTTCAAACCGGGAGGGCCGATGACCGCCGAAGCGCTGGCCGAGGCCTTCGCCGAGATCGCGCTGAATGGCATTGTCGCTAGCCCGGACGCACGATCGGAGGGCGACCAGGGCTCACCGGTCGCGACAGGTTCATCCCACAGTTGATGCTCAAGCGCAAGGGCACCTTGAAGCGCCCTAGCGTGTAAGTGATGACGGAGGGGACTCATGAGAGTGCAGCGAATCGACCACATCCACATCGCGGTCAAGGACTTGGATCGGGCGACGGGGTTCTTCGAGAGAGTGCTCGGTGATCACTTCAGCCGCCCGATCGAGATAGACGGGGAGGACGAGCTTGGGAATCGCGCCGCGATGAGGTCCGTGCTCTCCCCGCTCGGCTTGGAGGTGGTTGCACCAATCGCTGAGGAGGGGTTCGTTCACCGTTTCCTCGAAAAGCGGGGCGAAGGCTTGCACGCGATCTGCTTCAAGGTTGACGATCTCGAGGCTGCGATCAGGCATTTTGAGGAAAACGGCGTCCGTCTCGTCGGCAGGATCACCCAAGGGAAGGTGAAGGAGGCGCAGTTTCACCCCAAGGACAGCTGCGGCTTCATGATCGAGCTTTGCGAATATCCAGACCGGTCGGCAACTTACGATGCCTGCGTGGATAACGACTGAGAGCCCATAGCGGCAGCTCGGGTCAACCCTGTCACGATTAAGTAGCTTCGTCGTCACCGGGCGATCGCCATGCGGTGTTGGAGGTAAAGGAGATGGCTAGATTTGCGCTAGCCAAGGCGATTCAAGCGGTGATCGCCTTGCTGGCGGTATCGGTGATCGTGTTCCTGTTGACCAGGGCCAGCGGCAACCCGCTCGACCTGATGCTAGATGACTACGCCACCGCGGCTGATCGCCAGGTATTGGCCCATCACCTCGGGCTGGACAGGCCTCTGGCCGAGCAGTATGGCACCTTCCTGTGGCAAAGTCTGCACGGTGACTTCGGCGCATCTATCAGGGCGCAACGCCCGGCAATGGATCTAGTGATGGAAAGGCTGCCGAATAGCCTAGGTCTCGCCGCCTTCTCGCTGGCGATTTCGTTGATCATTGCTCTGCCGGTCGGCGTTTATTCCGCCGTGTATCGAGGCGGTCCACTTGATGCGATCGGTCGGATCGCCGCCGTGCTGGGGCAATCCTTGCCGTTGTTTTGGCTTGGCCTGATCCTCATGCTCGTCTTCGCGGCACAGCTGCGGTGGCTTCCGAGCGCGGGCATGTCCGGTTTCTCTAGCTACATCTTGCCGGGCATCACCACCGGCTGGTTCACCGCGGCCGGGCTAATGCGCTTGGTGCGCACCGCCATGCTCGACGTCCTGGGTACTGAGTATGTCAAGCTTGCGCGGGCGAAAGGCGTCCCGGAATTCACTGTGATCTGGAAGCATGCGCTGAAGAATGCGCTCATTCCTGTAGTGACCTTCGCCGCGATGCTCTTCGTGTCGATGGTGTCGGCCGCTGTTGTCACTGAAACCGTATTTGCTTGGCCAGGTGTCGGCAAGCTGGTCATCGACGCGGTGCAATGGCGAGACTACACGGTGGTGCAGGCGGCAGTAATCGTGATTAGCGCGATGTACATAGTGACGAACTTTCTCATCGACTTGTCTTATGCCCACCTCAACCCGAAGATCAGGTACGAGTGATGGACGAGAAAATAGCGGAAGTAGAGCTGATACCTGGACTATGCCTGCCGCGTGCCGCTTCCCGATGGCATGGGCTGTTGTCGGAGCTGCGGGACGTGCCGAAGATCGCGCTGGTGATCGTCTTCGCTCTGCTGTTGGTGGCCTTGCTGGCGCCGATGCTCGCGCCCTACGGCGCCAACGACGGTGGGTTGCGGGAAAAGTTGTTGCCGCCCGCCTTCGTGACCGGCGGGAGCATGCGGCACGTGCTCGGCACCGACACGCTCGGCCGCGATACACTCAGCCGGCTGATCCTGGGCGCACGCATCTCCCTCGTGATCTCGACGATCGCCATCCTGTTTGCTGGGGCGATCGGCAGCGCGATCGGCATCGTTTCCGGCTACTTCGGTGGTTGGGTGGATAGGTTGCTAATGATGATCACCGACATCGGACTGGCGATGCCATTGGTGCTGGTGGCTATCGTCATGGCCGCAGCGTTGGGCGCGAGCTTCCAGAACATTATCATCGTACTCATGGTCTTACTCTGGCCGCGCTACGCGCGGCAGGTCCGCGCCGAGGTGCTCGCGATCAAGGAACAGGATTTCGTTCTCGCTGCCAGGGTGGCGGGACGCTCTCCCCTCCCGATAATGCTGCACCACATCTTCCCGAATGTTCTGCCCACGCTACTGGTGCTGGCTACGCTGCAGGTGGGCTATGTTATTTTGCTGGAGTCCTCGCTCAGCTTCCTCGGCGTTGGCGTGCCTCCCCCACAGCCCGCCTGGGGCGTGATGGTGGCCGACGGCAGCGGCCTCATTGCCTCGGCGTGGTGGGTCAGTCTGTGGCCCGGCATGGCCATGCTTCTCACAGTCCTGGCGCTGAACATTCTTGGTGACTGGGTACGGGATCGCTTCGACCCGAAGCTGAGGCAGCTATGATGACGGAAAACGGATCCGACGTCGTGCTGCGGGTGGAAGGGCTGAGGACCTACTTCTTCGTCCGCCGTGGCGTGCTGCGCGCGGTTGACGGCGTCAGCTTCCACGTCCGGCGGGGGGAAGCTTTTGGCCTGGTGGGCGAATCGGGATGCGGCAAGACGATGACCTCCCTCTCCCTGATGCGACTCGTGCCGGCGCCCGCCGGTAGGATCGTGGGTGGCCGCGTTGTCCTTGGTGGCCGAGATCTGTTGCAGCTCAGCGAGCGTGAGATGCAGAGGGTGCGTGGGAAGGAGATTTCAATTGTCCTCCAAGACCCGATGAGCTCCCTCAACCCCGCCTTCACGATTGGCGACCAAACGGCTGAACCGATCAGGCTACATCAGCGGCTTCGGGGCGGTGCGCTCTGGCAGAAGGTGATCGAATCGTTGAAGCTGGTGCGTATTCCGGCGGCCGAGAAGCGTCTTGGTGATTATCCGCATCAGATGAGCGGCGGCCAGAGGCAAAGGGTAGTGGGCGCCATTGGACTCTCTTGCCAGCCTACGCTATTGATCGCCGACGAGCCGACCACTGCCCTGGACGTGACCGTTCAGGCGCAGTACCTCGAGCTGCTGAGGGAGGCGCAGAACAGGCTGCAGTTGTCGATGGTCTTCATCACCCACGATTTCGGCGTCGTGGCGCGCATGTGCGACCGGGTCGCGGTGATGTATGCGGGGAGGATCGTCGAGACCGCGGGGACGAGAGATCTGTTCGACAATCCGTGCCACCCGTATACAAAAGCGCTGCTGGCCTGTATCCCGAAAGTGCAGGCGGAGGAGCAAGAGCTGGCGACGATCGATGGCCAGCCGCCGGACCTGGTAAACCCCCACGGGCACTGCCGCTTCGCTCCCCGCTGCACCGAGAGGATCGAGCGCTGTCTGCAAGAATATCCGCCGGAAGTTGCGGTGAGCGAAAACCACCAGGTGAGTTGTTGGCGAGGAGGCAGTGCCGCATGCTGAGCAACAACGCGCCACTCATTGAGGCGCGGGGACTGAAGAAGCACTTCCAGGTGACCAAGGGACTCGTGTTGCGCAAGACGGTCGGATTGGTCAAGGCCGTGGACGGGGTGGACCTAACGATCCGGCGGGGCGAGACACTGGGCCTTGTAGGCGAATCCGGCTGCGGCAAGACGACTGCTTCCCGGCTGGTACTGCTTCTGTTGAAGCCCACTGCCGGCTCCCTTTCCTTCGGCGGCGAGGACCTCTTCGCGGCGGGACCAAGCGCAATTGCGCGCTACCGGCGATCGGTACAGGCGGTATTCCAGGACCCCTACAGCTCACTCGACCCGCGAATGCGGGTAGGCGATTCTATCGCCGAGCCGTTGCGCGGTGCGGGCAAGGTTTCGCGGGCGGAGGCGCAAGAGCGGGTCGCGGCGGTGATCGAGCAAGTGGGCCTTCCCGCGCGGTGCGCTACGCTCTATCCGCACGAGTTCAGTGGCGGGCAGCGGCAGCGAATCGCCATCGCCCGGGCGCTCGCGCCGCGCCCGGAGTGCATCGTGCTCGACGAGCCGATCTCGGCGCTCGACGTGTCCATACGCGCGCAGATCCTGAAGCTCATGAAGGACCTTCAGGCAAAGACCGGCGTGAGCTACCTGGTGATCGCGCACGATTTGGCCGCGGTGAAGTATATCAGCCAGCGAATCGGCGTGATGTACCTCGGCAAGCTCGTCGAGATTGCCGACAGCCGGGAGCTATACGCGCGGCCGCTGCACCCTTACACGCAGGCTTTGCTCTCGGCCGCCTTGCCCGCGCATCCCGATGCCCCACGCACGGGGATTGTCCTCGGCGGCGAGGTGCCAAGCCCTTTGAACCCGCCGCCGGGCTGCCGCTTTCACCCGCGCTGTCCGATCGCTCGGCCGCTGTGCTCGGAGGATGAGCCTCAGCTGAAAGACATGGGGGGGGGAATGGTAGCTTGCCACGAGTACGAATTGCCCTGAGCGCCAAAGCGCGAATCGGCACTGGCCCGAAGTCCGCTGTTTGGAGGGACAACTTGACGCAAGAATCGCTTATTACAGAGCAACTCCGGCAGGCCGTTGGCCGCGAGTCGGCGCCGGTCGTGGTCGAGATCAACAAGACATTCATCAAGCGGTTTGCTGAGGGGGTGGGCGATCCCAACCCGCTTTTTGGGGATGAGGAAACGGCCCGCGGAAGCCGTTTCGGCGGCGTCGTCGCCCCGCCCAGTCTATTCTGCGCTGCTTTCCTGATAGGCGAGCTGCCGTTCGCACCCATCGAAACGCTGTTGCCGCCGCGGGCGCTTGATGGCGGCGGCGAGTGGGAGATCCTCCGGCCCGTCCGCGCTGGCGATACTATCACGGTTGTGAACAAGCTGACCGACCTGAGCGAGCGACAGAGCCGCATCGGCCCCATGCTGGTGGTGAGTATGGAGTCCACTTGGCAGAACCAGCGCCAGGAAGTAGTGGCCAAAGCGCGGTTCACGATCATACGCTACTAGTGACGAGGATAGAGGAGATGGCTGGACAACTCTGCTATGAGGACGTCGAGGTTGGCACCGAGGTGCCATGCTTGGTGAAGAACCCAGGGGCCAGGCAGCTTGTGCTCTGGGCTGCCGGGTCTGGAGATTTCTACGAGGTGCACTACGATCAGGAGTTAGCGCGCAGCACTGGCCTGCCCGACGTGATAGTGCACGGGCGCCTGAAGGCTGCCTACCTCACGCAGATGATCACGGACTGGATCGGTGAGTGGGGGACGGTGCGCAAGTTCAGTGTACGCTACCGTGAGACAGATCCCGCCCGCCAGCCGATCACCTGCCGCGGCAGGGTCGGCGCGAAGTATGAGCGTGATGGCGAGCGTTGGATCGAATGTGAGGTCTGGACCGAAAACGCTAAGGGACAGCAGACGACAACCGGCTCGTTCGTTTTCACGCTGCCGGCCCGGGGCTAGCCGAGGTCTTCAGGCTACTCCGAGGCCCGCGCGACCGCGCGGTGCTGGCCCGGCAGCGTGCGAAGCGGATTGTCATCCTAGCAGCCAATATCTTGATCACCAATTCTGAAACATAGGGGGAAAACGATATGGCCGGAAGACTCGAAGGGAAAGTGGCGGTTGTGACCGGTGCGGGTCGAGGCATTGGACGCGGTGAGGCGCTGTTGCTCGCGCAGGAGGGCGCGGCGGTCGTCGTCAACGACATCGGGGGTGCCACCGATGGCACCGGCCAGTCCAGCAGCCCTGCCGACGAGGTGGTCGCTGAGATTCGTGCGGCGGGCGGGCGCGCCGTCGCCAACTACGACACGGTGGCCACGATGGAGGGCGGCCAGCGCATTGTACAAACCGCCCTGGGCAGCTTCGGTCGCCTGGACATCGTGGTCAATAACGCCGGCATCCTGCGTGATCGCATGTTCCACAACATGACCGAAGAGGATTGGGACGCCGTGGTGGCGGTCCATCTCAAGGGTCACTTCGCCGTCTCGCGCGCTGCCGCGGTGATCTTCCGCGAGCAGCGCTCCGGTCGCATCGTGAACACCTCTTCCTTGTCCGGACTAGGATGGATGGGACAGGCGAATTATAGCACCGTAAAAGAGGGCATCGTGGGGTTCACCCGCACGGTGGCACGCGACCTTGGCGGTTATGGCGTGACGGTTAATGCAATCCGGCCGGGCGCCGGCACCAGACTAACCCTCACGGACAACTTGCGGGCGTCGGCCGGAAAGGCTGCTAAGGTGGGCCAGACCGAGTTGGCGGACGGTCTCAAGAATCTGGAGGAGTGGAAACCAGAGTATGTGGCGCCGTTGGTGGTGTGGCTCTGCACCGATCAAGCGGCTCACGTCAACGGGCGTATCTTTCTGGTCATGGGGCCGACCGTCGCGCTGTACCCCGAGCCGGAGCCGATCCGCACGCTGTACAACCAGCATGGCTACTGGACGGTGGATGAGCTGTTGGGGGCGATGCCCGGCATTACGAAGGACCTTGTAAACCCGGCGCCGCCGCGGCCCTGAGCGGAAGGAGGACGTTATGATCGGAATTTCGTCTTACGGGGGCTATGTCCCTCGGCTGCGGCTTGACCGTAAGAGCATCCTGAGGCACGTCGGCTGGCTAGCGCCGAGCGTCGGGGCGCTGGCTCAAGGTGAACGGTCGATGTGCAACTGGGACGAGGACAGCGTGACCATGGCCGTCGCCGCCGCGAGGGATTGCCTGATCGGGGCGAGCAAGGCGAAGGTGGAGGGGCTCTACCTCGCCTCCACTACGCTGTCCTTCTCCGATCGGCTGCATGCTGGGATCGTCGCGACCGCCCTCAACCTGCGCGAGGACATCATGAGTGCCGACTTCACCTCCTCGCTGCGCGCTGGCACTTCCGCCCTGCTCGCGGGGCTGGCCGCCGTGAAGAGCGGCGAGCGCCGGAGCGTCCTCGTCGCCGCCGCCGACAAGCGCGACGCCAAGGCCGCCTCCAGCTTCGAGATGCTCTTCGGCGACGGTGCAGCTGCCCTTCTCCTGGGCGATGAGAACGTGATCGCGGAGTTCAAGGGCGCCCACTCGGTCTCCTACGACTTCGTCGATCATTACCGTGGCGCACAGCGCCAGTTCGACTACAATTGGGAAGAACGCTGGCTGCGGGAGGAGGGCTACGCCAAGATCATCCCCCAGGCCATCGATGGCCTACTTGTTAAGCAGGGCCTCTCCATTCAGGACGTGGACAAGCTGGTCTATCCCTGCATCCTACGGCGTGATCACCCCGGCATCGGCAGGGCGATGGGCGCCAAGCCCGAGCAGGTGGTCGACAACCTGCACGAGGTTTGCGGTGAGACCGGCACAGCCCACCCGCTCGTCATGCTGATCGCCGCTCTGGAGCAGGCCAAGCCGGGCGAGCGCATTGTCGTCGCCGGCTTCGGCCAGGGCTGCGACGCCCTCCTGTTCCAGGTTACTGAGGCGATCCGCGACCTCGCCCCGCGGGCAGGCATCAAGGACTCGCTCGCCAACAAGAAGAGCCACGAGAACTACGTCAAGTACCTCAAGTTCCGCGACCTGATCGTGACGGAGACGGGTATCCGCGCCGAATCTCCTAACCAGACGGCGATGACCATCCTCTTCCGGAACCGCAAGATGATCCTTGGCATGGTGGGCGCCAGGTGCCAGCTGTGTGGCACCCCGCAATTTCCGAAAGCGGACATCTGTGTCAATCCGGAATGCGGGGCAATCAACCGCTTTGACGATTACGAGTTTGCTGATGTGCCCGCCACAATCAAGAGCTTCACGGGCGATATGCTCGCGGTCTCGATGGATCCGCCCGCCATCTACGGCATGGTGCAGTTCGACGGCGGCGGCCGGTTCTTGGCCGACTTCACGGACTGCGAGCTGGCGGATCTAAAGGTGGGATTGCCCCTCAGAATGTCCTTCCGAAAGCACGCCACCGACAAGGAGCGGGGCTTCACGGGCTACTTCTGGAAGGCCGTTCCCCAGGTCCAAAGCTAGGTAACGGAGCCTCAGGGGGAACCAATCTGAGCAGCGGAGCAACACACCGGAGGAGAGATTTGGATGGCGACGGGCATTCGCGATAAGGTCGTGATCCTCGGCATGGGGTGCACTAGGTTCGGCGAGCGATGGGACGTTGGATCGGAAGCGCTGATGGTCGAGGCTTTCGTCGAGGCGCTCGATGATGCGGGCGTTGAGAAGAACCAGATCCAGGCAGCGTGGCTTGGCAACGCGTGCGGGTACATGAATATCGGATTCAGCGCTCTGCCGCTGTCCATGACGCTGCGCTTACCCAACATCCCGGTGACGCACGTCGAGAACTACTGCGCCACCGGGACGGAGGCCTTCCGTGGCGCTTGCTACGCCGTCGCCTCGGGCGCGTGCGACATCGCGCTGGCCTTCGGGGTCGAGAAGCTCAAGGACACCGGCTACGGCGGATTGCCTACCGAAGGATCTTCCGGCGGCACCTTGTCATGGCAGATGGCGGCCAACTTCACCGCGCCCGGTGGCTTCGCCCAACTGGCCAGCGGATACGCGGCCAAATACGGCGTGGCGATGCCCGACCTGAAGCGGGCGATGGCCCACGTCTCGGCGAAGAGCCACGCCAACGCCGTGCTGAACCCGAAGGCCCACCTGCGCAAAGCGATCTCGGTGGAGAATATCATGGCGGCCCCGATGGTTGCCTACCCCTTGGGGCTCTTCGACTGCTGCGGTGTGAGCGACGGCGCGGCCTGCGCCATCGTGACTACGCCCGAGGTCGCCAAGGGCCTGGGCAAGAGCGAGCTGATCGGGGTCAAAGCGCTGCAGTTGGCGCTCAGCAACGGCAGCGAGGTGGGGTACGACAACTGGGACGTCGATCACTTCTACACGGCCTCAAAGTGCAGCACAAGGGCCTACCAGGAAGCGGGCGTCGCAAACCCCCGCGAAGAGATCAGCATGATGGAGGTACACGACTGCTTCTCGATCACCGAGCTGGTCACCATGGAAGATCTCCACATCTCGGAGCGCGGTCAAGCCTGGAAAGACGTGATGGATGGCTTCTACAACCTGGATGGCCAGATTCCGTGCCAGCCGGACGGGGGGCTGAAGTGCTTTGGTCATCCCGTCGGTGCCTCAGGATTGCGCATGCTGTACGAGATGTACCTGCAACTGCAAGGCCGCGCCGGCCAACGGCAATTGCCTAATCCACGGTATGGCCTCACCCATAATCTTGGCGGTTACCCTTACCAGAACGTCTGCAGCATCGCCATCGTCGGGCGCTACGGAGAATAGGTCGGTTGGAGCAAGGACGAGGAGATAGCGATATGCCACACGAGAACATCACCTATGCCATGGAGCATGGGGTCGCCACCATCACCCTCAATCGCCCGAACAAGATGAACGCCATCGACGCCCCCATGGTGCGCGAGTTGATCGGGGCCATCGACACGGCGAGGGATAGCGACGAGGTAAGGACGGTTGTTGTCACGGGTGCCGGCCGCGCCTTCTGCGCCGGTGCAGACTTGGCTTCCTCGGCAAGCGGCGCCGACCCGAAGCTGCCCTGGGTCACCCGTCCCATGCGTCTCGAGCCGCTCGTCGGATTAGGCGCGCTGGCCAAGCGGCTGCACGCTTTTCACAAGCCGCTCATCGCCGCCGTCAACGGTGTCGCCGTCGGCGCCGGCCTAGCTATTGCTTGCCTATGCGACCTCAGGGTCGCCTCCCGACAGGCTGGCTTCGGCGCCGTCTTCGTGAGAAGAGGGATCGTGGCAGACACCGGTACCACCTTTCTGCTGCCAAGGATAGTGGGTGTCGAGAAGGCCTTGGAGCTGATGTGGACCGGCGAAATCATCGACGCCGACGAGGCACAGAGGCTCGGCCTCGTGAGCAAGGTGGTGGCCCACGAGGAGCTCATGCCCGCCGCGATGGGGCTGGCGATGAGGATCGCCCAGGGTCCGTCGACGGCCGTTGAGCTGATCAAGCGTGTAGTCTACGAGGGACTGGAAGCAAACAACTTTGCGCTTCAGCTTTCCTATGAGGCGTGGGCGCAAAGCGTGTGTGTCCAGACCGATGATTTCAACGAAGGAGTGAAAGCTTTCCTAGATAAGAGGGAGCCTACCTTCATCGGTCGATGACAGAATACCTTACGTCCGGCGCAAGCGCACCGGCAACGGGTTTCTTACTCAAGCGCGGGCAATCATGCTCGCAGGAGGTTAATCCGCAATGACGAACGCACAGAGACTCTCGGAGTCTTCGCCCGAGGTTGCCGCGGAAGCGCGGACCTATTCCGGATTGCCGGTCAAGGATTCTTACACCCCGGCGGACATTCGGCACATCGACTACGACACCGACATCGGCGACGTCGGAGCCTATCCGTTCACTCGTGGGATACACCCGGGCGGCTATCGCACCAAGTCGTGGACACAGCGCCTGCAGGCAGGATACGGCAGCCCGGCGGACACGAACGAGAGGTGGAGATACTATCTCAAAGAAGGGCTCACCGGCCTCAACATCGAACTTGACATCGCCAGTCATATGGGCCTCGACGCCGACCACCCCCGCGTCGTGAAAGAGGTGGGCCTTCAGGGTGTGAGCATCGGCTCCTTGCGAGATATGCAGATCCTCACCGAGGGCATCCGTCTCGACCAGATCAGCCTTGTTATGCAGTCTCAGGCCTTCTCGAGCCCGGTGATGCTGGCCTTCTACGTCGCGCTGGTCGAGAGACAAGGTCTGGAGCTCGCGCCGTTGCGGGTGACGATCATCAACGACCCGCTGCTGAGTTACTGGTGCGGCGGTCTCGTCGACAAGGTCGATACCCTCGACTTGGGCGTGAAGCTCGCCGTGGACGTGGTGGAGTACTGCACCCGGCACCTGCCTCGTGCCTACTGCCTATACGTGGACTCGTACAACCATCGCGAGCTGGGCATGACCGCAATCGACGAGGCCGGCTGGTGCTTCGCCAAGGCCAAGTACTATGTCGACCGTGTGTTGGAGCGAGGCCTGGGCGTTGACGAATTCGCGCCGAGGATCACCTTCTTCTGCTCCGCCCACATTGACTTCTTCGAGGAGATCGCCAAGCTCCGGGCGATGCGCCGAATGTGGGCGCGACTGATGCGGGAGCATTACGGCGCGCAGAACCCGCGCTCGCTCCAGTTCAGGTTTGCGGTCGAGACTGCGGGAAGCTCTCTGACGCAGCAGCAGCCCATCAACAACATCATTCGGATCACGACCGAGGCGCTCTCGGCCGTGCTGGCCGGGGCGCAGGCGGTAACACCCGCCTGCTACGACGAGGGAATTTGTTTGCCCTCGGAAGAGGCGGCCACCGTTTCCATCCGCACCCAGCAGATTCTGGCCTATGAAACCGGCGTGACGAACGTAGCCGATCCTCTGGGCGGCTCGTACTACGTGGAGCATCTCACGGACCGAATGGAGCAAGAGATAAACAAGGCGCTGGCCCGGATTGAAGAGCGCGGTGGCGTATTGGAGACCATGAAGTCGGGCTGGTTCGACCAGCAGTGGGAGGCCAGCGCGTACGAGTACGCGCAACGCATGGAGAGGGGGGAACGGATCGTCGTCGGCGTCAATGCCTTCACAACGGAGGAGGAAGACTCTACCTTCTCGACGTTTCGTCCGTCTGCCCACTCGATCACCGACCACGTCGAGGCCGTCAAGCGGTTCAAGGCCGGCCGCGACCAGGCAAAGCTGCGCGACGCGCTCGCGCAATTGCGCGGCAAGGCCGAGTGCCACGACGTCAACCTGATACCGGCGATGGTCGAAGCCGCCAAGTCCGACGCGACGAGAGAAGAAATCATAGGCGTAATTCGGGAGGCTTACGGCCTGAGCTATGACCCGTTCGGGCTGCGCGAGTCGCCGTTGCCGCCACGGAGGGGATAAATGACTTCAGCGCGCAGAATTCGTGTCCTGCTAACCAAGGTGGGGCTGGACGGCCATGACCTTGGTGTCAAGGTGCTGTCCCGGGCCCTGCGCGATGCCGGCATGGAAGTCGTCTATCTTGGGCGCTTCCAGACACCCGAGAATATCGTTCAAGCGGCGCTGCAAGAGAGTGTCGACGTGATAGGGCTTAGCATTCTCTCCGGTGAACAGTTGATCTACATTCCCGAAGTCATAGAGCTGGTCGGAAAGCACGGGCTGGACGACGTTCTGGTGCTCGTTGGGGGCGTGTTCCCCAAAGCAGACATCCCAGTGCTCAAAGAGATGGGTGTGAGCGAGGTATTCATGGGCAGTCTGACGGCCCCGGTCGTCGAGTACATTAACCAGAACGTGGGTAAGGAGCTGCCGTGAACGAGGAGCCCGATGCTGCTATGCTGAAGTTTGGCATTATGCCCCCGATCGCCCAGCGTGGGATGGGCCTCGATCGTCTTCTCTCGGAGATCGTCGAGGAGGCGCAGCAGGCCGAGGCGTTCGGCTTCAGCTCCGTCTTCCTCGGCGAGCACCATCAGCAGAAGGCTGATTGTCTAACCTCTCCCTTGCTCCTGGCGATGGCCCTGGCAACGCAGACCAAGCGCATTCAGATCGGCACGGGCGTCCTCATCGCACCTCTCTACCACCCGGTGCACGTCGCCGAGGACGTGGCGCTGATCGACATCGCCTCCGGAGGCCGTTTCATTCTCGGCCTGGGCGCTGGCGTCGAGCCCGCGGACTTCACGGCGTTCGACGTCCCTCGCGCCGAGCGCATCGCCCGTACGGAGGAATTCATCGCGATCCTCCGGCGCTGCTGGGCGGAGAATGTCTTCTCCTACCACGGCGCGCACTACCATTTCGAGAACGTCAGGATCAATCCCAAGCCGTTCCAAAAGCCCCACCCGCCGGTCTGGCTCGGAGGCTCGGTCGAGGCCGCGGTCGCCCGCGCCGCCCATCTCGCCGATGGCTGGTACATCGATCCCAACCTGCCCCCACTGGTGGCCAAGCAGATGACCGGCCGCTACCGGGACCTCTGCGACCAGCGGGGGGTGACGCCACACGTCGCCGTGATGCGTGAGGGCTGGGTGGCCGAGACGAAAGAGCAAGCCTTGGCTGAGTACAAGCCGCACCTCCTGAGCCTTTACCGCCATTATTGGAGCTTGGGCCACTTCACCGAGCGGCATCACCCCTGGGTGAAGGAGATCGAGTCGGCCGATCAACTGACGATCGAGCACTTCGGCCCCAATCACTTCATCATAGGATCGCCGGAGGACTGCATTCGCCAGGCGGAATGGTGGCGGAAAGAGGTGGGCGTCGAACAGATCATTATATGCTTCCGTCAGCACAACGGTCCCGCGCACGAGCGGGTCATGGAGACCCTGAGGCTCTTCGGCGAAGCGGTCATTCCTTACGTCGGACGTGCCGGTTGAGCGTCCACGATCCCATGATCGGTGGGAATGGGATGCAGTGCTCGTAGACCGAAATCCGATCCGCCAAGCTGTGGGCAGCGTTGATCACAGTAACGGCGGCCCCGGCGGGCGCTGAACTCGCATCTCGCCCGCCGGTTGGACCACCGTCAAAACTATCGATAAGGAGGAGAGATGCAGACCTACCGCAACCTTATGATCGAGAAGCAAGACCGCATCTTAACCATCAAGCTCAATCGGCCGGATATACTTAACGCCGTGACCGGGGACGTCCATACTGAGCTAGCTCAAGTCTTTGCCGACGCTCAGACCGAACCAGGGGTGGACCTGATCATTCTCACGGGTGAAGGCAAGGCTTTCTCAGCCGGCGGCAACATCTCATGGATCAAGACCCAATACAAGAATAGCGATTACACCCCAGGCATGCTGCGCGAGGCACGCAAGTTAGTGCACGATCTTCTGGACTTGGATGTGCCGATCATCGCCGCGGTGAACGGTGACGCCACCGGTCTGGGCGCTACCCTTGCCCTCTTCTGCGACGTGATTATCGCGGTCGATAGCGCGCGGATCGGAGACCCCCACGTCAAGGTCGGTCTGGTAGCGGGCGATGGGGGCGCCGTGATCTGGCCACTGCTGGTTGGTCCGGCACGCGCGAAGGAGTACTTGATGACCGGCAACTTGATGAGGGCGACCGAGGCTGAGCGTATCGGGCTGATCAACTACGCCGTGCCGGCGGAAGAGTTCTGGCCTGCGGTGAACAAGATGGCCCAGACTATCCTCGGAAACCCGCAGCGCGCAGTGCGCTGGTCGAAGCGTGCGGTGAACAAGCACGTGCTCGCCGCGACAAACCTCGTGCTCGACTATTCGCTGTCCCTGGAAGGACACAGCATGATGAGCGAGGACTTGCTGGAGGCGGCCTCTGCCTTCCTCGAGAAGCGCGCGCCAAAGTATACCGGCCGCTAGTCAGGCCTCACATCCGAATGGCTGTGTGCTCTGTGCTACTCCAGCAGACGCCAGCGCGCACCGGTGTCGGGTAGGCACGATCAATGCAACAAGGGGCGGGTTTCACGACCCGCCCCCACGTGATTCCAAGCCCAAGGCGGCCGCCTGAATGCGGACACCAAGTAGGGAGATTGAACTCATCTGCCCAAGCGGCAGTTCCTCGACGAGAAGGGATCCCGAGATGAGGAGGAAACGGCGATGGATTTCGCCTTTACAGCGGAACAAGAAGCGCTACGACTAGAGGTCGAGCGCTTCCTCGGGATAGTTCAGCTTGCCCTGAAAGAGCGAGCGCAGCGATAGTGGAGGACAGTGGGCGAATGTATAGCCTGGACGGAATAGTCGTACTTGACTTGGCGCGCCGCTACCCCGGCGCCTACACGGCAATGTTTCTGGCGGATTTTGGCGCGGAGGTGATCAAGGTCGATCCACCCGGACCTTCTCTGCCGGTTCAAGCGGCAGGGACCACGGAGGAGCGGTTTGCCGCCTACAATCCGACGGACAGGAACAAACGGAGCATAGTCCTCGACCTGAAGAAGGAGGCGGCACGCCAGGTGTTGCGCCGGCTCGTGGAGCGCGCGGACGTGTTGATCGAGGGTTTCCGACCGGGTGTGATGGACCGCCTGGGTCTCGGCTACGTTGCGCTGAGTGAGCTCAACCCGCGGCTCGTCTATTGTGCGCTGAGCGGCTTTGGCCAAACCGGGCCGTATGCCTTGGTTCCCGCACACGACATGAATTTCATTGCTCTGGGTGGCGCTCTTAGCCTGATCGGCGAGCGCAACGGCCGGCCCTACCTGCCGAGCAACATCGTCGCAGACCTGTCCGGCGCTGGGCTGCATGGGGTCATAGGCGTCTTGCTCGCCCTCATGGCACGAACGAAGACGGGCAAGGGCCAGTTCGTGGACGTCGCCTTCCTCGACACGGTGCTCTCGCTGATGACGTGGTCGGCATCCGAGTATTTGGAGAGCGGGAAGGTTCCGAAGCGGGGTGAGACTCGCTTCACCGGCAGTGCTCCTTGGGCACAGGTGTTCCGCTGCAAGGACGGTGAGTACATAACGATTGGCGCCGCCGAACCCCACCTGTGGGCGAAGCTCTGCCGTGCGCTCGGTCGCGAAGATCTTATTCCGGACCGAGAGCCCTCCTCACGAGAACAGGCCGAGCAGGTGATCGCCGAGTTTGCGGCCATCTTCGAGACTCGGACCAGGGACGAGTGGAACGAGCATCTTAAGGACGAGCAGACCTGTGTGGCACCAGTGTACTACATCAACGAGACACTCAATGACCCTCAGGTGCTCCACCGAGAAATGCTCGTGGAGCTCGCGCATCCAACATTGGGGTCAGTGAAACAAGTCGGCATCCCGATTAAGCTCTCCGAGACCCCTGGGAGCATCAGGCGGTTAGGTGTGCTGACTGGAGCTGATACCGATGCCGTGCTTCAGGAGCTCGGGTACAGGGAACTGGAGGTCGCGAAGTTACGCGAAGACGGTTGTCTGGGCTAGGGAGTCAATCGGGATCGATCTGTCCTTGCTGGATAACCTGCTCGTGAACCCGTTGGCAATGGTGCCCACCGCTATCCCATCTCCAATCACGGTTCAATGGGGTGGTACCCCTTTCTATCGTGAGGGTATAATAATGCTTGGTGTAGGCACAACAACAAGACTCCTACCAAGTAAGGAGACGAGATGGCTAAGGACAAGGCAACCGATGGGACTAGGCTACTGGAGGTCGCTAGGCGGCTGGCGTCGACTCAGCATGCATTGGACAAGGCGATTGCCAGCAACCAATGCTTGCGCGAGGAGATACGTGAGAAAGATAGGGCACTGGCGGAGGAGCGCCGGCGGGCCAAGATAGTCGAAGCCCGCGTACAGTCCGAGCTGGAGGCGCAGCGCGCCCTCCTCGAAATGATCATCGCCAACGTACCGGCGGGCATTGTGGTATGTCGGGGCCCGGATTTGGTCTACGAGCTGATCAACAAGGCCGCCCAAAAGATGATTCCGTCTCTGGGGATGCGGGCGCTGGGCAAGACGTATGCCGAGGTGTTTCCAGAGACAGCTGCCGTTCGGTTGCCGGAACTCCAACAAGTCTTGCGTACGGGCGAGCCAGTCCACTACGTCGACGAGCCCGACCGCGTCCGACGCTCTCCTGAGGGGCCCCTCGAGCAGATGTACGTGACATCAACCGTCGCACGGTTGCTGGTCTCGGAGGAGCAGGAAAACGCCCTGATATTCTTGTTTCTCGATACCACCGAGCAGGTGCGCACGCGCAAGAAGGTGGAGGAGTTGGCAGCAGTGGCGCAGCAGCGAGCCAGCGCACTGCAGGCAGTCATCGACAACATGGTCGACGCCGTCTTCGTCTGCGACGCAGAGGGTAACATCACCCTTATCAACGAGTCTGGTTGGCAACTCTTGTCACCGACCGGTGACGACGTAGCGAGGAAGACGCTGGCGGATATCCCAGACCTGGGCAGGTTGCGGCATCTGGACGGCAGGCCCGTTGCAGCCGAGGAGACGTCCCTCGCGCGTGCGCTTTCCGGGCAGTTAGTCGTAGGGCAGCAAGCGGTCGGCTACGATCGAAGCACACAGCGTGACATCTACGTCCGCACGAGCGCAGCGCCCATCAGGGACGAGAAAGGCCAGATAGTTGGCGCCGTCGCGGTGGTGCGGGACGTCACCGAGCTTACCGAGCTCGACCGTCTGAAGGACCAGTTCATCTCGGTCGCCGCCCACGAGCTGAAGACTCCCGTGGCGATGATGAAGGGCTATGCCCAAGTCCTTTTGAGAGGCGGAGGAGCGCTCTCTCCACCCCACCGAAGCATGCTCGAAGCGATCGATCGGGGCGCCAATCGGATTGACAATGTTGTGCAAGAGTTGCTAGACATCTCACGGCTGCACGCCGGCTCCCTTGAGCTGACAATGGAGCAGATCGACCTGTCCGAGCTTGCCAGGATAGTGGTTGACCGGATGGCGCTCACCGCGCAGAAGCATTACATCCAGCTCGTGAAAGCCGAGCCGGTGGTAGTGCAGGGCGACCATGATCGTTTGGAGCAAGTATTGCTCAACCTGCTGAGCAACGCGACTAAGTACTCCCCACAGGGCAGCGAAGTGGACGTGGCAGTGACCGTTCAGGGGAACGAAGCCGTGGTCTCGGTCAGGGATCACGGTGTAGGCATTCCCAAGGATAAGCAGGCCCGGATCTTCCAGCGCTTCTATAGTGCGCACATCGGCACGCCATATGACTTTGGCGGAATGGGCGTCGGCCTGTACATCTCCAAAGGAATCATCGTGCGCCATGGCGGTAGAATGTGGTTCGAGGGCGACGAGCACGAGGGTGCTACCTTCTACTTCAGTCTACCTCTCTCTTAAGACTGCCTCTCCGCCCTTCACCAGCGCTTGTAGCCCTGCCCAAGCATCAGCCGATGCAAAGACCGTCGCAGTCAGCCGCTTCTCGAGGTCGAGCCCCTACTCGAGACTGAGATCGAGTCCCTTGTTGACCGCTTCCTTGACGAGGCTCATCGCCAGTGGCGCGACCCTAGCAATGCGCAGCGCCAAAGCGTCCGCCTCGGTCAATGGACTAAGCTATTTCCGAGTGGGACGCCGACATTATGACTATCGTGAAGTAGACAGCGTAAAGCGAAGTTACTGTTGAAGCTTTGGGAGAAGCTGCTCGTAGTAGTCGAGAGACTCCGGGTTCATCAGGGCATCGCGGTTGATCACCGGGCGCCCGTTCACGATATTCGTCACGGCGCTCTCCACCTTTTTCCCATTGAGTGTATAGGGCACGTCCGGCACCGCGACAATTAAAGCCGGCACGTGGCGGGGCGAGGCATTCTCCTTTAGCGTGCTGCGGATCTTCTCCTTGAGCGCCTCGTCCAAGGAAAAGCCGGGGGCGAGCTTTACGAAGAGGATGATCCGTTGGTCGCCCTGATGGTACTGCCCGATGGCCAGGCTGTCGGCGACCTCCGCCACCCCCTCGAGCTGGTTGTAGATTTCCGAGGGGCCGATGCGCACCCCCGAGGGTTTCAGCGTGGCGTCGGAGCGCCCGTAGAAGGTTATCCCGCCGGTATCCTCGTGTATGACGATGTAGTCGCCGTGCCGCCAGACGTTCGGGTAGACCGAAAAGTAGGCCGCCTGGTACTTCGCGCCGTCCGGGTCGTCCCAGAAGTACAGAGGCATCGAGGGGGCAGGGGCCTCGCAAACCAGCTCCCCCTGCCGGTCGTAGACCACCCTGCCCGCTTCGTCGTAGGCCTTCACGTTCATGGCCAAGGCCGGTCCCTGCAGCTCACCGGCATAGACCGGGCTGATCGGGTTGCCCGCCACGAAGCAGCCGTTGATGTCCGTGCCCCCGGAGATCGAGTTGAAGTGTACGTCTTGCTTGATCTCTTTGTAGACGTACTCGAAGCCCTCCGCGGAAAGTGCCGAACCGGTCTGTGATATAGTCTTGAGCGCGGCGAGGTCGTAGTCGCGCCCCGGTTTCACCCCCTGGCTGCGCAGGAAATTCACGAGGCTTGCGCTCAGCCCGAAGACGTTGATCCTCTCTTCTGCGATCAGCTTCCACATGGCCCCGGCATCGGGGTACGTGGGGTTGCCATCGTAAAGGACGATGCTTGCGCCGACCCCCAAAGCGCTCAAGAGCCAGTTCCACATCATCCAGCTACAGGTCGTGATATAGCTGATCGTGTCCTCGCGCTTGAGATCGGTGTGCAGCAGCAACTCTTTGCAGTGGTTGATCAGGATGCCGCCGGCTCCCTGCACTATGCACTTCGGCTTGCCTGTCGTGCCGGAGGAGAACATGATGTACACCGGGTGGTCGAATGGTAGCTGCTCGAAGGCAATCTCCAGTCCTTGCTCCTTGACAAGGAAGTCCTGGTAGCGTATGGCGTTGGGGATCAGGCCGACCTCGGGTTGCTCCGCAACATAGGGCACGACGACCGTGCGTTTCAGCGAAGGGATACCTTTGGCCACTGCCGCGGCGTGGCCGAGGGTATCGAAGATCTTGCCCCGGTAGAAGTAGCCGTCGACGGTGAAGAGCACCTTGGGCTGCACCTGGCCGAGGCGGTCGAGGGCGGCATCGGGGCCGATATCCGTGGCGCAGGACGACCACACCGCCCCTATGCTCGTCGCGGCGAGCATCGCAATCGCCGTCTCCATCAGGTTCGGCATGTAGCCCACCACCCGGTCGCCGGGCTTAACGTCTATTGCCCGCAGCGCCTTCGCTAGCCTTGCCACCGTGTCGTATAGCTCCCGGTAGCTCATGCGGGCGGCCTTCGCGGTCTCACCGCGGAAGATGAAGGCCGGCTGGTCGTCGCGATAGCGCAGCAGGTTCTCGGCGAAGTTCAGCCTTGCGCCTGGGAACCACTCGGTGCCGGGGAACGTGTTCAGGTTGTCGACCACCGCATCGTAGTGCCGCGAGGCTCTGATTGTGGCGAACTCCCACATCGCCGCCCAGAAGTCGGGAATCTGTTCGATCGACCAGCGGTGCAGCGCTGCGTACGAGCCAATTCGAAGGCCGAATCGCTCGTTTACAAGGGCAATAAAAGTCGTGATGTTTGCCTGCTGTTTGCGCTCCTCGGTAGGTTGCCAAAGCGGCGTTTTCACAAACCTCCTCCTTTATCTGACTCATTGGTCGACGCGAATCCTGCAGCGGGAGATCGATCCATTCGCAGTCCTTGCCATCTGTCTTGCGTCCTGGCAGAGCCTTGATCTCCCTGGCGTTTACCAGCAGGAGGGTAAACTTGTCCTCAAGGATGTTCCAAATGGGCTTCCAGTAAGACCCCGTGCTCTCCATTGCATCGCCATTGCGATCTCCTCCGTATTTGCTCAGAATAGGTAGCGTTCCCCGATGCCACGTTGATACGGTGGGCGCAGATTACCTTTCGCTTCCGTTACTGGCAAGGATGCTGTGCAAGAGATCGGTGTCGTGGAGTATCTGGCAGGCAGCGGAATAACAATCAAGCTCGCCGGCCATGACCTTCTCAACACAGCGCCCGAGGACGCTGTCATCACGTGAGCGCTCAAGGAGGCTGGTCTTGAAACCCTCCTTGATGATCTCAATTAGCTCATGACGACGGAACTGCTCGCGGCGGCGATCGAACTCGCCAGAGTGCTTGAGCATGGCACGGTGCTCTTCAATTGCCAGCGTAATCTCAGTGATGCCCCTGCTGTGCTCGGCCTGAGCGCTGATCACAGGTATCTCCCAGCCGTTGCCCTTCTGTGCGAGTCGAACCATGCTCTGGATCTCCGCTACCAGCCGGTCGGCACCACCCCGATCAGCCTTGTTCACGACGAAGATATCGGCAATCTCCATCAGCCCGGCCTTCATGGTCTGAATCGCATCGCCGCTTTCGGGAACGAGCACGACAATCGTCGTATCCGCAGCCTCAACGACGTCGAGCTCCGTCTGTCCGACACCGACGGTCTCTACAATCACCCAATCTTTGCCCGAGGCATCGAGCAGCCTGACGACATCCTTTGTCGCGCGGGCAAGCCCACCGAGGGAGCCGCGCGTGCCCATCGATCGAATGAATACGCCCGGGTCGAGGTAATGCTGCTGCATCCTAATACGGTCACCGAGCAATGCCCCTCCGGAGAACGGGCTTGTCGGATCGATAGCCACGATACCAACGCTCTGACCACGCTGGCGGAGAACGGTGGTCAGGCGGTCTGTAAGCGTGCTTTTCCCTGCGCCGGGCGGTCCAGTGATACCGATGCGATAGGCGTGCCCGAGATTCTGGTTGATGCGGCGCATGATTTCAGGCACTGCGGGTGAGCGGTTCTCGACCATCGATATCAGTCGGGCGAGCGAAAGAGAATTCCCCTCGAGCATGCGATCGACCAGTTCCATAAGGTATCTCCAGAAAGAAAATGGCGTCTACGTGGAGTGACAGGCTCCTCACACTGCGGGCCATCCCCTGACCCAGAAGTGCTCCGCCGTCGCAAAGCACACGACGACGAAGCTGTTGATGGGGACAGGTCATCCCCAAAGCCGATCCGCTAGCGTTGGTGGCAGAGACAGCCTGATCCTAGGTGCATGGCCTACACTGACCTCTTGCCTGCGTACCAGAACGTGCCGCCCTTGATCGTCTTGCACAGGACACCTTCAGCACAAAGTCGTTCAATGTGAGCAATCGTCTCGAAGACGGCGGCACGCTTGTGCAAGGGCGGCAGATCCAACCATGGCACACCCTTCGTATTCCAGGGAATCTCCGCCGCGATCTGGTACGCGGTCTTGGCCTCCCCGGCAGCCGCCACGACATGTTGTCGACGCCGCTCGATTTGATCCCGGAGCTCGCTGACGCGCTTATGCAGGTCACGAAACGGCTCCCCGTGCGAGGGCAGCACGATCTCCACTGGCAGCGCTGCCACTGTCTGCAGCGACACGAGGTAGTCTCCGAGCGGATTGCCCATCGATTGGGTGTGCATACTTATGTTCGGGGTGATTGCGGGCAGCACGTGGTCGCCCGAGACGAGCACGCGACGGCTGCTTTCGTAGAAACAGACGTGTCCTGGCGAGTGGCCAGGCGTCCAGACAACCTCCCAATCGAAGTCGCCAACCATTAGATGCTCGCCACCGCGCACAGTGATATGCGGCATCGCTACCTGAACCAACTCTAGCACCGGCATGGAGGCATACCCTAGATCGCGCCAGTCCTCGTCTGGCACGCCGTTGATGCGCAGCCACTGATCCACCTCGGCGAGCAGATTCGCATACTCAAGGTATCGTGACCTCAGAAACGGGCGCTCGATCTCGTGCATTACCAGCTTCGCGTCACAGTGCTGGAGAAGACGTCCGGCAAGGCCGTAGTGGTCGGGGTGGACGTGCGTAATGGCAATGTATCTGAGGTCGCACAAGGAGACGCCGGCATCGCCCAACTGCCGGACGAGGGCGCCGAAGGCCTCATCCGTGTTCCATCCCGTGTCGATCAGCAGGTTACCGTCATCAGCCTTCACCAGATAGGCATTCAGATAACCCAGCGAGCTCTCGGGAATCGGCACATGGAGATGGTGAATGCCCGGCAGTATCTGCATCGCTTATCCTCCTGCCCTAATACCTGTCTGTCTAGCTGCGGACCTCTACGCTGTTGGCAGAGACTGGCGCCGGCTCGATCGCCTCGGCGAGCAGCTCGACGACGTCGATCGGCTTCATCTTCTCGTCGACGCCCTTGGCCTTCATGCCGTCCTCGAGCATCGTCATACAGTACGGACACGCGGTGCCGATCACGTCCGGGCTGACGGCCATGGCCTGCTCGACGTGCGCCTCGATGATCTTCTTGCCGTGGCGGTCTTCCATGAAGGCCCGCGGCCCGCCGCCGCAGCAGCAGCACATCGCCCGGGCGCGCGAGCGCGCCACCTCCACCAGCTTGACGCCCGGAATGGCATGCAGCACCTGGCGCGGCTGCTCATAGATGTCGTTGTAGCGGCCGAGATAGCAGGGGTCGTGTATCGTGATCGTCCGCTGCAGCGACTTGCTCACCTTCACCTTGCCCTGGGCGGTCAGGTCGGCGAGGAAGGCGGCGTGGTGGATCACCTCGTAGCTGCCGCCGAACTGCGGGTACTCGTTCTTCAACGTGTTGAAACAGTGCGGGCAGGTGGTGATGATCTTCTTCACTTCGTGAACACCGAGTTGAGCTCCGTCGGGAACTCGCTCTCGGTGAGCACGAGGTAGCGGTGCATGTCCACGATCTTCGGCACGTGCTCGATGAACACCGGGCAGAAGTGCATGCAGGCCCGGCAGGCGGTGCACGACCAGAGCGCCTCTTTGCTGCAGACCTCGCCGGCCAGCGCCTTCACGCCGTCGGCGGACGGCGTGCCGCGCAGCGGGATCAGATAATTGCCGGTGGGGGCCAATTTCCTCCTTCTGGCGTCAGCAGCGCTCGAGGACGATCTCCGAAAGCGAGGCGAACCACGATGGCAGGCAATTCCGCCTGCGTTGGCTGCTAAATATGCTGTAGGCTGCCGTCTTTGCGGAGCGACAGCCTACCATTTCTTGGCGATTAGCCCATCTGCTTGCGCTTACGGATCGCCTCCGTCAGCGCCGGGACGATCTGGAAGAGGTCGCCGACGATGCCGAGATCACAGAAGGTGAAGATCGGCGCGTCGGCGTTCTTATTGATCGCCACGATGTAGTTCGAGGTCTGCATGCCGACCTTGTGCTGGATCGCCCCCGAGATGCCGCAGGCGATGTACAGGGAAGGCTTCACGGTCTTGCCGGTCTGCCCGACCTGGTGCGGGTAGGAGAGCCAGCCGGCATCCACCGCGGCGCGCGATGCGCCCACGGCACCGCCCAGCGCTCCGGCGAGGTCTTCGAGCATCTTGAAGGGCTCCGGGCCGCCGAGACCGCGACCGCCGGAGATGATCACCGCCGCCTCCTCCAGCGGCGCCGCTGCCCCCGCCTCCTCGACGCGCTCGACGATCTTCGAGAGCA